>URTL01000107.1 GCA_900550785.1 uncultured Collinsella sp. | reverse complement strand
TGCCGCCATCATGGAGATGCTCGAACATAACGCCTCGGTGCAGGTAGCAGAAATCGCCCAGACCTTTGGCGTGTCCTCCGTTACCGCCCGCGCCGACCTGGACGCGCTCGCCGAGTCCGGCAAGCTGCGCCGCACGCACGGCGGCGCCGTGTCACTCCAGAAGCGACTGACCGTATCCACCCAGGATCGCCGCATCAATGTCAACGTCGCCGCCAAGCAGGCCATCGCACAAAGCGCCATCGAGCTCGTCAATGACGGCGACACCCTACTCGTCGACTCGGGCACCACGGCGCTCGAGTTCGTCCGGCTCCTCGATCAGCGCGACGGTATCACCGTCATCACGGCAGACATTACCATTGCCGATTACATCGACGAGAGCATGCCCTCAGTCGATGTCGTCATGCTGGGCGGGGCACTGCGCAAAGGCCATCGCTATCTGTACGGACCGCTCACCATGCAGGCGCTCCAAATGGTCCATGCCGACCTTGCCGTCATGTGCCCCGGCGCTTTTGTTCCCGGCTGCGGCTTTACGACCGACTTTCCGCAGATGGCCGAGACCAAAACAGCTATGATCGCCGGAGCCCATCAAAGCGTCGCCCTCATGGACGCTAGCAAGGTTAACGGACGCGGCATGTACCGCTTTGCCGAGCTGACCGATGTCGACACCATCGTGATGGACCGTGATCCCGATGGCGCCGTCGCCACCTCAATCGCCGAGACCGTCGACGACGCCCGCCCAAATCTCGTCATCGCCGGCGCTTAAACAAAAACCACCACAAAGGTGCCTGTCCCCTTTGTGGTGGTTTTGCTCGTTAAAAGCGAAATATCGCTACTTGGAAAGCTCGTCGGCGAGGACCTCGATCTGAGCGCGCGAGGCGTCGTTGAGCGAGCCCAGCACGGTCACCTTGTTCTGCGCCAAGGTGATGTCCTTCATGCCCTCGAGCTCCTTGGCCATAACCTTGGCAGCAGTGGGCGCCCAGGAGCCGGCCTCGACGAGTGCCACCGTACGGTTCTGATAGGCGTGCTCGGCAAGCGTATGGATAAAGGTGCTCATGAACGGGAAGATCTCACCCTGATAGGTGATGGAAGCGAGCACCAGACGGTCGTAGCGGAACGCATCCTCAACGGCCTCGGCCATGTCGTCGCGAGCCAGGTCAAAGACGGAGACCTTCTGGCCGCGAGCCTCAAGCGCTGCGGCGAGCTCCTCGACGGCAGCCTTCAGATGGCCATACACACTCGCATAGGCGATCGTGATGCCCTCGTCCTCGGGCTGATAGCTCGACCAGGTGTTATAGGTGTCGAGGTAATAGCCCAGGTTCTCGGTCAGTACGGGGCCGTGGAGCGGACAGATGATCTGAATGTCCAGGTCGGCGGCCTTCTTGAGGACGGCCTGCACGAACTTGCCGAACTTACCGACGATGCCAAAGTAGTAACGGCGCGCTTCGCAAGCCCAGCCCTCGGGATCCTCGATGTCGTTGGCGCCAAACTTGCCAAAACCGTCGGCACTAAAGAGCACCTTGTCGGTGGACTCGTAGGAGAAGAGCACCTCGGGCCAGTGAACATTGGGGGCACCGACAAAGGTTAGGCTGTGGCCGCCCAGGTCGAGCACGTCGCCATCTTTGACGACCATCTTGCGCTCGGGGAAGTCGGTGCCAAAGTAGTTGACCATCATACGGAAGGCGCCCATGCTGGCAACAATCTGCGCCTGGGGATAGCGCTCCATAAAGGCGGCGATGCCGGCGGAGTGATCGGGCTCCATGTGATGGACGATCAGGTAGTCGGGCGTGCGGCCATCGAGCACGGCCTCGAGGTTGCCGAGCCACTCGTCAACAAAACCGCCGTCGACTGAATCGGCGACAGCGATCTTTTCGCCCAAGATAACGTAGCTGTTGTATGCCATGCCGTTCTCGGACACATCGTACTGGCCCTCGAACAGGTCAATGTCGTGATCGTTAACGCCAATGTAGCGGATATCCTTGGTGATCTCCATCAGGCAAAGCCTCCTAGATAGACAAAAGAGCCCGTCTATCATAGCACTCGTCTTCATAGCCACGGCTATCTGCCAGCATCCTTATCGATTGTTATTGAGGCGGAATATATCGCCATTGACCTGCAAAAACTATGTGCGCGGAGCTGCCGTGGTATGTCGAACGATAAGCTGGCCGGGAATACGAATGGCAACGGTTTTGTCCGTTGCCCCCGCCTTGGGAACCGCGTGCTCGAACACCTCGCGTCCACGCTGATGCAAATCGAATCGAACGGTCGTGAGCTCGTTGTGTGCCACAAAATCATCGAGCGAATCGTCGACGCCCACCACGCTCACGTCCTCGGGCACGCGCAGACCGCTATCGCGCAGCGCTGCAATCGCGCCATTTGCCATCTGGTCGTTTGCCGCGTAAATCGCCGTCATGGTGCGATCGTGCTCGGCCAGGTACCTGCCGGCCTCGTAGCCGCTGTTGGCAGACCAGTCGCCCTCGAGCGGCTCTGCCGGCTCGATGTGTTTACGCTCGAGTGCATCCTGCCAACCGGCGCGACGAAATTGCTCGTCGACCGAGAATGACGGGCCGCCAATATAGCGAATCTGCTCGTGCCCTAGCTCAAACAGGTGATCCATAAGCAATAGCGAGCAGCCGTAATGGTCGGAATCGACCGTGGTCACCCGCGGGTGCGCGTACATGGTAACGATGACCGTGCCAATGCCCGGCAGTGGATCAAACGTCTCAAAATCGGGCGCCATGCGACTCATACCGATGATGATGCCGTCCACCGGCAATGCGGCCATACGACGCGTGGCCTCGGCAAGCGAAAACTCCTCGGTCTTGGACATCTCGACCAGCGTGATGGCGCAATTATGCTCGCGAGCAGCGCTGGCGATGCCGTCGATCATTGAGAGGTTGCCAAACTTGGTGACATCGTTGACGCACAGGCCGACCGAATGATAACGGCCGTCGCGCAGCGAGCGACCGGCATAACTCGGACGAAAGCCGAGCTTTTGCATAGCGGCCTGCACGCGCTGGCGCGTCTGCTCGTTAACGTTAGGCAAGCCGTTGGCGACGCGCGAAACCGTCTGCTGCGAAACGCCGGCAGCGCGGGCGACGTCGGCCATGGAGACCGGACGCGAACTGGTATCGTTGGACGGGCGCCTTGCCACAGGATCACCTTCACCCTTGCGAGATCTGAATAGCGTGAATGCCGGCCCGGGCAGAAATACATCCCGCGCCGAGGCCCGCTATCGTCGGACGCATGTTAACGTACTCTACTTTTTCTATCTGCATCTCTTCTGCTTTATAAGTCCATACGGCAGTACCGTTCACGGCTGAATTTCTACCGATTACCAGATTCTCAAAAAGTGACAAGCGATGTGTTATGAGTACGTTAACATAGCCCGTAACGTGCGGTATCGTGAACACTTGGTTCATGCCGCTTTAAGTTGTTAACGTACTCATAACGACGCAAAACCCACCCGGGCGCGCCAAGGAAAGGACTCCCATGACCACCCCCGACGAAAAGACATTCGCCACGCTCACCAAGCTGTTCGAGGAGGAGTTTGGCCCCATCGGCGACCGCCAGGTGCTCTACGTGCACGCGCCCGGCCGCTCCGAGATCAGCGGCAACCACACTGACCACGAGGGTGGCCACGTTATCGCCGGCTCGCTCGATGTCGCCGTCGACGGCATCGCCGTGGCAACCGATTCCAACAAGGTTCGCGTAGCCGACGAGGGCTATCCCACGTTTGAGATCGCGCTCGACACGCTAGACGTTCAGGAGTCCGAGAAGGGCACGTCCGCGAGCCTCGTCCGCGGCATGGCCCACGAAATCGCAGCCCTTGGCGTTGAGCCCAAAGGCTTCGACTTTGCCTTTACCTGCTCCGTCCCCTCGGGCGGCGGCCTTTCCAGCTCTGCCGCCGTCGAAGCCGCGTACGGTCGTGCCATGGAGACGCTCTGGGGCGCGCCCGCCATTGAGCCCGTCACGCTCGCCCAGATGAGCCAGCGCACCGAGAACAACTATTACGGCAAGCCCTGCGGTCTGATGGACCAGGCCGCCGTTTGCTTGGGCGGCCTCGCCTACATGGACTTTGAGGATCAGGCTCAGCCTAAAACCCAGAAGCTCGAGCTCAACTTTGAGGATCACGGTTATGCTCTCGTGCTCGTTAAGGTCGGTGCCGACCACGTGGCCGCCACCGAAGACTACGCCGCCGTTCCGCGCGAGATGCAGGACGTCGCCGCCGAGTTTGGCAAGGCACGCCTGTGCGAGGTAAACGTGGCGGACTTTGACGCCAAGCTCCCCGAGCTGCGCGCCAAGCTGGGCGACCGCGCCTGCCTGCGCGCCGTTCACTACTGGTACGAAAACGGCCTGGTCGATAAGCGCTGGGCTGCCCTGAACGCCGGCGACATCGATCAGTTCCTGGTCCTGACGCGCGAGTCCGGCGCCAGCTCTGCCATGTACCTACAGAATGTCGTTGCCAAGCTGGGCTCCGAGCAGCCCTCGATGTATGCCCTGGCACTGGCCGAGCACGTGCTCGACGGCCGTGGCGCCGTCCGTATCCACGGTGGCGGCTTTGGTGGCACCATCCAGGCCTTCGTGCCGCTCGACCTGGTCGACACCTTTATCACCAAGATGAACGGCTGGCTGGGCGAGGGCTCTGCCCGCCACTACGCAATTTCTGACAAGGGGGCTTACGCGGCATGGCTGTAATGACTGACGTGCGCGAGGCCGCGCAGAACCTGATCGAGTACGCTATCCACCGATCGATGATCGGCCAGGACGATCGCATCTGGGCGTATAACACCATTCTCGAGTGCATCGGTGCTACGGGCCCGGCGCTCGACATGGCCTGGGCGCTCCAGGTCGAGAAACTCTCGCTCTTGCACCCCGACACCCTGCCCAACTTTGACCTTGAAGGCACACTTGCCGCGCTTGCCGAGGCGGCTGTTGCCAACGGCGCCGCCGAGGACACGGCATCGGGCCGCGACCGCATCGCCATGCGCATCATGGGCGCGCTCATGCCAAGGCCTTCGGTTGTAAACGAGGAGTTCAACGGACGCATGGGCGTCAACGAGCCCCGCGCCGCGACCGACTGGTTCTACGGCCTGTGCTGCGACGCCGGCTACGTGCGCCGTGCCGCCATCGCGCGCAACATCAAATGGAGCACCCCCACCAACTGGGGCGACCTCGAGATTACCATCAACCTGTCAAAGCCCGAAAAGGACCCGCGCGATATTGCCGCGGCCGGCGCCGCCAAAAACACGGGCGAGAAGTATCCCGCCTGCCAGCTCTGCATCGAAAACGAAGGCTATCCCGGACGCTCCGCTGCAGCCGACGGCGGCGCCCATCCCGCCCGCCAGAATCTGCGCGTTATCCCCATTAAGCTCGACGGCGAGCGCTGGGGCTTCCAATACAGCCCGTACGCGTACTTTAACGAGCACTGCATTGCCATGAGCTCCGAGCATCGTCCGATGCACGTCGACCGCAAGGGGCTGACCTGCCTGCTCGACTTTGTCGACCTGTTCCCGCACTACTTCATTGGCTCCAACGCCGACCTGCCCATCGTGGGCGGCTCGATTCTGTCGCACGACCACTTCCAGGGCGGCGCGCACGAGTTCCCCATGATGCACGCCGCCGAGGTCTCGCAGTTTAGCGTGCCGGGCTTTGACCAGGTCATCGGTACCGTGTTACAGTGGCCGCTTTCGGTGCTGCGACTACGATCGCACGACCGCGCCCAGCTGCTCGACGCCGCCGAGAAGATTATCCTTGCCTGGCGCGAGTGGACCGATGAGTCGGTTGGCGTCATCGCACACACGGCCGACGGCGTGGCCCACAACACCGTGACGCCCGTCATCCGCCGCGTCGACTCCCGCGGCAACGCCGGCGGCGAAATCTACGAGGCCTACCTGGCGCTTCGCTGCAACATCACGACCGACGAGCATCCGCTGGGCGTATTCCATCCGCATGCTGAGTACCACCACATCAAAAAGGAGAACATCGGCCTGATCGAGGTCATGGGCCTGGCCATTTTGCCGCCGCGCTTGGTTCCCGAGCTCGGCGCTGTCCGCGAGCACCTGCTGGCGGCCAAGGCAGATGCCAGCTACGACCTTGCCGGCGCGCTCGAGGGCGACGACCTTTGCCGCAGCCACGCCGCATGGGCTGAGGACGTCTTTGCCCGCCGCGCCGACGAGCTTACGGCCGACAACGCCATCGACATCCTGCACGAAGAGGTCGGCGTGGTGTTTGGCCACGTGCTCGACAACGCCGGCGTCTTTAAGTGGGACGAGGCAGGACGCGCCGCCCAACAGCGCTTTATCGACTCGCTATAGCATGCGAGCTCGAACGCACGCACTCAACAAATAGCGTCTACACGACAACGGCGCCCGCCCGCAACATCACCGACGGGCGCCGTTTTTGAGTGTAGTCATTGGGGTCATTCTTAAGGGGCGTTCTTAAACGACTAGTCATTAAAGAGCGTCCCCAATGACTATTTGCGACCAAGGCAACGCCGGTGTCTTGGCAACGACAGCGAAAACGCCCCTAAGCGAGCAAGGTGACGTGAAAGAGGAGGGCATTGACCTTTTGGTCATGCCCGACGATTGAACGTCAGATTGCCGCTTAGGGGCGTTTGCAGCGTCGAGCCGT
>URTL01000106.1 GCA_900550785.1 uncultured Collinsella sp. | reverse complement strand
CCATTTTGCTGAGAACCAGAACTCCATTCTGGTGGCGTCCAATGTGTTCGAAGGCCTGCTGGTGGAGGACGCGCTGGCCATGCGCGAGGACGGCCGCAGCCTGGACGAGACTGAGGCGCAGATCCGCGCGATGCTGCCCGACGCCCACCTGCTGCTGATTCCCCGCACGCTCGAAAACCTGGTCAAAAACGGCCGCGCCCCCAAGCTCGCCGGCCAGCTGACGCAGATGCTCAACATTCGCCTGGCCGTTTCGCCGGAGTGGCAGTCTGGCGAGATCAAGGCAATCAAAAAGGGCCGCGGCGCCAAGCGCATCGTCGCCAACACCATGGCAGATTGCCTCGCGTTTTTGGACGAGCACCCGGGCTCAAGCGTGCGTGTGCTCACGACCGGCGCCGCCGAGGAGCAGGAGCTTGTCAACGAGGCACTCGCGGGCCAGGATTACGAAGACGCCGGCACCGGCCCCATCGGCTGCACCATCGCCACCCATGTAGGCGTCGACGCCATCGCCATCAGCTACTGCCCCCGCTACCAACCCATCCACTAGGGGCACCTTTACCTCTTGCGGTGGAATAGGGACTGTTTTTGGCTTATCAGCCGCCAATCAATCCCTATTCCACCGCAACTTAGAAATCGGCAATCAGCCCTGCGGACCCTGGAACAGCTCCTCATGAGAGCCCATTCTGACCAGCCGGATCACAGGATTAGTCTTATGCGGCAAGTAGAGAACGACCACGTCGACCAAGCCATCGGATAGATGGAAATCGATGTGGCCGTTGTAGTTGCCGCCCGGGTTTGAAAGCTCATGGGCGCCATATTCCGCGGGAAGCGAGCCGTGAGCTGCAAGCTCTGCGACCGCCGCCCTAAACTCGGTTTTTAGCTGCGGATGGATGCGCATCGTCCGTTTGTAATCCGCCTTAAACTGAGCCTCGACTTTAATCTCAAACATCGCTAGTCCTCATCGAGGAACGATATAAGCTCATCAGCGTTATTGAATGACGGGCTGTCGTCCGTCAAAATCCCCAACTCATGAGCCTCGGCGATCACCATGGCGCGTCTCGTCGCCTCGTTGGGCACCTCTGCCCTTCCTACGATCTCAAAAGGAATCTTTCGCTGATTTACCAGCTGCCGAACAGCAAGGTTGAGATACGAATTGAGACTTAGACCAACCGTATCCAAGAACTCAGTCGCCTGCTCCTTGAGCCCCTCTTCGATGCGAACCGTCGTAGGCTTAACCGTTGCAGTGGACATACGGGACCTCCTCGCCTCGTCTTTTGCATCAGTATACCCAATTTAGATGGCAGACTGATGTTAAATAGCATCAATCTGCCATTCACAATACTACAACGACAGGCACGCTCGCCCTATATCAACCCGCTCAGGGCGATGTCGACGGCCTCGTTGAGGTCGTCGGTGATGTGGACGAGGTCTGGATCGAGCGGGCTAATCATGCCGGCATCCATCACCGGGCCGTTGAGCCAGTCGAACAGGCCTTGCCAGTACTCGCTGCCCACCAGTACGAGCGGCATGCGCTTGACCTTGTGCGTCTGCACCAGCGTGAGCACCTCGAACATCTCGTCGAGCGTGCCGAAACCGCCGGGGAACACGATGGCACCCGAGCTGTACTTAACGAACATGGTCTTACGCACAAAGAAGTAGCGGAAGTCCATACCCAGGTTCACGTATTTGTTGAGCCCCTGCTCGTGCGGAAGCTCGATACCCAAGCCGACCGACTTGCCGTTGGCACTCGCCGCCCCCCTGTTGGCCGCCTCCATGATGCCGGGGCCGCCACCGGTGATGACCGCCACGCCACGTTGCGCGATCTTGCGCCCGACGGTACGCGCCGCCTTGTAGAGCGGATCGGTCTTAGGCGTGCGGGCGCTGCCGAAGATGGTCACTGCAGGACCAAGCTCTGCAAGCGCGCCAAAACCATCGACAAACTCGGCTTGGATGCGCAGCACGCGCCACGGATCGGCATGCAGCCAGTCGGTCGACTCCTCGGGCGCCAGCAGGTTGGCGTAGGTGTTGTCCTTAGGAATCATGGGGCCGCGCATGACCACGGGGCCGCGGCGGTACGTCTCGTCGTAGGCAGGCTCGCCCTCGACATTCTCGTTCTTAATCATGGGTACTCCTATCGAGAAAAAGAAAAGCGGGCGGGGTCGACGCCATGCGCCAAACACCCGCCCGAACATCAACTATTCGGTATGGTACCCACGATGCATCAAGTGCTTGCAAGCTATCGGTCAGCGGTCGCGCAGCCGGTGTCAGCAAATGTGACGAGCGGTTGCCGCTCAGCCTTTGCCATTGCCCACGCTCTGCAAGCGTGTCTGTCGCCCTTAGTAATCCACCGCCGCAGGGCTGTTCATCCAGTCGCTCACAAACGCGCCGTAGCGGCCCTCGATAATGGCCTGGCGGGCACGCTGCATAAGGTTGAGCAGGTAGTAGATGTTGTGCATCGAAAGCAGAATGCCGCCGAGCATCTCCTTCTGCGTGACCATGTGACGGATGAGCGCGCGGCTGTAGCCGCCCGTGCACACCGGGCAGGTGCAGGTGGGGTCGATGGGGCCGTCGTCGTGCGCAAAGCGCGCGTTGCGGAAGTTAAGGCGACCCTCGCTGGAGAACGCCGTACCCATGCGGCCCGTACGCGTCGGCAGCACGCAGTCGAACATGTCGATACCCACGCCCACACCGCGCACGAGGGTGGTGGGGTTGCCGACGCCCATCAGGTAGCGCGGCTTGTGCTTGGGCATGTACTCGCTTACGAGCGGTGCCAGGGTCTCGAACATGGTCTCGTGGTCCTCGCCCACCGAGTAGCCGCCAATGCCGTAACCGGGGAAGTCGCCGCACTCCTCCAGATGGCGCAGCGAGCGCAGGCGCAGATCTAGGTGCATGCCGCCCTGAACAATGCCAAAGAGCACCTGGTCGTCGCGGTTATGCGCCTTATAGCAGCGCTCGGCCCACATACTCGACAGCTCAACGGCGCGCTCAACGTAGGCGCGCGTGGCGGGATAGCCCGGGCACTGATCGAGCTGCATGCAGATGTCGGAGCCGAGCTTCATGGCGATTTCCATGTTGTCCTCGGGCGTCCAGAACACGTGGCGACCGTCGTAATCGTTGACGATAAAGCGCACGCCCTCGTCGGTGAGCTTGACGGCGTCGTTGTGGCTGAACACCTGGAAACCGCCCGAGTCGGTGAGGATAGGACCGTGCCAGTTCATAAACTTGTGCAGGCCGCCCAGCTCGGCGATAGTGTCCTCGCCGGGACGCATGGACAGATGATAGGTATTGGCAAGCACGATCTGGGCGCCGAGCTGTTTGACGGTCTCGGTAGGAATGCCCTTGACGTTTGCCTTGGTGCCCACGGGCATGAAGATTGGCGTCTCGATGTCGCCGTGCGGGGTGTGCAGCACGCCGGCACGCGCATGCGTCGTCGGGTCCTCTGCGATCAGGTCGAATTTAAAAAGGCTCTGGTCCATAAACTGGAACTCCTTGGTTGCGGTTCATACGCAAACCATTATACGGGCAACCCGCAAGAAGCACCGACTCGACAGAAACTGATGCATTAAACGACTAGTCGTCGGGGACAATCTTCAGCGCCATCTTGCAAAGAAGTGTCCCAATCTGCCGGCACTTAGGGACTGTCCCCAAGTGCCGGCAAGAGTGTCCCTTATGACTAGTCATTTAAGAACGTCCCCAACGACTACATCTGGGATTATTTCCAACGGCCAAGGCAACGCCGATGCTCTGACAACGTCAGCGAGCGGTCGCCAGAGCGAACAAATTGGCATGAAAAGAGGACGGCATAGACCTTCTGGTCATGCCGTCCTCTTTGAATGACAAGTTGTCGCTCTGGTGCCCGCGCAACGTCGAGCAGTTGCGGCGTTTGGTAAAACGCCGCAACGAACTAGCTCAGCATTGCATCCATCATCTCGGAGTTGACGGAGTCGTCGGCAGACCACTCGCCATCGTCGTTGCAGGTGTACTTGAAAATAACCGTGGTCTTCCTGGGCTCGGTGGCCTTGGTCACATCGACCATAACCTGACCGGCCATCTTGTACAGCTCGTCATCGGAAGGAACCGTATCAAGCGCGGCAACCTTCTCCTGATACTGGGTGGAGAAGTCCTCGACGATCTTGTTCATAGACTTGCATGTGATAGAGACCTCGGCGGTCGCGACACCCTTGTCCTCGTCGACCGTCACGTCGCCGATCTTGTAGTCAAAGCCCTCGAGATAGGTCTTGGCATACTCCTTGGGATCGATACCCAGCTGCTCGAACTCGTCGCCCGAAGCCTCCTCCAGGCCAGAGAGGAAGTCGTCGCCACCGTTCTTGACCTCGTCAAACTGCGTCGTAAGATCCTCGGTGATGAGCTCCTCAACCGAAGGACCTCCACAGCCGGAAAGCACGACCACGCATGCAACCAAGACGGCCATGAGGGGCGCAAGCAGCAGCTTCTTTTTCATGTTGTTCCTCCCAATGAGCGGCACCACGCTTCCCGGACGCGGCACACGTTGTAATAAGTAAGCCCATACTATCCACTTATGAGCACCCTCGGCAACGCGAAGGCACGGTCGGTTCGTTTTAGCGTCCGAACGGTTTGCAAGCCCGCCCAACGTGCAATAAAACGCTTTCCCGCGGTGCAATAAAAAAGGTGGCCGGAAAACCCGACCACCCTTGCACATCCTTTGGATGCCGCAGTTTACTTGCGGACGACCTTGACGATGGCGTCACCGGCGGCGACAGCGGAGTCGACCTCGACGGCGAGTTCGACATCGGCAAACTCGGCGGTGTTGGACACGGCCACGACGACGCAGTCCTTGTAACCGGCAGCAGCGATCTTGGCGCGGTCGATCTTGAGAATGGGCTGGCCGGCCTTCACGACGTCGTCGGCCTTGACGAAGCCCTCGAAGCCGTCGCCGTTCATGTTGACGGTATCGACGCCAACGTGCACCAGAACCTCGATGCCGCTATCGGACTGCAGACCCACGGCGTGACCCATGGTGACGGTCACCTTACCGTCGCAGGGAGCGTAGACCAGATCGTCCTCGGGCCACACGGCACAGCCCTTGCCCAGAACCTCGCCACCAAAGACGGGGTCGGGCACGTCGGCCATCTTGATGACCTTGCCCTTGACGGGCGAGCACAGCACGTCGGCGCCAGCAGAAGCAGAGATGGAGGCCGGAGCAGCGGCAGCCGCGGGCTCAGCCTTCTTCTTGAACATGTCAAACAGACCCATACGTTTTCTCCTCTTGATTAAGCGCAACGTTGTGCGCATGCCTATGGTGATTATAGTGCCAAATGGCCAAATTGCTAAGGTAAGAGCTCGAATCGAGAGCCCTTCCGGTAGTACTCGTGGGATGAGTATCTCCTTTGCATCGCGGGTCGATAAGCTGAGTATCGCCTGCGCAGGTTATGGAGCGCATGGAGGGACTCTACCAGACCACGCTGGCCGAAACACAGGAGCTTCTCGACCCCATGCAGCTTGACCACGCCGCCAAGCTCATCGCGAACGCCCGACAGGTCGACATCTACACGGGCTCGCACAACCTCTATCCAGCGGGAATGTTCCGCGATCGCCTGCTCTCCGCCGGTAAAAGCGCGACGTGCCACGACGGTGTCGAGGCCCAGGTGCGCACGGCGCTCGCCTCGGGCCCCAACCATGTGGCAATCGTCATCTCCTACAGCGGCCTTGCCCCCAACCTCAAGGACATCTTGCCGATCCTCAGCAGTCGGCATGTCCCGGTCATCGTCATCGGCACGCCTTATTGCGCGCGCATTCACCCCGGCTTTGCCGCCTACCTTACAGTGAGCGACCACGAGAGCATGACGCATCGCATCACGCAGTTCGCGAGCCACATCGCCGTGCAATACGTACTCGATTCGCTCTACAGCAGCTACTTCGCCAAAGACTACGCCCACTGCTCCGAATTCCTAGAGCGCTCATTCCCCTACACCCGCCCCCCCCCGGGCTCAAGTAGTCATTTAAAAACATCCCCAATGACTAACGGCCGACCTAATAACGACTTCTCGTCATTAGGTCGGCCATTTCAGCTCTAATAACTATTTATTCCGTAAACTCGTTATTAGAATCTGACGCAATTAGAATCTGACGCAGGAGGCCAGGCTCACATGTGGCGCCATGGCGGAAAGCAGCTTGCCCCTGAGCCAAACGAATGAGCGTGGATTTTCGGACGAAATAATCCGTCGCAGGCCCAAATGCCGTCCAATTATCCACTCCCGCACACCTTTCGTCTCCAACCGTGAGATGAGAGATAGACGAGAGGCGTATACGAAAGATGGCTGTACAGCAAAGAGCCAAACAATTAATAGTGCTGTTAATAGTGCTGTTTGGTTGGTGATTGTTTTTTCAGTAAAAACACTTACGAATAAAGCAAGTTGCAAACAGCTGCCCCCTTATTTCGTGCTCATTTTTAAGGCGAGAAATTGCCGTCATATGATCGGACGAGTTACAACGATTGCGATTTAGTATTTGGCGCGGATGCGGTCGATTTCGATGAAACGCTAGTTGACCACGCGGTAGATTGCACTTTCTCCCAGACGCCCCGGCAATGCGCAATAAGCCAGATAACAAAGCGATTGCCGGTGCGTCTATCCATGGGGAATTCCGGGAAAGCTTCTGCGGACAGTCAAAAGATTCGT
>URTL01000105.1 GCA_900550785.1 uncultured Collinsella sp. | reverse complement strand
TCGCCGCCGCCATTACGGCCGCACGCGCTGGCAAAAGCGTCTGCATCGTTGAGCGCGATGTCGCCTGTGGCCTTAAGCTCCTTGCGACCGGTAACGGCCGCTGCAACCTCTCCAACGAATCGATTGATCCTCAGCGGTATAACCACCCCGCATTCGTCGAATCTGTCATGGGCCCCCAACCCGAACAAGAGCTTATGGGTTTCTTCTCCTCGCTGGGCATCATGACAACCTCCGAGGAAGGCCGACTGTACCCGCGCTCCCTTCGCGCCGAATCGGTGCGCGACGCGCTTCTCAACGTTTGTGACCGCCTAGGTATCACCTTAATCTGCGGAGCCAACGTTGCCTCGGCGCACAAAGCTTCCGAAGGCTGGACACTCCAAATAGACCGTCCAGCGCGGGCGCTCAAGGCAAAAAAGCACGACGACCGAAAATCGGAGCTCCGCTCGCTTCGGAAAGCGCTCGCCGATGTCCCTCGCAAGAACGAGGCCCTGGAGGCACATGCCGTAATTATCGCCACGGGTGGCAACCCCACCGGTATCGCCGATACGTTTCGCCTCCCCCTCACTTCGCTGCGCCCCATCCTCTGCCCCGTATCGGCAACGGTCGTCGGCGATCGGGCGGCACTCAAGACGTTGGATGGCCTGCGCGTCCGCGCCCGCTTGACGCTCGCCCGCAATCATAATGAGCTCTGGCACGAAGACGGTGAAGTCCTGTTTCGAACCTTCGGTATCTCGGGCGTCGCTGTCTTCAACCTCTCCCGTCGTATCCAGCGCGGCGATACGATCCTGCTCGACGTTTTCCCCGACCTCTCTAAAGACGAGTTGCTCGATATGCTTAACCGGCGCGTTGAGCTGCTCGGCGGCTTTTCGCCCCGCGATCCCCGTTGGCTCGACGGTATGCTTGCCCCGCAACTCTCCCGCGTCGTCTGCACAGCGTTCGAGCAGTGCCATCCAGGCTCCAACGATGTCATCCACCTGGTCTCGATCCTCAAGCACTTTAAGTTGCTCGTCGAAGGAACCGCCGAGGAGCGCTCGGCGCAGGTCACGCGTGGTGGCATATCTGTCGAGAGCATCTCAACACCCAGTCTACGCGCGCGCAGCGTTGTCGACGCCCCGCTTTACGTCTGCGGCGAAGCGCTCGACATCGACGCCGATTGCGGAGGCTTTAACCTTGCGTGGGCATGGCTCTCGGGCATTCGCGCTGCAAGCAGCCTGTAGCCGCGCAGTCTATAATCAAAAACGCATTCGGGCCGTCTGGGATACCGGACGGCCTCTTTCTTGCCTCTAAGGAGACCTCGATGATCGAAATCACCCAAGTCAACGCGTCGCTCGATGAAGCCGGCGATGAAAATGCCTGCCTCATTGTTGGCAAGCGAGTCGCCAAGCGCGTCCTACGTTGCAAGGACTCCGAGATCAAGTCCATCGAGCTCCACCGCAAGTCAATCGACGCTCGCAAAAAACGAGACGTCCATTTTATCCTGAGCTTTCGTGTTGAGCTGACCAGTCCCCACCTCGAGCGAGAGGCGGTCGACAGCGTTTCCGAACGTGACCGCTCGCACGTACGCGCGATAGATGACGATGAGCCTTCATTCCCCTTCCCCGTTTCCGGCGCACCCAAAGAGCGCCCCGTCGTCATCGGTGCCGGATGCGCCGGCCTTTTCGCCGCACTCACCCTTGCCGAAGCAGGTCTTAAGCCCTTGCTCATCGAGCGCGGCGACCCGGCATTTCGCCGCTCGCATGCGATCGACCTCTTTCTAAAGGAGCGCATCCTCGACCCCGAGAGTAATATCCAGTTTGGTCTGGGCGGCGCGGGGACCTTCTCGGACGGCAAGCTCAATACAGGAACAAAAAATCCCGCCCATCGCCTTATCCTCGAAACCTTCGTCGAGGCGGGTGCGCCCCGCGATATTCTGTGGGATGCCAAGCCGCACATTGGCTCCGACATCCTTCCCACGGTTGTCACCGCTATATCCCAGCGCATCGAGCAGCTCGGAGGTGTCGTCCGTTATCGAACAAAGCTCGTCGACATTCACATCGACGCGTCTGGCGCCATTACCGGTATTGATGTCCAATCGTCCCAAGACACCGCTTGCGAGCCAATCGAGACAAAGCACCTCATCCTCGCCTGCGGGCATTCTGCTCGCGATATTTTTGAGCTCCTTAAGGACCACAACGTGGCCCTCGCACAAAAGACCTTTGCCATGGGCGTTCGCATCGAGCATCCGCAGCGCGACATCGACCGAGCCCAATATGGAGCCTCGGCGGGACATCCAGCGCTCGGGGCGGCCCCTTACAAACTTGTTGCCCATCTTCCCAACGGCCGCAGCGTGTTCTCGTTTTGCATGTGCCCCGGCGGGCAGGTTGTCGCCGCCTCTTCCGAGCAGGGCCACCTGTGCGTCAACGGCGCTAGCCTCAATGCCCGCGACGGACGCAACGCAAATGCCGCCCTGCTCGTCAACGTCACACCTGACGACCTTCCCGGCGATGACCCGCTCGCCGGCATCGAGCTCCAGCGTGCCTGCGAGGCGGCCGCCTATCGCCTGGGCGGCTCCAACTGGAACGCACCGGCACAGCTCGTCGGAGATTTCCTCGCAGGACGCGCCAGCAAGGCGCCCGGAAAGGTAAAGCCCACCTATCCGCTTGGTGTGACCTGGACGGCAATTGACGAAGCCCTGCCGCAGCATATCGTCGAGTCGCTCCGCCTGGGACTTCCCCTACTCGGAAAAAAGCTACGAGGCTACGACCGCCCCGATGCCGTTCTTACCGGCGTGGAGACTCGTTCGAGCTCACCGGTTACTGTCACCCGAGACCGAACGTGCCATGCCGTGTCGACCCCGGGCCTCTACCCTTGCGGTGAGGGAGCTGGATATGCCGGCGGCATCATGAGCGCGGCCACCGACGGCATTCGTTGTGCCGAAGCCCTGATCGCAGACCTCTAGCGCACGAATTCCAGCACGCAAAAGACACAGGCCCCGAGCTCCACAGGGAACTCGGGGCCTGTTCGCTATTTCTTAAACCGTGCACCCTGGCGTTTTCTGCCCGATGCGAACGTGGAACCCTTGCGGGCCTGCGAACGTAAGCGCTCGATCGTCTCGTCCTCAGACGCACCCTCGAGCATCGCCCGAATCTGAACGACGGCATCGCGCAGGCGCGCCGCCTCCTCAAAGTCCATGGCGGCAGAAGCGTTGCGCATATCCTCTTCCATGGTTTCGACGATCCGCACAAGCTCGTCATGCGGCAGTTCTTCCAACTGCTCCGCAAGTGTCTGCTCGGGTGCCACCGTTTCCGGCACGCCGCCCTCGCCCGACTCATCGGGCGTATAGAATGCGCCATGGCCAAGGGAGTCGCCCTTCGAGCGCCCCTTGGAACCCACGGTTTTTTCGGCCTCGGCAATAAAACTTGAGATGTCGTTGATGGCTTTGCGCACCGTCTTGGGCACAATGCCATGCTCTTCGTTATATGCCATCTGAATCTCGCGGCGGCGCCGCGTCTCCTCGATGGCCTCTTTCATCGAATCGGTCACAACGTCCGCATACATGATGACTTCGCCATCGGCGTTACGGGCCGCGCGGCCAATCGTCTGAATCAGCGAACGGCGGTTGCGCAAGAAGCCTTCCTTATCGGCATCGAGAATTGCCACCAGTGAGACCTCGGGGAGATCCAAGCCCTCGCGAAGCAGGTTGATGCCAACGAGGACATCGATCTTGCCCTCGCGCAGCGTTCGCAGGATCTCGACACGGTCCATTGTCGCCGTATCAGAGTGCATGTAATTGACCTTAATGCCCGCGTCGAGCAGATGGTCGGTCAGGTCCTCGGCCATGCGCTTGGTCAACGTGGTCACCAGCACGCGCTCCTTGCGGGCAACGCGCTCGCGAATCTCGTCCTCAAGATCGTCAATCTGACCGCGAACCGGACGCACATCGATCTTGGGATCGAGCAGACCGGTCGGACGAATAATCTGCTCAACGTCGTTCTGGCTCACCCGCAGCTCATAGTCGCCCGGTGTTGCCGAAACGTAGATGAACTGGGGTATCCTTGCCTCAAACTCATCGAAACGAAGCGGGCGGTTATCGAGCGCCGAGGGCAGGCGAAAACCGTGTTCCACCAGTGTCACCTTACGCGAGCGGTCACCTTCGTGCATACCGCGAATCTGCGGCACCGTCACATGGCTCTCATCGATGATGCAGAGCATATCTTTGGGAAAGTAATCGATTAGGGTAAACGGCGGCTCGCCCGGCTTGCGACCATCCAGATGACGCGAGTAGTTCTCGATGCCGTTGCAAAAGCCCATCGTCTCGAGCATCTCAAGATCATAATCGGTGCGCTGCTGCAGACGCTGCGCCTCGAGCAACTTGTCGGTCGCCTTGAGCTCCGCCACGCGCTTCTCGCACTCTTCGCTGATCGATTTCAGAGCCGCCTTGACCTTCGGCTTCTCGGTCACGTAGTGCGATGCCGGCCATACGGGAATGGCCTCATACTCACGAAGCATCTCACCGGTGACCTCATCGATCTCGGCAATCAGCTCGACCTCATCGCCAAAGAACTCAAACCGCAACGGATGCTCGGCATAAGGCGGATACACGTCGACAACATCGCCGCGCACGCGGAACGTGCCGCGTGCCAGGTCATAGTCATTGCGATCATATTGAATGTCGATAAGTGCATGGATAAAGTCATCGCGCTCGAGCGGCACCTTTTTGTCGACGTTTGGAGCCAGACCCGCATAGTCCTCAGGAGAGCCAATGCCATAGATACACGAGACCGATGCGACAACGATCACATCGCGTCGAGAGAGCAGCGATGCGGTCGCCTGATGTCGCAGCATCTCGACCTCTTCGTTAATCGAGGAGTCTTTCTCGATATATGTATCGCTTTGCGGCACATACGCCTCGGGCTGATAGTAGTCATAGTACGAGACGAAGTAGACCACAGCGTTGTTGGGAAAGAACTCTTTGAGCTCGCTCGCAAGCTGAGCGGCGAGCGTTTTATTCGGAGCCATGACCAGCGTCGGCTTTCCCAGGGCCTCAATAGTCTTTGCCATCGTGAAGGTCTTGCCCGAACCAGTCACGCCCAGCAAAACCTGATAGCGGTCTCCGTCCCTCACGCCCTGCACAAGCGACTCAATGGCCTTAGGCTGGGAACCGGCAGGCTCATAGGGAGACACGACCTTAAACGGCACGTCAGAGCCTTCAACGCCAAAGCGCTTAAGTTCACCACCAACGCGTTCTACTTCAAATTCCGCCATGGATACTCCTAACTCATATATCTGCAGTATACGCAGGCGGCAGGCATAGTCCTATACGAACCGATCGGGATAGAGGGTCTTGTAGCGAACCCAGGCATTATTGACACGAATCAGATACGCCTGCGTCTCGGGAAAGGTGATTGCATTATGAAGCGACGTACTCTGCTGCGCCCATCCGTCGACATTGCCCATGCCGGCGTTATAGGCGGCAATGGCACTGTCAGTCGACCCGTTAAAATACGCTAGAAGATACGAGAGATACGCACAGCCAAACTCGATATTCGTAGCCGGATCGTTAAGGTTGTCGGCCGAATACTCGCCACCGTCGACAAGGCCCTTGGCGATCATATCCTGGGCAGTCTCGGGCATCAGCTGCATCAATCCCTGAGCACCCTGATTCGACTCGGCCTCGGGATCCCAATTCGATTCAGACTTAATGACAGCGCACACCAGATACGGATCCAGATTATGCGAAATACTGGATTGCTTTACATACGCCTCGTAGTCAATCGGATACAGCGGCTTAAAGAAAGCGGCAGGAGCATACGAGTAAACGAATGAGATAAGGCCGAAGGCAAAAACGGCAGCCAGCGGTATAAGGCGATACCACGTAAGGAAACGTGTCTTAGGCATCGGCCTCCTCCTTATCCACTACATCCCCGAACCCATGGCGCGAAAGCCATGCGTCCAGTTGTTCAAAGAGCGAGTTATCGTCTGCCGCATTGTCAATCACAGTTGTAGCGAGATTGCACAGCGCAGACTCTTCGGGCTGGCAAGCAGAACGGGCATCGAAATCAGATGGCTCCATGCCACGTTGAATAGCGCGCTCGCGACGAACTGACAAAGGGGCGCTGATGACCAAAATTTCATCAGCCAAGCCAAATGCATCCTCAAAACCAGTCGGAGCAGAAACCTCGACCACCGCAAAGCGATAACGAGGAGATGAAACCGTACAACAAACCGGATCGAGAATCCTAAGCGAAAGCTGTTCAATGAGAACGGGATGCACAATGCCATTGAGCCGTGCGACCGAATCAGGAGAAGCAAAAGCTCGAGAAGCGAGGATGTTGCGGCGAATGCCGCCATCCTCATCCAAAATGTCCCAACCGAATTCATCCGCGAGAGCATTGACGATATCAGAGCCCGGCACATACAGCGATTTTGCAAGCTCATCCAGATCGATTAGCATAGCGCCACGAGATTCGAAATAGCGGCAGGCAGTCGACTTACCCGAAGCAATATTGCCCAAGACAAATACGGTAAACATCAAGCCCTCCCTAACGCCAATGCGAGTAATTATCGCTCAAATACACTAGAAGGACTCAAAATACAGCCAAACAGTAAGAGCGCATACGGGGGAGCTAGGTCCCAAAGTACAACGTGTATATAACGCAAAAAGGGGGAGGCCTCGCGGC
>URTL01000104.1 GCA_900550785.1 uncultured Collinsella sp. | reverse complement strand
TTCCCGCCGAGCTGCTGGCTAAGATTCAGAGCGTCTTTGGCTGCGGCTGGGCCAGCGAGGACGAAGTCCGTGCTGCCATCAAGAGCTGCTGGGATGCGAACGGCTACGTAATCGACCCGCACACCGCTTGCGGCTATCACGTCTTTGAAAAGGTCGCTCCCGCCGAGGGCGCCAAGGCCCGCGTGCTACTTTCGACCGCCAGCCCCTACAAGTTCCCGCGCGCCTGCTGCGATGCCCTGGGGCTCGACGTTCCCGAAGACGACTTTGAGGCTATGCGCGTGCTCGAGCAGGCAACCAACACGGTTGCCCCGATCCAACTCGCCGAGCTCGAGTCCAAGCCCGTCCGCTTCGAAGACGTCTGCGACGTCGATGAGATGGCAAGCTACGTCGAGCAGGCTGCAAAAAAGATGGCTACCAATTAAACCCCTTATTAAGCGCCGGCGAAAGCCGGCGCACTTTCTTTCATCAGGTAACCCCCGGGATGATGACGAACGCGCACAGCGTGCCTGGCTGTTTAGTTCGTCGCGAGTTCCGCACGCAAAGGAAAGCACTTAATGTGCTTTCCGTCTTGCGCAGGACTGTAGAGCAGCAAACTTAACCGCCCCGCCGGGCGGGCGAGCGTGCAGGAACGACATCTGTCCAACAATTCGTCCGAAACATAATGAAAAACAGTTTGATGTGAGTTAATATAAACAACGTCGTTTATCTGACTCCTGCCGCATGCACGACAGGGGTTAAACACAAAAAAGGAGTCAATTATGGTTTCTGAGAAGGCTACCCTCGTCAATCCGCAGGGTCTTCACATGCGTCCGGCCGGCCTCTTCGCCTCCACCATGGGCAAGTACGCCTGCGACGTGACTGTCGTCACCCCCGAGAAGGAGGTCAACGGTAAGTCCCCGATGGCCCTCATGGCTGCTGGTATCCCTTGCGGTACCGAGGTCGAGGTCAAGTGCGACGGCGCCGACGAGGCCGAGGCTCTGGCTGCTGCCATCGAGCTCATCAAGAGCGGTCTTGGCGAGTAGAACTCAAACGGGTCGCATGTTGAACAATTAAGTTCATACTTGGGGGCGCAGTGACCTGTTCAAGGTAGCTGCGCTCTTTTGTCATGGATATGGCAAAACGCTTTATCACATGACACGGAGAGAGGAATGGGAATGTATCAGGGAGTCAACGCTTCCGAGGGCATCGGTATCGGCACCGTCATGGTCGCCGTCGATCCCGACTTGACGTTTGAACCGCACGAGGTTGCTGATTCGGCAGCAGAGAAGGAGCGCTATCAGAACGCTCTTTCGGTCTTCTGCGAGAAGACCCAGGCTCAGGCCGACCACATGAAGGAGACGGTGGGCGAGGCCGAGGCCGAGATCATGAGCGGACACATCGTCCTGGCTCAGGATCCGGGCATGACCGACGCCATCAACGCCGCCATTGACGGCGGCACCTGCGCCGAGCAGGCGCTCATGGACACCTCGACCATGTTCGAGAACATGTTCCTGTCCATGGACGACGAGATGTTCCGTCTGCGTGCGGCCGACATCGCCGACATCCGCACCGGTATTCTGGCCGAGCTGCTGGGCAAGGAGGTCGTCGACCTCTCCGTCCTGCCCGAGAACACTGTCGTTGTCGTGCACGACCTCACGCCGTCCATGACCGCTACGATCGATAAGGCCCATGTTGCCGGCATTGTCACCGAGACCGGTGGCCGCACTTCGCACTCCGCGATCATCGCGCGCGCCCTCGAGATTCCGGCCGTCCTTTCGGTCTCTAACAGCTGCACCGCGCTTCGCAACGGTATGACCGTCGTCGTCGACGGTGGCAAGGGTGTTGTCGAGGCCGATCCCGACGAGGAGACGCTCGCTGCCTACACCGCCAAGGCCGAGGCCTTCGCTGCCGAGAAGGCAGCCCTCGAGGCCTTCCGCGGTAAGCCTTCTGTGACTGCCGATGGCATCAAGAAGATCATTGCCTGCAACATCGGTAACCCCGATGACGTGCCCAACGCGCTCGATCACGACGCCGAGGCTATCGGTCTGTTCCGCTCCGAGTTCCTGTTCATGGATTCTGCTGAGCTTCCTTCCGAGGAGGAGCAGTTTAACGCCTACCGCAAGGTCGCTAGCGCACTCAAGGGCGCTCCGGTCATCATCCGCACGCTCGATGTGGGTGGCGACAAGGAGATCCCGTACCTGCACATGGTCAAGGAAGATAACCCCTTCATGGGCTTCCGCGCCGTGCGTTACTGCTTGGCCAATCCCGACCAGTACAAGGTCCAGCTCCGTGCTCTGCTGCGCGCCAGCGCCTTCGGTGACGTCAAGATCATGATCCCGCTCGTCACCTGCGTCGAGGAGGTCGTGGCTGTCAAGGAGCTCGTCGAGCAGTGCAAGGCCGAGCTGACCGAAGAGGGTCGCAAGTTCAACGAGAACATCGAGGTCGGCATCATGGTTGAGACGCCTGCCGCTTCGCTGCTCGCTGACCGCCTGGCCGAGGTCGCCGACTTCTTCTCCATCGGCACCAACGACCTGATCGGCTACACCATGTGCGCCGACCGTGGCAACGACACCATCTCCAACCTGTACCAGGTGTACTATCCCGCCGTGCTCCGCTCTCTCAAGAACATCATCGAGAGCGGCGTGAAGGCCGGCATCATGGTCGGTATGTGCGGCGAGGCCGCTGCCGATCCGCTGCTGGAGCCGCTGCTGATCTCCTTTGGCCTGGAGGAGTTCTCCATGTCCGCGCCGTCGATCCTGCGCGCCCGCAAGACCATCAGCCAGTGGACCAAGGCCGAGTGCGACGAGCTCGCCGAGAAGGCGCTCGCCTGTAACACCGCCGCCGAGGTCAAGGCACTGCTCGAGTCCGCAGCTCGTTAATTTGGTATCAGAGGTAACTGCGTGGTTGGAATGGGCCGGCCACGCGGCCCTCACATATACAGGGGGTACTGTAAATGTTCTACACGCTAACCGCTAATCCGGCTGTCGACATGACGGTTTCGAGCTCTCCGCTCGAGCCCGACGAGAACGTCCGCACCGGCTCGGCCAGCTACACGGCCAACGGCAAGGGTCTTGACGTGTCCTTCGCCTTTAAGAAGATGGGCGTCGACACCGTCGCGCTCGGCTTCTTCGCCGGCTTCACGGGCAAGTTCATCGTTGAGGAGGTCATGAACCTGGGTTGCCTGTGCCGCCCGGTCTGGACCGACGGCATCACGCGTATCAACACCTACGTCAACGATGGCCAGCACGAGTACGGCATCCTGAACCCCGGCGCTCCTATTACGCCGCAGCACCAGGAGGAGCTCTACAACATCCTGGACACCGCGGGCGATCTTGAGTGCCTGATCGTCTCCGGTTCCGTGCCTCCCAAAGCTACGCCCGACTTCCTGGCTCAGGTCATGGAGCACGCTCAGGCCCGTGGCGCCGACGTCGTCCTGGACCTGTCCTCCGACAAGCTCAAGGAGCTCGCTCACAAGAAGCCGCTGCTCATCAAGCCGAACCATCATGAGATGAAGGCCATCTTCGGCGTGCCGGTCGACACCGACGACGAAGTCCGCGTTGCCATGAAGCTGGCTCACGACGCCGGCGTCCAGAACGTGCTGCTCACCCGTGGTAGCCGCGGCGACGCCTACTTCTCGAACGGCGAGGACATCTGGTATGCCAAGCGTGAGTTCAACATCAAGCTGGTCTCTTCCGTCTGCGCCGGCGACTGCACCCTCGCTGCGTTCCTGCACAAGTGGTACAGGGATCGCGACAACGTCGAGGAGGCCATGAAGCTCGCTATGGCCACCGGCGCTAACGTTGCCGAGTCCGTGGGCATTGGCGACTTTGGTCACGTTGACGAGTACAGCAAGCGCGTTGCTGTCCGCAAGCTCGATCGCAAGTAAGCGAAACGCGACAAATTCATGCGCATGCGGCGCCCTGACTTCGGTCGGGGCGCCGTTTTTTTCGTGGGAAAAGTGAGATGAAACTGACCTTCACCGCTTCCACACCGTTCGCCGAGTTGTTGTAGCCTTTTGCCGAAGCGTGGAATATACTTTCATTAACACGTTGCTTCGTGAAAGGAACATTCATGATTTATACGCTCACTGCAAATCCCGCCATTGACTACAACATCTCCTGCGACGGCCTGTTCGCCAATACCGTTACGCGCACCCGCAACGCGGTCTACACCCCCAACGGCAAGGGTCTTAACGTTTCGTTTACGCTCGACCACTACGGCGTCGACACCACGATCTTGGGCTTCTTTGCCGGCTTCTCGGGTGAGTTCATCGTTAAGGGCGCCGAGGCCCTTGGCGTGCCCGTCAAGCCCGTGTGGACCGACGGCATCACGCGTGTCAACGTGTTCCTCAATGCCGGTCCCGACACCGAGTACAACATGGTCAACGCAGGCGCCGCCATTAACGAAGCCAACGAGCAGGAGATGTTTGAGCTTATTGATTCGCTCGACGATATGACCTGTCTGGTTATCAGCGGCTCGCTGCCCCCCAATACCTCCGAGGGTTTCCTGGCCGAGGTCCTGCGTCGCGTGAAGGCCAAGGGCGCCGAGTTCGTGCTCGATATCTCGAGCCATCAGCTGGCCGACCTCATTGCCATGGAGCCGTTGCTCATTAAGCCCAACGACGACGAGCTGCTCGACATCTTTGGTATTAAGGTGAGCGGTGGCGACGACGAGTCCGTCAAGGGCGCTATGGCCGAACTGCACGCCAAGGGCGCCAAGAATGTGCTGCTGACCCTCGGTGGCGACGGCGCGTACTTCTCTAACGGTGAGCACATCTGGTTTGCCAACCGAACCTTTGAGGTCAAGCTGCTGTCGACCGTCTGCGCCGGCGATTCCTCGCTCGCTGCCTTCTTGTCCGTATGGCACGACGCCCCCGAGCGCGTTGAGGACGCCCTGCGCCTCTCGATGGCCACCGGTGCCAATGTGGTTGAGTGCCCGGGCTTGGGCGATTTTGCCAAGGTGGACGAATATAAGAAGAACATCGAAGTTCGCCAGGTCTGCTAGTTCCGGCACCTTGTCTGAATAGTTTGATTATTTCGCATCCGTCTTAGACTAGGACGGATGCGTTTTTGTTTATCGGACTTGCGTGTGCAGTGGAGGCTGTTTCTTGCTAGACTTCTTGCAGACGCAATCGATAGCCAATTTGATAGTCGCAGGAGGCCACAGGTATGTGCAATGTTTCGCTCAACGGTACGCAACCGTCCGATGCCTCCCTGCGCGTCCTGCGCGCGCTTGAGGCGGCTGGTCTTGAGGCTTGGTACGTGGGCGGTTGGGTGCGCGACGCCCTGATGGGGTGCCCCAGCCACGATGTTGATATGTGCTGTAGCGGCCTGTGGCAGGAGTCCAAAGCGGCGCTCGAGGCCGCCGGCATCGCGGTTGTGGAGTCGGGCATTAAATTTGGCGGAATCACGGCTATTTCCGATGGCGAGCGTATCGAGGTCACCACGTACCGTCTGGATGGCTTTTACACCGATGGTCGCCATCCCCAGAGTGTGGAGCGTGCCGCCTCGCTCGAGGACGATCTGGCGCGCCGCGACTTTACCGTCAACGCTATGGCCTGGCATCCCGAGCGCGGGCTTGTCGACCGCTACGACGGCCAGGGTGACTTGGAGCGCAAGCTGATTCGCGCTGTCGGCGATCCCAAGCGTCGCTTTAACGAGGACGCCCTGCGCATGTTGCGTGCGGTGCGCTTTGCCTGCCGCCTGGACTTTATGATTGAGCCCGAGACTAAGCGCGCGCTTGCCGAGTGCGCGCCGCTGCTCGACGCCGTGGCGCGCGAGCGCGTGGGTATTGAGCTCGAGGGCATTCTTTCGACCGGTCATGGGGGAGACGCGATGCTGCGCTACCCCGAGCTCATCTGTGCCTCTGTGCCTGAGCTGGCAGCGGGTCGCGGCTTTGATCAGCGAAGTGTCTATCATGCGTTTAACGTTTACGAGCATATCGCCCGTGTGCTGACGGTGGCAGGGGAGCTTGCGCTGTGCGACGGCGTCGCGCCCTCGTCGAGCCTTATGTGGGCGGCGTTTTTGCACGATGTGTCCAAGCCCGAGTGTTTCACGGTCGATCACGCCGGCAGCGGACACTTCTACGGTCATCCCGAGCTCGGCGCCAAGAAAGCGCGCGTCATTATGGATCGCCTGGCGCTCTCGCACGACCTGGTGCGCGACGTGTGCCTGCTCATCAAATATCACGACAAGCCGCTGCGCCCCGAGCGCTCCTGCCTGCTCAATATGATGCGCGCGCTTTCGGGCGAGGGCGTCGACACGCCGCGTTTGATGGACGAGCTCATGGATCTTAAGCGTGCCGACACGCTCGGCAAGGCCCCGTCGTGCTTCTATTACGTTGAGACGATTGAGGAGATGCGCGCGATGTCGCACGAGCTGCTGAAGGCGGGGGAGCCCTATACGCTCAAGATGCTCGCCATCAACGGCGGCGACTTGATCCGTGCTGGAGTCAAGCCCGGGCCGGAACTGGGGCAGCTTCTCAACTCCGCCCTCGACGCCGTGATCGAAGACAACATTCCCAACGAGCGCGAAGCTCTTTTGGTCCATTTCAACTTGAATTAGCCACCCAGTTTACCTGCGTGTTCCATAACCTGCCGACAATTTATCGGCAATTTGGAATTTCTTCTTGCGCTGACGTTTTTTGTCCCGTAATATATTTCCTCGCAGCACGGCAGTGCAGATGTCATGTGGCCCGTTCGTCTAGCGGTTTAGGACGCCGCCCTCTCAAGGCGGAGATCACCAG
>URTL01000103.1 GCA_900550785.1 uncultured Collinsella sp. | reverse complement strand
TGCCGTCTGGTGGCACTGGTCGGCATGAGCCCCGAGGGCTCGCTTGGGGACCTGGAGCATCTGGTTTACGCGGGCGCCGACGAAGTCCTGGCCTGTCGCGACGAGCGCCTGCGCCAAAACGATGCGGAGGTCTACGCCCGCTTGATCTGCGATTTGGTAGCCGAACGCAAACCCGAGGCCATCCTATATGGTGCGACCGCTTTTGGTCGCGAACTGGCACCCGGCGTTGCCGTGCGTTTGCAGACGGGTCTTACGGCCGACTGCACCGTGCTTTCGATGGATGCGGAGTCGGATCTACTGCAGCAGACGCGCCCGGCGTTTGGCGGCAACTTGATGGCCACCATCATTTGCCCCAACCACCGTCCGCAGATGGCAACGGTTCGTCCCGGCATCTTTAAGGCGCCCGACTTCGACTACGGCCGTTCCGGCGCGATCACCCAGGTGATGCTTGCGGAAGACGTTAAGGCCCGTGTCGAGATCTCGATTCCCGCCGAGGAGTGGGGGCAGCAGGCTTCGATTGCCGATGCCGAGCGCCTTGTCGTGGTGGGTCGTGGCATTGGTTCCAAGAAAAACCTGCCGCTGATGCGAAGGCTCGCCGATGCCCTGGGTGCCGAGCTTGGTTGCACGCGTCCCGTCGTGGAGGCGGGTTGGCTGGAGTATCGCCACCAGATTGGCCAGACGGGCGTATCGGTTTCGCCCAGGCTTCTCGTGAGTATCGGTGTTTCGGGCGCCATCCAACATCTTGCCGGCATCGGTGGGGCGGAGTGCATCATCGCCATCAACGAGGACCCGGATGCCCCCATTTTTGGTGCTGCCCAGTACAAGGTTGTTGGGGACGCCGCCGAGGTCGTCGAAGAGCTGCTGGCCCAGCTTGAGCGCTAGGCACGCGCCAGCCAGTCGCGCATCTCGTCCTTTAGGCGCTCCCAGGTCGCTTGCGTGGCGGGATTGGTAAAGGGGCGCGTAATGCCAAAGGGTGCGTCGAGCAGGCGGTAGATATCGCCCTGCTCGCGCGCCAGCGCGCGGCTCGCTGGATAGACGAGCTCAAACATAAAGCAGATGAGTCCCACCAAGAAGTCGGCGGGCTCGTTGCGCTCGTCGCGCGCGACGCAGCGGTGCTCGTCAAAGGCGGCAAGTGTCGGCGACGAGAAACGGCTGCCGAGAAACGTCTTCTCGTCCACCTTGAGGATGGTGTCGACGGTGCTGTCGGCGATGGTACGCATAATGTCGATCTTGTCGCCATCGCGCACGATATCGCAGAAGCTCTGCGTGCGCTCGTCGAGCTGCGCGGGTAGACGGAAATCGCTGTGATAGGCAATGCTCGCTCGGATGAGTTCATCTTCTGCCGGGTCATCGATAAAGTCGCGGATGCTCGTTACAGCGGGTGCATCGGCGGGATTTTCGCCAAAGAGGACCTCGATGCCCAGCGCCGCATGGCTCATGCTCTCGGCGTCCTTAAAGGTGTCCCAGCGTCGCAGCTGCTCAAAGCGGCCCATATCGTGTAGCAGGCCGCAAAGCCATGCCAGGTCAATATCTTCTGACGACCAGCCCTGCTCGCGCGCTACGGCATCGCATGCCTCGGCCACGTGGTACGTATGCTCGATTTTGAGCGCGATGCGTGGGTTGGTGGCGTCGTAGGCATCGGTGTAGCTTTTGAAGGCCGCGCGCGCCCGGTCTCGATCGATAGCTGTCATAATGACTTCCTAAAAAGTTGTGTCTTTCGATCCGGTGGCAATTGTAGGTGAACTCGGTTGCTGTCGGATGATGATTCTGCCGTATCGCTACATGCGGCTCGGAGACCTTGTCAGGATGAGAAGCGTATGGTGCTCAAAATCGTTAGAACCGTCTGGCCGGTGATGCTTACCTATGTTGCAATAGGCGCGCCGTGCGGAATGATCATGGGGCAGACGGGAATGGAGCCCTGGATGGTCTTTGCCCTGAGCAGCACGTTTGTGACGGGCAGCGGGCAGTTTATGATCTGCAACCTGTGGCTGGCGGGTGTGCCTGCAGCATCGATCGTCGCGAGCGTCGCCGCAATCTCCTCGCGCTTTGCGCTTTACTCGGCGTCGATCGCACCGCATCTGAGGGGTGCCTCGAAGCGTCAGACGCTGGCTGTTGCCGCGACACTTACCGAGGAGGCATACGGCATCTCGCTTGCCAAGTTGGTTGAAGGGGAGGATTGGGGCCCGCGCGAGTCCTTTGTGCTCAACGTAATCCTCATCGCAACATGGGGCGTTTCGTGTACGACGGGCGCCATCGTCGGCGCCGTTGTCGATGTTCCCACCGCCATTGCAGCCTTTGTCTGCACCTCACTCTTTATCTGCCTGCTCTTTTCGCAGCGGCTGTCGCGCGGCAACGTTGTCGCGGCGGTTTCGGGCGCGGTGTCCGTCGCCGTATGCAAGTTCTTGGGCCTCACGAATATTGCCGTGCCGGCAAGCGTCGTGGCCGGCATTGCCATTGCGTTGGCGTGCGATGCTGTATTTGACGGAAGAGGTGCCCGCGATGCCCGTTAACGAGTTCTTGGTTCTGTGGCTGTCGTCGTGGGCCGCTATCGCGTTCTTTCGCATCGCGCCGGCGTTCGCCTTGCGCGGGCGGACCCTGTCGCCCCGTATTACCGAGGCCCTGGGCTATATCCCGCCCGCTGCCTTTGCCGCGCTGGTCGCCAACGACTTGGTGAGCCCCGGCGCGTTCGACGCGGGACTCTGGCCTGCCTTGGTTCCCTGGATTGCGGCCGCCGGCGTCGAGGTCGTGGCGGTCAAGACAAAATCGATGCTGTGGTGCTGCGTCTCGGGCATCGTACTCTATATCGTCTTGAGCCTTATATAGGGGTGGCGTCGCGGGCGCCGAATCTCGTTCCATCCCAACTTGTCGAATTTTTCACCGAGCTGGTCTATTTCTTCTGGTACCATGGTCAAACTTTACTGTAGCAAAGCGTGACGTGGGCTTTTGTACCCCGTCAGCGGAAATGGGGGTTTCATGGCACAGGAAGCAACCGCCAACGAGCAAAAGAAATTCAGGGTCCCGCGCATCCCGGGCGACATCATGATCTATCCGATGATCGTCGGTCTTTTGCTCAACACCTTCTGCCCGCAGGTTTTTGAGATCGGCGGCTTCTTTACGGCTGCCTGCCGCGGTGGCTCCAATACCATCGTTGCCGCGATCCTGCTGTTTGTGGGCGCCGGCATCAGCTTCAAGTCCACGCCGGGCGCCATCAAGACCGGCATCGTCGTGCTGATTCCCAAGCTTGTTGTTGCGGCCGCCCTTGGCTTGGGTGTGGCATATTTCTTTAACGACAACTTCCTGGGCCTGAGCTCCGTGTCTATTATCGGCGGCATCACGTTTTGCAACATGGCGCTCTATACGGGCATCATGGGCGAGTTCGGCGATGAGTCCGAGCAGGGCGCCGTCGGTATCCTGTTCTTTACGGCCGGCCCTGCCGTCACCATGATCATCCTCGGTGTTTCCGGCCTTGCCAACATCCCTGTCGGTACCATCATCGGCTCCATTTTGCCGCTCGTTATCGGCATGGTTCTGGGCAACCTGTTCCCGTTTATCAAGAACCTGCTGGTTCCCGGTGCCAATCCCGCGATTGCCGTCATCGGATTTCAGCTCGGTGCGTCCATGAGCCTGTCGAGCTTTATCACCGGCGGTATTTCCGGCATCTTGCTGGGCCTTGTCACGCTGTTTGTCGTCGGTCCCATCACCTTTGCGTTCGAGCGCCTGTGCGGTGGTAACGGCAAGGCTGCCGTGGCTTGCTCCACCATCGCCGGCACGGCTATGACCACGCCGGTTGCTCTCGCCGAGGTCGCGCCGCGCTACGCCGAGCTTGCACCCACCGCGTACGCCCAGATCGCCACTGCCGTTATCATCACGGCAATCATAGCTCCGATTCTGACCGGCTGGGTCGACAAGAAGTTCTGCCAGGGCAAGGAGGACCTGTCGCCTGCCGGTGTCGAGGCCATCGAGGAGGCCGTCGCGACCGACATCGATGGCGAGTAGCAATCGCTATCAATCAATGATGCCGGCGTGCAATTCGCGCCGTCCGAGCGCCCGAACAGAAACTGTTTTGCAGTGATGTTCGGGCGCTTTGCTATGATTCCCTTTACCCCTGCGGAGTAAAGGGGTGTTTATTGCCCTGATTCGAATTGGGCGATTCTGACCATTCGGATATTGAAGGGAGGGCGTCTAGTGGTTAAGGCACTCAAGATTGAGATATTCCTGCTATGCATGATTGTTCTTATCGGGCTTGCCGCGCGAAGTCGTCGCTCCTTGTTCTCGAGCACCCTGCAGCTATTGTTTAGCATGCTTGGCTACACCTCCGCCGCGTACATATTATTCGATATGATCTGGACGCTTTCGGATGGTGCGGACGGCACGTTGGGTATTGCTGCCAACTGGATTTCCAACGCGGTTTCGTTTTCGCTCTTTGCCATCGCGTGTCTCATTTGGTTTATCTATTCCGAGACGATGCAGGGCTCTCGCCTTGTGACCTCGCGCTATAGGGTGGTGCTTGTAACGTTGCCTACGGCTCTGGTGGTCGTGCTGGCTTTTACCAGTTACTGGACGCACGCCTTGTTCTATATCGATTCGCAGGGCGTGTATCGTCGCGGCTTTGCCTATATGATCCAGCCCATTGTCAGCTACTGTTACGTTATACATACGTCCCTGCATGCGTTTGTGCAATCTCGCAGGGTCGAGAGCCTGCAGACGAAGGCTATCTATCGAACCTTGGCATTTTTCGCCATTCCGGCCCTGGTGGGCGGTACCTTTCAGATCGTATACTCGGTGCCTGGCCTTTGTGTCGGCATAATGATTAGCATGTTGCTGCTCTATATCATCTGCCAGGAGCAACTGATCTCGACTGACCCGTTGACTGGACTCAATAACCGCAACCGTTTTGAGACCTATATGCTGTCGCTCTTTTCAAATGTGGATCAGGCCGAAGATGTATATCTGCTTATGATGGACGCTGACGGCTTTAAGCAGATTAACGATCGCTATGGACATGTGGAGGGCGACCATGCTCTTCAGGTTGTTGCGACGGCGCTCAAGGATGTCTGCTCGGCGTCTGGTGGCTTTATCGCGCGTTATGGTGGCGATGAGTTCGTGGTGCTCCAAAAGGCAGCGGCGGAACAGGATATCATGCATCTGTGCGCGACAATCAACGACGAGCTCGCGCATGCCGAGGTGCCGTATGCATTGCGGATGTCCATCGGTTGCGCGCGGGTCGGCGATAGTGTTGATACCTGGCAAGACTTACTTCGCGCTGCCGATGCGGAGCTCTATCGCGTCAAGGCCGAGAAAAAGAAAGCCGGCGTACAAATACGCTAGAAAAGGGGCATACGACCGCATTGATGGTCGTGCGCCCCTATTGCGTTGGCGGGATTAGTAGCGGCTGTCGAAGATACGCCTCGTCTTTTTCTTGGAACGAGGCAGTTCGCTAGGCCTTTTTGGGCTTGTTTACGATGATGATGCCGCCGCAAACCAACAGCAGGGCAACGATGACGGTAATGGGGCTCGTGCCAGCGCCCTCGCCGAGCAGCAGCGCGCTCAGCAGCACACCAAAGACGGGGTTCATAAACCCAAAGACCGAGACGCGGCTGACGGGGTTGACGGCAAGCAGGCGCGACCACAGCGAGTAGGCGACCGCGGAGATAAGCGCCATGTAGATGATGAGCGCGATGGCGGGGGCAATCGCCGTGGGGGAGAGCGCGCCACCCATCAAAAAGCCGATGGCGGTGAGGACCAGGCCGCCGACTAAGAACTGCCACCCGGCAAGCAAGACGCCGTCGTGCTCACGCGAGAAGATACCGATCAGGCAGGTCGAAAGGGCACCCGCGACGGTGGAGGCTAGGATAAAACCCTCGCCGTCGAGCGTAAAGCCAAAGGTGCCGTCCGCGCCCGAAAGGTTGACGAGCGCGACGCCGGCAAAGCCCAGTACGCAGCCGAGCACTTTGGCCGCATTGAGCTTCTCGGTGTGAAATGCCAGGGCGGCAAAGAGGATTGCGAGGAAGTTGGCGCTGGCCTCGATGATGGAGCTCGACATGGCGCTGGCGCGCGAGAGGCCCAGGTAGAAAAAGAAGTACTGCCCGATAGTCTGGAAGAGCGACAAGATGCAGATGGGCTTGATATCGCGCGCTTGCGGAACGAGCGGTCGGCGCTGGGCCACGCTCATGCCAACAATGACCAGCATGCCGGCAAGGGTGAAGCGCAGGCCCGCGAAGAGCAGCTGCGAGGCGCTGTCGTGCGCGGGAATACCAAAGAGGCCGTAGCCGATCTTGATGCAGGGGAAGGCGGAGCCCCAGAGCGCGCAGCAAACGAGACAGCCCAGGATGAGTCCGGGCAGGGTGGCGAGATACGGCTTGCGGCTTTCCATGATGTCCTTCTCCTATACGCGCAAAGCAAAAAAGACCCCGCCACCGGGGGTGCCGGTGGCGGGTGTTGTTACCCGAGGGGATTGTACCCGATGGAAACGTATTAAGCGAAGTAGGCTACGCCGCTCTCAAAGATCGGCATGAATTTGTCGCCGGGGACATGCTCGGGCACGTTGCGGTACAGGTTGTCGCCGCGACGCTCGGCATGGCCCATCTTGCCCAGGACACGGCCGTCGGGGCTCGTGATGCCCTCGATGGCGAGTGCGGAGCCGTTGGGGTTGACGGAAAGGTCCATGCTGGGCTTGCCGTTCTCGCCCACGTACTGCGTGGCGACCTGGCCGTTGGCGATCAGCTGGGCGAGCACTTCGTCATTGGCGACAAAGCGGCCCTCGCCGTGGCTGATGGCGACGGTATAGGGGTCGTCC
>URTL01000102.1 GCA_900550785.1 uncultured Collinsella sp. | reverse complement strand
GCCGCCATGGCAGCCGCCGCGCTGGTGCAGATGCTCGGCGGCACGCCCGAGCAGGCGCTTGACGCCAGTTCCATCGCGCTGAGTAACCTACTGGGCCTCGTTTGTGACCCCGTCGGTGGCCTCGTGGAGGTGCCCTGCCAAAACCGCAACGCCATCGGCGTGGCAGCGGCCTTTAGCTCGGCACAACTCGCCCTCGCAGGCATTAAGAGCCTGGTGCCGTTTGACCAGATGGCACATGTCATGCTCTCGGTGGGTCACGCGTTGCCGGCCACGCTGCGCGAGACGGCAAAGGGCGGCATCGCGCAGGCTCCGGCCGCACTTTCGGCCTGTGCAAAATGCGGTGTGTGCGGATAGCGGCAAAGAACGACTCAAAGGTGGGACAAATGTCCCACCTCTTTTGAATGCCACCGTTTCCGTACCACAAACAGCAGGGCAATCGCTATAATGCAAGCCCAGTAAAAACACGATGAACCGCAAGGCGAAAATCGAAGGATATGCATACGATGTCGCAAAACGATCGAACTCAACTGATTCCCGATCCGCAGCAGCCGAGCAGGCACACCGGCAGCGTTCAGTCGCCGCGTCCTATCGCGCCGAGCCACGGTCAGCAGCGTAGTGCAGCAAACGCTTCCCAACACCCGAACCAACAGCGACAGCAGCGTCAACAACGTCAGCAGCGCCGGGCAAACGGCAATGCGCCCAAGCAGCCCCCCACGCACGCTCGAGGCGATCGCGGCCCCGCGCGCAAACCCGCCGAGAACAATAAGTCGGGCAAAAAGACGACGCTCTTTGTCGTCCTGGGCCTAATCGTCATTGTCTATATCGTAGGCGTCGTAGCGTTTTCGCAGGTAGCCTACCCCAACACCACCATCGCCGGCGTCGACGTCTCGTTCTCCAACGCTTCGTCTGCCGCCACCAAGGTCAATTCGGCATGGAAGCACTATAAGCTCGCCGTGACAGGCGATGACTTTAGCTGGACCTATCAGCCCGAGTCCGATGAGCCCATCGTCGACGGCGAAGCTGCCGCAAAAGAAATCATCAGCCACAACGAAGCCTTTATATGGCCGGTCCGTCTTGTGGAATCCTTAAGCGGCAAAACCAAAACAACCGCTACCTCCAACGAAGTCGATCTTGATCAAGACGTCGACCTGTCCATGCTTTCCGACACCTTTGACCAAAAGAAGTTTGAGAAGGATCTGGGCGCCGCCATCGACGAGTTTAACGAGGGGCGTTCGGGCACGTTCGAGGCCAATAGCTCCTATGACGAGCAAGCGGGCAAGTTTACCGTCGAGAAGGCGCGCTCCAACGAAAAACTCAACCGCGAGCATGTCATCAAGTATGCCGAGCTCGAGCTTGCCTCACTGGCCGAGTCCGTAGATCTTTCCATGCTCGGCAACGATGCCTATGAGCCACTCAATGGAACGCTGACAGATGATCAGATTCAGGCCGCATGCGATGCCGCCAACAACTTCCTGGGCGTCAACGTGACCCTCAAGCTCAACGGCGAGGATGCCGGCAAGGTTGATGGCAGCTCCGTATTGCAGTGGATCAGCTTTGCCGATCCCGCCAACCCCACGCTCGATACTTCGCAGATCAGTAGCTGGGCAGCCGAGCTCGCCAACGGCTTTAATACCGTGGGCTCCACTCGCTGGTGGACGCGCGCCGATGGCAAGCAGTGCGCCGTCGAAGGCGGCGACTTTGGTTGGTCCATCGACAGCAGCTCGCTCGCCAAGCAGGTCGAGGACGCCATTAACAACAAGCAGGCCGGCGAGATCGAGATCAAGTACTCCCAGAAGGCCGACACCTTTACCGCAAAGGGAGAGCCCGACTGGAAGGCGTATATCGACGTCGACCTGTCCGAGCAGCACGCGCGCTACTATGACGAGAGCGGAAATATCGTTTGGGAGGCCAACTTTATCTCGGGCAAGCCGGGCGAGGACGCCACGCCCGAGGGCGTCTGGCAGATCAACAGCAACGACGGCGACAGTACCCTGATCGGAGCCAAGGACCCCGAGACCGGTAAGCCCAAATACGAAAGCCCGGTGAGCTACTGGATGCCGTTCGAGGGCAATATGATCGGCTTCCACGATGCCACCTGGCAAAACGACAAGAGCTTCGATAACGCCGAGTCGTACAAGTGGTGCGGCAGCCACGGTTGCATCAACCTGCGCCTGGCAGACGCCAAGGCACTTCACGACTGCATCAAAGTCGGCCTGTGCGTGGTTGTCCACTCGTAGTGCAACGCGCGCATTCCTACAACGTGGAACCGCTGCGACCAATCTAACAGTTCCGAAAGAAACCGTCCTATGCGCCCGCCCCAACCGGTGGGCGCATATAATTATCGAGGTTCTTTCTATAAAGGAGACGCTATGCCGAATGTCCCCACCATTACCCCGGGCCCGGATGATACCGAGCACACGCCCGAAGGTGCCACCGAAACGATTCCTCTGATTACAAACGTGCATGCCGATAAGCAGAACGGACGCGCGAACGATGCGGCCGAGATTTCCGATGAAGAGGCATACGCCAAGCTCAAGGCAAAACGTGCCGAACGTCGGCGCAAAAAGCTGATTCGACGCGGTATTGCCGCCGGCGTCGTGGGTGCCATCGCGCTCATTGCCATTGTCGCAACCCTGGTTATCAATGCGCAGCCACAGGGCGCTAGCGAGCCTGTGACTGACATGGTGACCGAGGGCACGTTTACCACAACGGTCGAGGCGAAAGGCCAGCTCAAACCCATTTCGTCCTCAGTGGTCTCCCCTTCTGTCGACGGCACGGTCGATTCGATCAACGTTCAGCCGGGCCAATCCGTTAACGAGGGCGACGTGCTTATGACCATTAAAAACGACGAGCTCGATCGCAACGTTGCCGAGACGCAGCGTGCAGTTGCAGCCGCCCAGGAAGACCTCACCAACGCGCAGAAAGCCGCCGCTGCCGCGCAGGCCACCCCAACGACGGACGATGATGGAGCTTCCGCAGCAGCTGGCATCACCGCCGCATCAGCGGACACAAACGCCGTATCGGCCGCACAGCGCAGCCTCGCATCGGCCCAGGCAAACCTCGATCAGGCGAACGCCAAGGCAGCCAGCCGTACGGTCACGGCCCCGAGCTCGGGTAGCATCGTGGAGCTCAACGCCAAGGTGGGCGCCACGGTAACAGGCGGCATGATCATGGGCGAAAGCGATACGAGCGGCGGCAAGCAGTGCATGCAGATCGCCGACCTATCTAAGATGAAGGTGACCGTGCAGGTGGGCGAAAAGGACATCGCCAAGATCGCCGTTGGGCAGAGCGCCAACGTCACGTATCCCGCGTTTCCCGATATCGTGAGCCAGGGCACCGTCACGGCTATCGCGTCGGTGGCAAACTCCGACGCCGCCAACGGTGGCGGCGGCAGCGTGACCTTTAACGTCGACATTCTCATCGAGGCGCCCGACGCGCGCCTGAAGCCGGGCATGACGGCCGAGGTCTCGGTGGTGACCGAGCAGCTCGACGACGTGGTGATGGTGCCGACGATGGCGCTCATGACCGAAGACGGCGAACACTATTACGTCAACGTCGCAACCGATGACGAGGGCAAGCAAACCCATCGCGTGAAGGTGACCGTCGTGACGCAAAACGACAACGAAGCCGTAGTCGGCAAGACACAGGTTAAGCGCGACGACCAGGGCAACGAGATCAACCCCAACGTTCCGGTTACCAGGCTGCGCGATGGCGACACCCTCGTCATGGACACCGGAGCGGACGCAACGGCTGACGGCGGCTACGGTGCGGATTCGGGCAGTATGTCTGCCGACGAGGGCATGTAATGCGTCCCGTTATCGACATCCGCAACGTGCACCGCATCTTTGAGAGCGAGGCGGGGTGCGCCCACATCCTGCACAACGTGAGCCTGGCGGTAAATCCCGGCGAATTCGTCGCTATCACCGGCCCCTCGGGCTCGGGCAAGTCGACGCTCATGAACATCCTAGGCTGTCTGGATAAGCCGACGGCGGGCGACTACTACCTGCAAGGGCTCAACGTGGCCGAGCTCGATGATGAGGAGCTCACCGAAGTTCGCGCCCTGAGCATTGGCTTTGTCTTTCAGAGCTTCAACCTGCTGCCGCGCCTGTCGGTTATCGAAAACGTGATGCTGCCGCTGGCCTACACCAATGTGCCCCGTAGCCAGCGCGAAATGCGCGCCGTGCACGCGCTGCAGGCTGTCACGCTGCCCGTCGACCACTGGGACCACCGCATATCCGAGCTCTCGGGCGGCCAGATGCAGCGCGTCGCAATCGCGCGCGCCCTCGTCAATGACCCGCCCATCATTCTGGCCGACGAGCCGACGGGAAACCTGGACTCCGCTACCGGAGCGCTTGTGATGGAAACCTTCCATAAGCTCCAGAAGCGCGGCAAAACCATCGTGCTTATCACACACGACCCCGGCATCGCCGCCGAGGCCGACCGTGCCGTGACCATCCGCGACGGTCGCATTCACGATGGCGCGTATATTCCACATGCACCGCGGACCCTGCGCAGCGCCGTGGATAGCCTGCCCAGGATTTCCGCCTCCGCCAACCCGCCGAAAGGAGAGATGGCATGAGCGCCCGCGATCTCATCCAGGAAGCCCTTCACTCGCTCGAAGCCAACAAGGGGCGCAGCCTGCTCACCATCCTGGGCATTGTCATCGGCATCGCCTCGGTTATCGCCATGACTTCGCTCATCGGCGGCATCCAAAACAGCCTGGTCAACAGTCTGGGCCTCAATGCGGCACGCATGGTGCAAATCTATTCGTCGCAAGAACTCACCGAGTCCGACATCGAGAAGCTTCAAAAACTGGTGCCGCAGATAGAGCAGATCGGCATTGTCGACAGCGCGTATACCGAGTATAAGACCGGCGATAAAAGCTATACCGTCATGGCACAGGGTGTCGATAGCGACATGCTCGACGCCGTGGGGGCCAGCAAACTCGTTGCGGGGCGCACCTATTCCCAGGCCGAGTCCCAATCAGGCTCGCGCGTGGCGCTCATCAGCCGCGGCGGCGCCGATCAGCTTTACGGCAACGAACAGGATGCGCTGGGGAAAACCATCAAGGTGTCCAACGGCGAGGTGCAGATTGTAGGTGTGATTGATGGCGGCAACGACTCCATGGGCTCGCTCACGCTGTATATGCCGCGCGAAACCATCTCAGGCCTGTTTGGCGACGAAAATCCTTCATTCCCCAGCGTGACGGCTCTTGCCGCCGAGGGCACAGACATGGACGAGCTTTGTAAGACCATCGAGTCCAAGGTGCGCGCAATGAAGGGCATCGCGGAGGATGATGAGTACGACAGTGTATCGGCGACCTCCATGAAAAGCGCCATCGATGCACTCAACTCCTTTATGGGCGCGTTCTCGCTCATCATGGGCGCTGTCGCCAGCATCTCGCTGCTTGTCGGCGGTATCGGCATTATGAATATGATGCTCACCAACGTGACTGAGCGCATCCGTGAGATCGGCATTCGCCGTGCCCTGGGCGCAAGTCGTCGCGATATCACCGCGCAGTTTTTGGCCGAGTCCTCGGCGCTGTGCGTCACCGGCGGACTGTTGGGTGTCCTGATTGGCTATCTGCTGGCATGGGGACTCACGTTCTTTGCCGCAAGCTCGGGCATCATGAGCGAGTTTGGAGCTACCGGGACGATCACGCCAAGCTTCTCCATTACAACAGTGTTGATCGCGTTTGCCGTATCGGTCGGCATCGGCGTAATCTTTGGCTTCTACCCCGCTCGCCGTGCAGCAAAGCTCGACCCGGTGGAATGCCTACGCTACCAGTAAGCCACCACCAACAAGTTGCGGTGAATTAGGGACTGAATATGCTATCTAGCAGCAAAAACAGACACTATTTCACCGCAACTCATTGAAGGGCTGTTTGCGCCAGTTCCGGGCGTCGTCCTCGAGCTTTTGGCGGATGACGGGCTTGTACGGGTCGAGCTTGCTCAGGGCGCTCCTCCTCGCGGGCGAGAGGGCGCGCAGGCGTGGCGAGCGCCTAGCGCGCGAACTCCCGTAAGAGCGCGTCTTCCACTTCCCGAAGCGACAGGGCCCCACCCCCCTCGGCGGGACGGGCGACCACGATACAGTGTGCTCCCACGTCGCGCGCGGAGGCGATCTTCTCGGCCGTGCCGCCTACGGTTCCCGAGTCCTTGGTCACAAGCCACCGGGCGCCCACCTGCCGAAGCATCGCCTCGTTGAGCTCGCGGGTGAAGGGCCCCTGCATGCCGATGATGTGCGATGGCGAAAACCCCGCGTCGATGCACTTCGTTATAGCACCGGGCAGCGGGAGCACACGCACGAAGAAGCGCTCCGAGAAATCGGCGACGCGCGTATAGGGAGCAAGCTCCTTGCTCCCCGTCGTGAGAAGCGCGCGACCCGGGTTCTCGGAGAGAAAGCGCGCCGCGCAGGCGATCGACGTGACCGAGACGACGCCTTTGGGCAGCGCCTCGACCGGGCGCGCAAGGCGCAGGCATCGTGAACCCACGGCGAGCGAAGCGGCCCGGATGTTGCCGCTTGCGAGCGTAGCGAAGGGATGCGTGGCGTCGACGACGATGCGCGCGCCGGAAAGCTCGCGCTCCATGTCGGCCTCGTCGAGCCTGCCCGCATGCACCTCGATGCCCGGAAGCTCGCCCAAAAGCTCGCCTCCGTACTCGGTTGCCGCGTAGGCACGGGCGGGGATGCCCGCCCCGCTCGCCCATTCGCACAGAAGGCGGCCCTCGGTGGTGCCGGCGAAGATGCGCAGCGCCGGCGCGGATGCGGGCGCCGTCACTTCAGGCCGCCTGGGCGCGTGATCTCGTAGAGCAGCGCGTTCATAATGGCGGCCGCCACGGTAG
>URTL01000101.1 GCA_900550785.1 uncultured Collinsella sp. | reverse complement strand
CCCCCGCCGATGAGGAACATCTCGGGATCAACCACGTTGGCAATAAGCGCCAGTGCGCGGCCGAGATAGTCAGCCATGGTATCGGCCGCGGCCAGCGCGAGCTTGTCGCCCTCACGGCAGGCCTGGAACACGTCCTTGGAATCGGAGGGGCCGGTCAGCTCGATGGGCTCGACGCCCGCTTTCTTGCACTCGGCAAGGTAGTTGCTCACCACGCCGGTGGCGCTGGAATACTGCTCCAGGTGGCCATGGCCGCCGCAGCCGCAGGTGCGCTCCTCGGCCGGGTTCAGGCACATGTGGCCAATCTCGCCGCCAGCACCCACAACGCCCGATACCACGTCGCCGTTAACGATAACGCCGCCGCCCACGCCAGTACCGATGGTGACCATCACCACGTTCTGTACGCCCTTGGCAGAGCCGAGCCAGGCCTCGCCCATAGCAGCGGCGTTGGCGTCGTTCTCGTACTTAACGACCGCGTCGGGGCAGTGCTTCTGAATGGCGATCCTCAGCTCGGGCAGGTTAATGGCAATGTTGGCCTTGACCTTGGCATCGCCCGATGCCGGGATGGGGCACGGAACGGCCAGGCCAATGCCCGCCACAAAGGCACGCGGAATCTGCGCCTTGGCGACCACCTGGTCGATAGCCTCGGTCACCGCGGCAAAGCCCGCAGCGTCAACGATGGGAGGCGTGGGCACGCTGGCCTTGGCAAGCAGGTTGCCGTCCTCGTCGAACAGGCCCTCCTTAACCGAGGTGCCGCCGACGTCGATGCCGATGTAGTACTGCTTAGGTTCCATGGGAGCCCACCTTTCTCGTTTAAACATTGCCTGTATGGTACCGCTCCCAAGGCAAAAACCTACCAAAAAGGGACAGGTTTGTTTTGGCAGGCTTTATCTGGGGAAACGCGAATGGTCGCTTAATAGGTCGCGCAAGACCTTCCCCAAATATAAAGGCGCCGGGAGGCGGAGACTCCCGGCGCCCGTCAAAGGGACTGTGTTGTCTGTTGGACCGCACGGCCCATCGCGGCGATAACGCCGACTAGGCCTGAAGTACCTGCAGCTGCTTGTGAATCTCGATGAGCTCCGTCGCCATGACGCGCATGGTCTCGGTACCGGCCATCTGGTCCTCGGCATGCAGCAGAATCAACGGGGCCTCGCCGTTACGCTCGCCGTTGGCCTCCTTCTTCAGAAGCCCCATGTGAACATCGTGGCCACCGTTATAGGCCTCGTCGCCCTGCTTGATAAGCTCCTCGGCGGCGTCAAAATCGCCCTCCTTGGCCTTTTGCACGGCATTGATGTACATGCTCTTGGCGGTACCGACGTAGCTGATGATCTCGAAGCAGGTCATCTGCAGTTCGTTCATATCCTCCATGCGGAGCACCTAGCCCATCACGCTGACGCAGTGGTCGATGATGCCGGCAGCGTTCATGCGGCCGTAGTCGACCATGTTGATGACCTCGACCGGAAAACGACCGGCGGCCTCCTTCTCAAAATCGCCCTTGGTGTAGCCGATCTGCGGACCAAGCAGCAACATGTCGCACTCGTCCAGGTGATCGTGGGCCTCGTTCATGGGACGAGCCTCGACCTCAATATCCAGACCACGGTTTGCAACCTCGGCCTGCATCTTCTGGACCAGCAGGCTCGTGGACATGCCGGCATTGCAGCAGAGCATGATCTTCTTCATGGTTTCCTCCTTATAACTGCGCGGCGCGCAGACGACAACTGGTTGTATTCCTTACGGCTATTGTGCCCGCTCCCCTGTATCTTTACGCAAGGGAGAGAGCCGCGGGCACCGGCACCGCGTACCGGCGCCCGCAAAGGTGAAAGGGACGAACGTTAGGCGTTCTACTCGGCGAGAGCCTCCTGCTTGGCGATTGCCTTCTCGGAAATCTTCATAAAGGGCAGGTAGACGGCCATGCCAATGACAATCTCGAGAGCCTGCCACACGCCGGCGCGCCAGTCAAAGCCCGTAGCGAGCAGGGCATTGATGACGGGAGGCATGGTCCAGGGCACCTGGGCGATGCAGGGGCTGATGATGCCTGCGCAGGTAAGGCCATAGGTGATGCCGATGAACAGATCGGGAAGAAGGACGAACGGGATCATGAGCGGCAGGTTGTACACGATGGGGTAACCGTAGATAACCGGCTCGTTGATGTTGAACAGACCAGGCAGGATAGCCATCTTGGAAACGGTCTCGGAAGCCTTGTTCTTGGAGAACAGGAGCGTGTCGAGCAGAAGCATGAGGGTGCAGCCCGAGCCGCCGATGAGGGCGAAGCTGTTAACGATCTGCATGTTCATGTAGTGATCGGGCTGGATGGTGCCACCGGCGGCAAAGGTAGCCATGTTGTCGACGATGAGCATGGTCAGGATCGGCTCGACGGTAGCGCCAGAGATGGTGGACTGGTGAATACCGACGCAGAACAGCAGGTTAGCAAGGGTGTAGATGAGGATAACAGCCCACGGACCGGCGTTCATGATGCTCTTGAGCGGGTTGGAGATGCACGTGGAGATGATGGTGCACAGATCGGTGCCGGCGCACACGGCGAGCAGGGCTGCGGCAAGAGCGAAGATCGCGAGGTTGAGCAGCATCGGGATCATGACGTTGAAGGAGTTGGAGACCGCGGGAGGCACGCCCTCGCCCAGCTTAACCTTGAGCTTCTCGACGCCAGAAATCTTGATGAAGAGCGAGACGGAAAGCAGGGCGATGATAATAGCCGAGAACAGACCGTTGGTGCCGGTGTTGGCAGTCGAAAGGGCGCCCGTGACCTCGGCGGAGGTGATCTTGTCGGTGAGCAGCGGGCTCGTGGCGGCAAGCGAGGCGGTGATCTGCTGCGGCATCATGATGACGAAAGCAGAGATAGCGACGACCACGCAAGCGAGCGGGTTATCGAAACGCTTGTTCTTAGCGAGGCTGTAGCCAATCAATCCGGCCAAGATAATGGCAGAGACGTTGAGGGTGCCCAGCGTAATTGCCGAACCCCACGTCTGAAGGTTGGCAAGGCCCGCCGCATCGAGCGGGAACAGAGGGAACACGACGTTGTTAATAAGAACCGCGATACCCGCAAGGATATAGAGCGGCGTGATGGTCGCGAAGGCGTCACGCAGGGAACGCAGGTGAACCTGGTTTCCCACCTTCGCAGAGACCTCGGCAAACTTGTCGAGGAAGCTCTTTCCGTTGTCACTGGCCATGATTGCTCCTAACTTTCAAATCCGGCCTTTTCCTATGCGCACGGTGGTCTGTCGCCCTCTGCCACCAGATGTGCCATGTGTTGCGCGCAGCGGCGCGCGGTCTGGGCGTTCGCCCGTTCGCTAATCAACCACGTGAGTCGTGGCGACCTGCTTGAGCCAAGCTGCCGACTTCTTAAGGCGGCGCTTGTAGCCGTCCATAAGGTCGACCTCGACAAAACCGTAACGGTTCTTAAAGGCATTCGCCCAAGACCAGTTATCGATGACGGCCCAATAATGGTATCCACGGCACTTGGCGCCCTCGGCAATTGCCTTGGCAACCCACTCCAGGTGCTGGCGTACAAAGTCGACGCGGTAGTCATCCTGGATGGTTCCTTCGGCGTCTCGGTTCTTGTATTCGTCCATGATGCCGATGCCGTTCTCGGAAACGAACCACTCAAGATCGGGGTAGTTCTTAGCGCAGTCCATGCCAAAGTCGTAGAGGCCCTGCGGGTAGATCTCCCAGCCGCGGCTCTCGTTCATAACGGCGTCGGGCCACACGTACTCGTCGGCAAAGTGCGGCAGACCGTACTGGTCGATCTTGCTCGCCGGCGCCTGAACGCGCGTGGGGTGGTAGTAGTTGCAACCGAGCCAGTCGACAACACCCTGCTTAAGAATCTCTTGGTCGCCGGCACGGAACGGAAGCTTAACGCCGCCCTCGGCCAGGCTGTCGAGCACGTCGGCGGGAAGCTCGCCCTTGGTAATGAGGTCGAGCCACCAGCGGTTGTTGATGCCGCTGGTCATACGCACGGCCTCGAGGTCCGCCTCGCTGGGGTTCTCCTTGGTGTAGACCGGGGTAAAGCAGTTGATCATGCCGATCTTGGCATCGCTGCGAACGGCGCCCTCGTCATAGGCGCGACGGTAGTTGGCCACGGCCAGCGCATGTGCCAGCGAGATGTGATACTGCACGGTGCGAGCGCGGCTAAAGTCGTGGAGCTGCGGGAACCACACGCCCTCCTGATAGCGCTGCTCGGGCTCGACGATGGGCTCGTTAAAGGTGAACCAGTACTTGATCTCCTGGCCAAACTCGTGGAAGGCGACGTCGGCGTAATGTGCGTAAGCCTCGACAACCTCACGGCTCTCCCAGCCGCCACGGTTAAAAAGGTAGGTGGGCATGTCAAAGTGGTACAAGTTGACAAACGGCTCCAGGCCGGCTTCGCGAGAGGCGCGGAACAACTCGTGATACCACGCGGCGCCTTCCTCGTTGAGGTTGCCGTCGGCATCGAGCAGACGGCTCCACTGGATGGAAGTGCGATAGGTATCCAGGCCCAAGTCCTTCAAAATGCGAAGGTCTTCCTGGTACTTGGCCATAAAGTCATTGCCGGCGTAAGAGCCAACGCAGTTGTAGAACGAGCCCAGATCCTGGATGGACCAGGTGTCCCACAGGTTCTCGAGCTTGCCGCCCTGGTTCCACTGACCCTCAGTCTGCGGGCCGGACATAGCAGCGCCAAAGAAGAAGTCGTTGGGCAGCTGATACTGTGCCATCAAAGTCCTCGCTTTCGTGTTCTAGAGCTTCCGGTTGGAGACGGGTTTGCTTTGGCAGGTTATCCGGCGCGGGCGCGCACCGGTCATACCGATATCCAACCCGCCAAAACAAAACCGTCCCCAAACGGTCGATCCTGTTCTGCGGAAAGATTCCGTTCGTTGCTTAAACTATAGCGCTCTAATTCTAAAAGTAAAGCGTCTTTTTCTTTTTTCTTTCTCGAGCTTCTTAGATAAAGGTTATATGGGTGCCTTGTTAAGGGTTATACTTACTTGCGTATTGATATATGTCGGAAAGGAGGTTCAATGATTCCCAAATACGAGGCGATAGCTGCAGATATTCGTCGAAGCATCGAGGATGGCACTCTTAAACCGGGCGACAAGCTTCCCACCGTCGTTGAGTTCTGCGAGCTCTATAGCGTTTCCAAAATCACCGTCAAACGAGCTATCGAGCAAATCACCGAGGAAGGTCTTATTACCAGCCGACGCGGATCGGGTACCTACGTTAAGGACACGGCGGGACTTCCCGGTCAGGCGTTTTTCCAGGGCAAAAACGACCGTGCCCAGGGCTTTTCGTATGAGCACCGCGGGGAGAAGGTGACCTCGGTGGTCTACGATTTCTCGATTGTTAATCCACCAGCGGACATCGCAGCCCAGCTGGGAATTGCCGAGGATGACTTTGCCTATCACATCGTGCGCGTGCGTCAGGCCGATGAGAAGCCCATCGTTATCGAGTACACCTACATGCCCCTCGAGCTGATTCCAGGCCTTAAAAAGAAGGACCTGTACGGATCGGTCTACCACTTCATCCGCGAGCAATGTGGGCTGAAGATTTCGAGCTTCCACCGTACCATTCGCGCCGTGGCAGCAACCGAGGAAGAAGCCGAGCGCTTGGACACCAAGCCTGGCTCTCCCCTGCTCGAGCTCACCCAGATTGGCTTTTTGGACAGCGGCGCCGCCTTTGAGTATTCGGTCTCGCGCAACGTTGGCGACCGCTTTGAGTTGCACAACGTAACGTTGGCATAGGTTTTTGTAGTCATCCGGGCGCTCGCTTTGAGCTGTTTTGTGCAGCGCCCGCGCAACACAATGGGGGTATGAACATGTCCGATTTGATTAAGCTGACGCCGATCTTCCACGAGAAGATCTGGGGCGGTCGCCACCTCGAAACCGTATTTGGCTACGACATTCCCGATGGCCCCATCGGTGAGTGCTGGGCCATCTCGGCCCACCCCAACGGCGACTGCCAGATTGCGGAGGGCCCGTATGCCGGCCACACGCTGTCGTGGCTGTGGGCCGAGCATCGCGAGCTCTTTGGCAACTGCGAGGGCAAGGAGTTCCCGCTGCTCATTAAGATTCTGGACGCCAAGGACGACCTTTCGATCCAGATTCATCCCAACGACGAGTACGCTGCCGAGCACGAGAACGGTAGCCTGGGCAAAACCGAGTGTTGGTATGTGCTGGACTGCGAGCCCGACGCCACGATCATCGTCGGCCAGCGTGCCAAGAACCGCGCCGAGGCCGCACAAATGATCGAGGAAGGACGTTGGGACGACATGCTCAACGTGTTGCCGATTCACAAGGGCGACTTTTTCCAGATTGATTCCGGTACCGTGCACGCCATCAAGACCGGCACGCTCATTTTGGAGACGCAGCAGTCGAGCGACGTGACGTATCGTCTGTACGACTACGACCGTCCCGGCACTGACGGCAACCTGCGCCCGCTGCACATTGAGCAGAGCCTCGACTGCATCGACTTTGATGCTCAGGCTCCGACCGACGGCACGGTGACCGCGCCCGAGGTGGACGGCGTGACCGAGCTCGAGTCCAACCCCTGCTACACCGTCGATCGCGTGCGCGTCAACGGCAGCAAGACCCTCGACCAGCGCTGGCCCTTCATGTGCCTGTCGGTCATCGACGGCGAAGGCACCGTCTGCGGCGACCCCGTCCACAAGGGAAGCCACCTGCTGGCACCCAGCACCGTCAGCTCCATCGACCTCGAAGGCAAGATGGAACTGATCATCAGCCACCTCTAGGTCACAACAACAACCAAAACGAAACAAGGGGCTCCCCCGTTCATCAACGGAGGAGCCCCTACTCACATCTATTTATCAGCCCCCCCGGCTCTCCAGATCAAAAAGCGAACGAGCAAAGCGACGTT
>URTL01000100.1 GCA_900550785.1 uncultured Collinsella sp. | reverse complement strand
CCCTCGGCGCCCGAGCCGGTGCGCGAATCGATGCAGCGCACGTCGAGCTCGTGCGTTTCGGCTGTCAGGCTGGCGTTGGCATAGCAGGCGGACCACTCGCTGCACAGCGAGATAAAGATGGCGCTGTCGTGGCCGTCGGCGCGCACGCGGTCAAAGAGTGCCTTGAACTCGCCGGCGCTCGGCTGCGAGGTGTGCGGCAGTTGCTCGGAACCGGCCATGCGCGCGACGTACTCCTGGGCGGTAATCTGCACCTGGTCGAGCAGGTCCTCGCCCTCGATAATCACATGCAGCGGAATCACGTAAATGCCGAGCTCTTGGGCGCGGGCGGGGGAGATGTCCGACGTGGAGTCGGTTATGATGGCAAAAGACATAATTGCACCTTTCGTTGGGGCGCTTGCGCGCCGCCTTCTGAGAGTAAAGTGCGACAAGTATAGTAGAGTCGTTCCACATTACTAGGTTCAATTGTTGAATAGTCAACAGTTTGAAGTGTCGGTGTGGAAATCGTCAACTGGGGAAGAGGAATGCCGATGGAGGCACTGGAGATATGCAGGCGGCCGGTCGTTCTATTTGATTTCGATGGCACGGTGGCCGATACGGGCCGGGCGGTGATGACCTCGACGCGCAAGACGCTGGCTGCGCGCGGGTTTTCGGAGGCGCAGATGGGTGACCTGCGTCGCATGATCGGGCCGCCCCTGTGGAAGAGCTTCCACGACTTTTACGGCTTTACGCGCGAGGAATCGCTCGTGGTGGCCGACGAGTACCGCGCCTTTTTTGACGAACTGGGGCCGGAGGAGTATCCTGTGTTCGACGGAATCCCCGAGTTACTCGACGGCCTTGCTGCCCAGGGCAAGCGTATGGCCGTGGCGACGTCGCGCATGGAGGCAAAGTGCATTGACATGGTGCATGAGCTGGGGCTTTGCCAGTTCGAAGCCGTGGCTGGCATGAATCCGCCGCAGGGGCGCGAGACCAAGGCTGATTCGGTCCGCGATGCGCTGGCGGCGCTCGGCGCGACGGCCGACGAGGCCGTGATGATCGGCGACCGCTTTAACGATGTGGAGGGTGCGCACGCGATGGGCGTGCCGTGCATTGGCATCTATTCGGGCGCGGCGGCGCCGGGCGAGCACGAGGCCGCGGGCGCCGATGCGGTGGTGCATTCGGTGGCCGAGCTTGCTAAACTTTTCGCTATCTAATGACGTAATGTGAGGGGCGGGCGTGCCCGTCGCTCATTGCTAAGGAGGTCGTCCATGAATCAGGTGGAGCAGAGCGTTACCGAGTATGTCGACGAGGTTTGGGAAGATGTCGTCGCCGATATCGAGCGGCTGGTGAGCTATCCGTCCGTGGCGGTTTCTGCCAATGCGGAGCCCGGCGCGCCGTTTGGCCGTCCGGTCCGTGACGCGCTCGATTGCGCGCTCGGCATTGCGCAAAAGCTCGGCTACCAGACGAGCGACGACGAGGGCTATGTGGGCATTGCCGATATCCCGGGTCGCGGCGACAAGCAGCTCGCGACCATCTGTCACGTGGACGTGGTGCCCGCCGGCCCCGGCTGGAATACCGATCCGTTTGCGATGGAGCGCCGCGAGGGCTGGCTGCTCGGTCGCGGCGTTATCGACGACAAGGGTCCGGCCGTGTTGTCGCTCTACGCCGGCGCCTATCTGCTCAAGCACGGCATTGTGCCGCGCTACACCTTCCGCGCGCTGCTGGGCTGCGATGAGGAAGTGGGCATGTCCGACGTTCACCATTATCTGGAGAACTATGCGAACCCCGACTTTCTGTTTACACCCGATGCCGAGTTCCCGGTCTGCAATGCCGAGAAGGGCCAGTTTGGGGCGACGTTTGTGAGCCCCAAGATCGATGGAGGGCGCATCGTATCGTGGAGCGGTGCCGAGGCGAGCAACGCCATTCCGTCGCAGTCTATCTGCGAGCTTGCGATTGCCGCCGATGAGCTGCCGGCGCCGGTCGAGAACGCCGACCGCCTGGAGATCTCGGCACTCGATAACGGGCATGCTCAGATTTTCGCCCACGGCATTGGTGGCCATGCTTCGATGCCCGAGGGCACTATCAATGCCGTCGGCCTGATCGTGGCGTATCTGCGCGAGGCCGAGGACGCGTTTGGTGCCCGCGGCGAGCGCCTGCTGACGCCTGCCGAGCACGAGTTTGTCAAGTTCCTGGCCTTTGTACATGCGGACGCCTATGGCCGCGGCCTGGGAATCGATGCGACGAGCCCGGCGTTTGGCCCGCTCACCTGCAATCCCGGCGTCATCCGCGTGGTGGATGGCCACATCGAGCAGGTCATCGATGTGCGTTTTCCCGATAGCACGAGCGCCGATACCATCCGCGAGCAGCTCGAGCCGCTCGTGGGGCGCTTTGACGTGACGTGTCGCGTGGGTCATGCAAAGGTGCCGTTCTCAGTTTCGGCCGACGATCCGGCCGTGAAGGCGCTGATTGATACCTATAACGAGTTTACGGGCAAGCATGCCGAGCCCTTTGCCATGGGCGGTGGCACGTATGCACGCAACTTTGCCCGCGCCGTGTCGTTTGGCCCCGAGGAGACCGGCCTGGAACTGCCCGCATGGGGCGGCCAGATGCACGGCCCCAACGAGTGCGCCAACGAGGAACAGCTCAAGCAGGCGCTCAAGATTTATATCGTGGCGATCCTGCGTTTGAATGAGCTGGAGCTTTAAGGTTGCGCGGTTTCCCAATCTAAGTTGCGGTGGAATAGTTCCTAGAATGGGCCATTTGATGGCCAAGCAGGAACTATTTCACCGCAACTTTGTTTTTATTGGTGTAAAAGGCGGGTCATGCTTGGTGGCGGGTTTGTTATTCGTTTGTAAAGCCGAGTCGCGCTTGCGGTAAGGGTCTATCAAATGACCGTAAGAAACCGCAGTTGACGCTGGTGCTGCCCGATCGAGGCCGTATCTTTCCAAACAGCAAAGCGGGCAGGGTGCCCGCGAGTCGCATGTACGAAAGGAAGATCATGCTCGATCAGGCTTATTCTCGTCGTCAGTTCCTCGGCCTCGCTGGTGGTCTTGCCAGCTTCGTGGGCCTCGGCCTCGTTGGTTGCGGTGGCGCAGGCGCTTCCAACGCCGCCGACAAGGGCGGCGCCGCCGCTGCCGAGTCTGTCTCTGGTGAGGTGACCTACGACGGCGCCTCTTCGTTCCAGGCTCTCGTCGAGGCCGCTGCCGAGAAGTTCATGGACGCCAACCCCGATGTCTCCGTCTCCGGCTCGGGTAACGGTTCGGGCAAGGGCCTGACCGCTGTTGCCGCCGGCACCGTCACCATCGGTAACTCCGACGTCTTCGCCGAGACCAAGCTCGAGGCCGACCAGGTCAAGAACCTCGTCGATCACGAGGTCGCCGTCGTGGGCATGGGCCCCGTCGTCTCCAAGAACGTGACGGTCGACGACCTGTCTCTCGAGCAGCTCAAGGGCATCTTCTCCGGCCAGATCACCAACTGGAAGGAAGTCGGCGGTGACGACGCCACCATCGTCGTGCTCAACCGCAAGGCCGGCTCCGGTACCCGCGCCACCTTCGAGGCTGCCGTTTTTGGCGACGAGACCGTCGACTTTAAGGGCGACGCCGAGCTCGACAAGTCCGGCGACGTCCAGACTCAGATGTCCAGCACCGATAACGCCATCTCCTACCTCGACTTCTCGCACTTCGATGGCTCCAAGTTCAACGCCATCAAGGTCGAGGGCGTCGAGCCCAAGAGCAAGAACGTCACCGACGACTCCTTCAAGATCTGGGCGACCGAGCACATGTACTGTGCAAAGGACGCCGACGACGCCACCAAAGCCTTCCTGGAGTTCATGCTCTCCGACGACGTCCAGAGCAAGCTCGTCGAGGAGCAGGGCTTTATCCCCGTCTCTGCCATGAAGGTCGTCAAGGACGCCAGCGGCAAGGTCTCCGCTAAATAAGTAATCGCCCCCGGAAAGGTTTGCAATGGCAAAACAGCTGCCAAAGCGCGACCTTGAGAACGTGGGCCTGGGCGTCACGGGCGCGTGCGTAGCGCTCGTGACGCTTGTCGTTGCCGCGCTCATCTTTATGGTCGCCCAAAAGGGCCTCTCGGCTTTTGTCAAGGACGGCGTCTCGGTCGTCGAGTTCTTCACCGGCACCAAGTGGGACCTGGCCAACACAGCCGAAAGCGGCCTGCCCTATACCGGCGCCCTGCCCCTGATCGTCACCTCGTTTGCGGTCATGGTACTCTCCACGCTCATCGCGCTGCCCATCGCCATCGGCTCTGCCATCTTTGCGGTCGAGATCCAACCCAAATTTGGCTCCAAGGTCTTTCAGCCGCTTATTGAGCTTTTGACCGGCATTCCCTCGGTCGTCTTTGGCCTGATCGGCTTTCACGTGGTCGTCGGTCTTATGAAGAGCGTTTTCCACGTGAGCACGGGCCTAGGCATCTTGCCCGGCGCCATCGTGCTGGCCGTCATGATCCTGCCGACCATGACCACGCTTTCGGTCGATGGCCTGCGCGCTGTGCCCGATAGCTACCGCCAGGGCTCGCTCGCGCTGGGCTACACCCGCTGGCAGACCATCTGGCACGTGGTGCTCAAGTCCGCCATGCCGTCGCTCATGACTGCAGTCATCCTTGGCATGACGCGCGCCTTTGGCGAGACGCTCGCCGTGCGTATGGTTATCGGCGGCATCGAGGCCATGCCGACGTCGCTGCTGTCGCCGGCCTCGACCATCACCACCACGCTCACCACGTCCATGGCGGTCTATGCCGAGGGCTCGGCCCAGGACGACGTTCTGTGGGCGCTCGGCCTGCTGCTGATGGGCATGAGCCTCATCTTCATCCTGATCATCCATCTCATTGGCCGCAAGGGGGCGAAGGCTCGTGGCTAGCACGCGTATCCACATCGACGAGGCGAGGCTCGGGCGTGTCCAAAAGCAGGACCGCTTCGCCACGGGCGTGTTGACAGCGATCGTCGCCATCGTCATGCTCATCGTCGTCTCCATGGTGGCCTATATCCTGTTCGAGGGCATCTCGACGCTGTTCCAGCCGGGCTTTCTCACGGAGCCTTCGCGCGCCAACGGAACGCAGGGCGGCGTGCTCTACCAGCTGTTCGACTCGTTCTACCTGCTGCTGATCACTCTAGTCATCTCGGTGCCCATCAGCCTGGGCGGCGCAGTCTTCCTGGTTGAGTACGCACCCGACGGCCCCATCCGCGACATCGCCTCCACCGCTATCGAGACCTTGTCCTCGCTGCCTTCCATCGTCGTCGGCATGTTCGGCTTTCTGGTGTTCTCGGTGCAGCTGGGCTGGAAGTACTCCATCATCTCCGGCGCCGTCGCGCTCACCATGTTCAACATCCCCATCCTGGTGCGCGTGATTCAGCAGGCACTCGAGGACGTGCCGCAGGCCCAGCGCGATGCGTGTCTGGCCATGGGCCTTACCCGCTGGGAGGCCACGCTGCACATCCTGATCCCCGAGGCCATGCCCGCCATCGTGACCGGCATCGTGCTTTCGGCCGGCCGCGTGTTTGGCGAGGCCGCGGCGCTGCTCTTTACCTCGGGCATGAGCTCGCCGGTGCGCCTGAACTTCTTGAGCTTTAACCTGTCGAGCCCCACTTGCGCCTGGAATGTGTTCCGTCCCGGCGAGTCGCTCGCCGTGCACATCTACAAGATCTATGGCGAGGGCAGCCCCGAGGCCCAGCAGATTGTTTGGGGCACCGCGGCGCTGCTGATGGTCTGCGTGCTGCTTTTTAACGTAGCCGCCCGTATCGTGGGCAAGCAACTGGCAAGGAAGATGACGGCCGAATGAGCGAGATGAATGTAGCGCCCGCAAGCGAGGCGGCCACGTCCGAGACCCAGGACTTCCTGTCGAGCGTGGGGGAGAGCGAGAGGCGCGTGCGCGTGAGCGGCAAGGCCGTGAGCGACGAGGTCGTGCTCTCCACCAAGGACGTCAACGTGTACTATGGCGACCACCATGCACTGCACAATACGTCGCTCGACTTCCACAAGGGCGAGATCACGGCGCTCATCGGGCCTTCGGGCTGCGGTAAGTCGACCTTCTTGCGTAGCCTCAACCTCATGAATCGCGAGATTCGCGGCTGCCGCGTGGAGGGCGAGATCAACTATCGCGGGCGCAACGTGAACACCAAGACCGAAAACACCTACGAGCTGCGCCGTTCCATTGGCATGGTGTTCCAGCAGCCCAACCCGTTCCGCAAGTCCATTCGCGACAACATCACGTTTGCGCCTAAGCGCCACGGCATCACCGACCGCGACGAGCTCGACCGCATGGTCGAGGAGAGCCTGCGCGGCGCGGCGCTGTGGGACGAGGTCAAGGACAAGCTCGACAAGAGCGCCTACGCGCTTTCGGGCGGCCAGCAGCAGCGTTTGTGTATCGCGCGCACGCTGGCGCTCAACCCCGACGTGATCCTGTTTGACGAGCCCTGCTCGGCGCTCGACCCCATCTCGACGTTGGCGATCGAGGACCTTATGTCGTCGATCGTTGCCGACCGCGCCATCGTCATCGTGACGCACAACATGGAGCAGGCGTCGCGCGTGTCCAACCGCACGGCGTTCTTCTACATGGGCGATATGGTCGAGTACGACGAGACTGACGAGATTTTCCAACGGCCCAAGGATAAGCGGCTGAATGATTACCTCACCGGCATGTTCTCCTAGTCCGGGACATGCTTGAGGCCCGCGGCGGCCACGGTCGCCACGGGACTGATTGGAGAGGCGGGTCATCTCTTGCGGGAGATGGCCCGCCTTTTTGTGTCGTGTGCGGCCTGCCTTTTCGCTGCTATCATGGACAACGTTGAATTTCTACGAAGGAGCAGGGCATATGGCGATTCTTTTGGGATGCGATTCCGTCAGCCTAGAGTTTCCCACCAAGCATATTTTCGATAGCGTGACGCTCGGCGTGGGCGAGGGCGACCGCATTGGTATTGTCGGCAAAAACGGCGACGGCAAGTCGACGCTGCTGAGCCTGCTGTGC
>URTL01000099.1 GCA_900550785.1 uncultured Collinsella sp. | reverse complement strand
AGGATATTTTTGATACGCCAGCCGTTCGCGCGCTGGTTGGCGCCACAGTCGAGCCGCTGCACGATCGTGGCATCGATACCGTGGTACTCGGCTGCACGCATTTCCCGCTGCTCGTGGGGCCTATTCGCCATGCGCTGGGTCCCGGAGTGCGCGTGGTGAGTTCCGCCGAGGAGACCACGCGCGAGCTGACCGATATTCTCACGCGCCGCGAGCAGCTGGCGGGCGACGCAGCCGAGCCGCAGCATCGCTTTGCCACCACGTCTGACAACATTGCCGAGTTTGCGGTGGCGGGTAGCTTTATCTTTGGCCAGCCGCTCAAAAGCATCGAACATATCGATATCGATGAGCTGAAATAGATGTAAGGCAGCCGTCAAGGCCTTCGCCACATCTTTTGCCGAAAGGATATTTCTATGGAGTACATGCAGGTCAACCGCGCTAACGGTCGCGCCGCCAACGAGTTGCGCCCCGTTAAGCTCACCCGCGGCGTTATGAAGCACGCCCACGGCTCGTGCCTGGCCGAGTTCGGCGACACGCGCGTACTGTGCGCCGCCACCATCGAGGAGGGTGTGCCGGGTTGGCGCAAGGGCGCCAAGGCCGGCTGGGTAACGGCGGAATATGCGATGCTGCCGGCCTCGACCGGTAAACGCTGCAAGCGCGAGCATGCCAACCGCAAGCATGCCAACCGCAAGGGCCGCTCCATGGAGATCGAGCGGCTTATCGGCCGCAGTCTGCGTACTGTCGTCAACATGAAGGCGCTCGGCGAGTACACCGTTACCGTCGACTGCGATGTGATCCAGGCCGATGGCGGCACGCGTACGGCGAGCATTACCGGTGCCTGGTTGGCGCTGCACGACGCCCTTGCCATGTGGGTCGAGGCGGGCAAACTCGAGCGCATCCCGCTCACGGGCCAGGTTGCCGCCATTTCCATGGGCGTCGTCGACGGCAACACCCTGCTCGACTTGGATTATTCCGAGGACAGCCACGCCGAGGTCGACATGAACCTCGTCGCCACCGATTCCGGTGAGATGATCGAACTCCAGGGTACCGGCGAGCAGGCGCCCTTCGATCGCAAGCGTCTCAACGCCCTGCTCGACCTGGGCGACAAGGGTATCGCCGAGCTCATCGAGCTTCAGCGCCAAGCCCTCGCCTAACCTGCCAAAAAGGGATGTTAATTTTGGCAGGTTTTATCTGGGAAAACGTCGAAGTATAAGACTGCCGTTGATTGAGACGGGAGAGAGACCGAAGTCCTCGTCGTCCTCAACTCGGCATTGCTATAGAGACAAGGAGGCCAGTCATGGCACTTGAGAAGATTGACATCGACACCCTCGACCCGGCGGCGACCATCGTCGTGGCAACGGGCAACGCCCATAAGCTCACCGAGATCGAGGCCATTTTGGGCAAGGTCATGCCCGAGGTGCGCTTTGTGGCGCTCGGCCAGCTGGGTGATTTTGAGGATCCCGAGGAAAACGGCACGACGTTTTTGGAGAACGCCATCATCAAGGCCCAAGCCGCGGTTGAGGAGACGGGCCTTATGGCCATTGCCGACGATTCGGGCTTGGTCGTCGACGCGCTGGACGGTGAGCCCGGTGTGTATAGCGCGCGCTATGCGGGCGTGCACGGAGACGATGCCGCCAACAACGCCAAGCTGCTCGTAAATCTGGAGGGCGTGGCCGACGAGGACCGCACTGCGCGCTTTATGAGCGTCGTCGCGCTCATCGACACGGACGGTTTGGTCACCTATGGCGAGGGCGCCTGCGAGGGCGTTATCGCGCACGAGGGCCGCGGCGACCATGGTTTTGGCTATGATCCGCTGTTCCTGCCGGTCGACACGCCGGGCAAGACCATGGCCGAGCTGACGGCTGACGAGAAGAACGCCATCAGCCATCGTTTCCACGCGCTCGAGCATCTGTCCGCCAAGCTGACGGGCGAGGAGTAGGCCATGCGTGCGGTGGTGCAGCGCGTGCTCAACGCCGGCGTGACGGTCGACGGCGAGTGCGTGGGCCGCATTGGACGCGGCTACCTGGTGCTGCTGGGTGTGGGCCATGGCGATACGCGTGCCGAGGCCGACAAGCTGTGGGGCAAGCTCCGCGGGCTGCGTATCAACGAGGACGAGAACGGCAAGACCAATCTGGCACTTGCCGATGTCGACGGCGAGGTGCTCGTGGTGTCGCAGTTCACGCTGTTCGCCGACTGCCGCCACGGTCGCCGTCCGTCGTTTACGGATGCCGGCGCACCCGATGTTGCCAACGAGCTCTACGAGTACTTCCTGACGCTTGTGCACGAGGACGTTGAGCATGTGGCGCACGGTATCTTTGGCGCCGACATGAAGGTCGACCTGGTCAACGACGGCCCATTCACCATCGTCTTGGACACCGACAACCTTTAGGTTACGCGGTTTTACCAAACCGCGTAACAACTGGTCATGCGAGGTTGTCGTCTGGTACGTATTTGGGACGGGGCTTATTTAGCTACTTGCGTATGGCCACAACAGGGTGCTATAGTATTAGAGTTTTGTCTATCTTAGGGGTATTATCCCCTTTTTGAATTGCACCTTCTGGAGGCCCTGTTCATGGAAGAGATGGAAGTCAATCACGTCGACGACATCCACGAGAAGCTGACCGATATGGTGGGCGATCGCGTCAAGGTTAAGGCCAACATGGGCCGTACCCGCGTCGTCGAGCGCATGGGCACCATCAAGAGCGTCCACCCCGCCGTCTTTATCGTCGAGGTTGACGAGCGTGGCCGCAAGTCGCGTCAGTCCTACCAGTATATCGATGTGCTCACCGGTCAGGTCGAGCTGTTCGACCCCGAGAGCGGCGAGCACATCTTTACCCCGCTCGGCAATCAGCTCGAGGAGCATTAACGGTGACCGATCGGTCCCTGACTCTTTCCGCGCCGGCAAAGATTAACCTCTACCTGGGGGTTCATACCGAGCGCGATGACCGCGGCTACCACAGGGTCGATTCCCTGATGGCAGCCGTCGGTCTAGCCGATACCGTGACGGTCACGCCGTCGCAGGCGCTGACCGTCCAGACGGTTCCAGCATCAGATTTTCCCATGCAAAAGAATACGGCGTATCGGGCTGCGGTTGCTATGGCCGAGCATTATGGTCGCGAGGCAAACATCTGCGTGACGATTGAGAAGCGCATTCCATTGTGCGCCGGCTTGGGCGGCCCCTCGACGGATGCGGCCGCGGTCATTGTCGCCTTGGCGGAGCTCTGGGGCATTGATCGCACCGACCCAGCGCTCGACGATATTGCGCGGGGCATTGGTGCTGACGTCCCGTTCTTTTTGCACGCGAGTCCTGCGTTCTACGTAGGTGGGGGAGACGTGCTGGCAACTGAGTACCCCGCGCTGCCCGCGACGCCCGTCGTGCTGGTCAAGCCGCGCGAGGCAAGCGTTTCGACAATTGAAGCCTATCGACGTTTTGACGAGGCCCCGGTGCCTTCGGACAAGCCCGGCGCGATAGCTTCTGCCTTGCGTGCTGGTGATGCCGAGACGGCATATGCACTCATCCATAACAACCTTGGTGTCATTTCCGCACAGATGGAGTCGCAGATTCAAACGGTCCTCGACTGGCTGCGTAAACAGGACGGAACCGTTGCTGTAGATGTGTGCGGATCGGGTGCCTGCTCGTTTGCCATTTGCGACACCGCTGCCACGGCCGAAAGGCTTGCCGATGCTGCCCAGCAAAATGGCTGGTGGGCCTGCGCGACTGAGCTTATTCCCAACACGGTTCAAATCGACGCGCCAAAGAAATAAAAATTTCTCTAGCACGCGGCGAAAATCTTTGTTACTATAGTCGAGCTAACGGGTTGTGGCTCAGTTTGGTAGAGCACTGCGTTCGGGACGCAGGGGTCGCTGGTTCAAATCCAGTCAACCCGACCAGAGCATGAGGAGGGACCGCTTCTTGCGGTCCCTTTTTTTAGCTAGTGTTGTGATACCGCGATACCCGCGGTATACTCATTCGAGCTTGTCTCGCTGTATTGTGGAGGTCTACATGTTTGGACTGAGGGCTCCTGAGCTCATCATTATTCTCGTCGTTGTCCTGATTATCTTCGGGCCCAAGAACCTGCCGAAGCTCGGCAAGTCCCTCGGCTCTACCGTCAAGAATATCCGTGAGGGTATGGAGGGCGACGATAAGGCCGAGACCAAGCAGGCCGAGGAGGTCGTGGTCGAGCAGTCCGAGGAGGACAAGGAGATCGCTGAGCTCGAGGCCAAGCTCGCTGCTGCCAAGAAGAAGCAGGCAGAGGACAGCGACGCGGACGCAGAGTAGTCCCATCCCTTTGGGGTGAGCACCTGACCGGCTTGCCCGCAGGCTAGCCGGTCTTTTTCGTTTTGTTGACAGTTGATTGTTTGATCAGAGTTGGGGAGATATCCGTATGGACGCAAGCCAGATCGTACTGACCGCTGAGGGCCGCCAGAAGCTCGTCGAGGAGCTCGCCTGGCGTGAGGGCGATTACGCCAAGGAGATCGTCGAGGACATCAAGGAAGCCCGCGCGTTCGGCGACCTTTCGGAGAACTCCGAGTACGACGCCGCTAAGGACAAGCAGGCCCAGAACGCCGCTCGTATTGCCGAGATCCAGGCCATCCTCGCCAACGCTCAGGTTGCTGCCACCACGGGCGACCTGACCGTCTCCATCGGTTCCACCGTTTCGCTGATTGATCCCAACGGCGAGGTCATGGAAGTCACGCTCGTCGGTACCACCGAGACCAACTCGCTCGAGCACAAGATTTCCAACGAGTCTCCGGTCGGTCACGCCATCATTGGTCACGGCGAGGGCGACTCCGTCGAGGTCGTTACGCCTTCCGGCAAGACTCGCGTCTACACCATCGCCAAGATCGCACGCTAGACCACGGTCCCGCGTAAAGGTATGTTTTCGCTCCCTGGGACCGAATCCTGGGGAGCGTTTTAGTTTGAGGAGCTAACTAATGGCAGAGAACCAGAACGCCGCCGATCAGGCATCGACGCTCAACGACGAGCGCGCCACCCGCCTGGCCAAGCGCGCCGCCCTGTTCGAGGCGGGCCAGAACCCCTATCCTGAGCACTCTGAGCTTGAGGACTACGTCGCCGATATCGAGACTAAGTACGCCGATCTTGCCGATGGTGAGGACACCGAGGATGTCGTGAAGATCGCCGGCCGTGTGGTCGCCAAGCGCGGTCAGGGCAAGATCATGTTCATCGTCGTGCGCGATGCGACTGCCGAGATTCAGCTGTTCTGCCGCATCAACGACATGGACGAGGCTGCCTGGAATACGCTCAAGGCCCTCGACCTGGGCGACATCCTGGGCGTGACCGGCGTGGTCGTGCGCACCCAGCGCGGCCAGCTTTCCGTTGCCCCTAAGAGCGCGACCCTGCTTGCCAAAGCCGTTCGTCCGCTGCCCGAGAAGTTCCACGGTCTTTCCGACAAGGAGACCCGCTATCGCCAGCGCTATGTCGACCTGATCGCCAACGACGACGTTCGCGAGACCTTCCGTAAGCGTTCGCAGATTCTCTCCACCTTCCGTCGCTTTATGGAGTCCGACGGCTACATGGAGGTCGAGACCCCCATCCTGCAGACCATCCAGGGCGGCGCTACTGCCAAGCCGTTCATTACCCACTTCAACGCGCTCGATCAGGAGTGCTACCTGCGTATTGCCACCGAGCTGCACCTCAAGCGCTGCATCGTCGGTGGTTTTGAGCGCGTGTTCGAGATCGGCCGCATCTTCCGTAACGAGGGCATGGACCTCACCCACAACCCCGAGTTCACCACGATGGAGGCCTACCGTGCCTTCTCCGACCTCGAGGGCATGAAGGCGCTCGCCCAGGGCGTCATTAAGGCGGCTAACAAGGCCATCGGCAACCCCGAGGTCATCGAGTACCAGGGCCAGACCATCGACCTTTCTGGTGAGTGGGCCAGCCGTCCCATGACCGACATCGTCTCCGATGTGCTCGGCAAGCAGGTCACCATCGACACGCCGGTCGAGGAGCTTGCTTCCGCCGCGCGCGAGAAGGGCCTGGAGATTAAGCCCGAGTGGACCGCCGGCAAGATTATCGCCGAGATCTACGATGAGCTGGGCGAGGACACCATCGTCAACCCGACCTTCGTGTGCGATTACCCCATCGAGGTCAGCCCGCTTGCCAAGCGTTTTGAGGACGACCCGCGCCTGACGCACCGCTTTGAGCTGGTTATTGCCGGCCACGAGTACGCCAACGCGTTCTCCGAGCTCAACGACCCGGTCGACCAGGCCGAGCGCTTTGCCGCCCAGATGGCCGAGAAGGCCGGCGGCGACGATGAGGCCATGGAGTATGACGAGGACTACGTGCGCGCCCTCGAGTACGGTATGCCTCCCGCGGGCGGTATTGGCATTGGTATCGACCGCGTGGTCATGCTGCTTACCAACCAGGCTTCTATCCGCGACGTGCTGCTGTTCCCGCACATGAAGCCCGAGAAGGGTTTCCAGTCCGGTGCCGCTGCCGCCAAGGCTGCCGAGGCCGGCAACGCCGCGAGCCCATTCGTTAAGTCGCTTAAGCCCACGCTCGATTACTCCAAGATCGCCGTTGAGCCGCTGTTTGAGGAGTTCGTCGACTTTGATACCTTCTCCAAGAGCGACTTCCGCGCTGTGAAGGTCAAGGCATGCGAGGCCGTCAAGAAGTCCAAGAAGCTGCTGAACTTTACGCTCGACGACGGTACCGGTACCGACCGCACCATCCTCTCCGGTATTCACGCTTATTACGAGCCCGAGGACCTGGTTGGCAAGACCTTGCTCGCCATCACCAACCTGCCTCCGCGCAAGATGATGGGCATCCCCAGCTGCGGCATGATCATCTCCGCCGTGCATGCCGAGGCCGAGGGCGACGAGACTCCCGAGCGCCTCAACGTTCTGATCGTGGATGATGCCATCCCCGCCGGCGCCAAGCTCTACTAGATCGGTTTCGCCGTTCTGACGAATAGCGGCCCTCTGTAGGTTGCCCCTATCCGGGGACGGCTCCCACACCTCAATTTAGGGACAGTCCCTAAATTGAGGTCACCACCGGATGATTGAGGCTG
>URTL01000098.1 GCA_900550785.1 uncultured Collinsella sp. | reverse complement strand
GATATGATACTGCTCAAGGACAACCACATCGACGCTGCCGGTGGCGTGGCACGTGCGATTGAGATGGCGCGCGTCCATGCATCGTTTACCACGACGGTCGAGATCGAGTGCGAGAACCTGGACATGGTGCGCGAGGCCGTGGAGGCCGGAGCCGATATCATCATGTTCGATAACATGACCCACGACGATATGGCTGCCGCGATTGAGCTTATCGCCGGCCGCGCCAAGACCGAGTGCTCGGGCAACGTGGATGCCAGCAACATTCGCGCCCTGGCCGACCTGGGCGTTGACTTCATTAGCTCGGGCGCCCTGACGCACTCCGCGCCGATCCTCGATCTCTCGCTTAAGCACCTGCGTCTGCTGGACGGTAAATAATGAACGCCCGCGAGCGTCGCCGTGCCATCATGGCCGTGCTCGAGGGGGCCAAGGGGCCCGTATCGGGCAGCGCGCTTGCCCGCGAGGTGGGTGTGAGCCGCCAGATCGTGGTGCAGGACATCGCCCTGCTGCGCGCCGATGGGCACGATATCGTGGCGACCAACCGCGGCTACGTGCTGCAGGAAGCCGCGAGTAGCCCCGCCGTGCCCACGCGTCTTGTTAAGGTGCGCCACAGTGTGGAGCAGGCGGGCGACGAGCTCACGAGTATCGTCGACGCGGGTGGCGCCGTGCTCAACGTGATCGTCAACCATCGTGTGTACGGCAAGATCACGGCCGACCTGGACATCCGCAACCGCCGCGATGTCGAGCGCTATCTGCGCGATATCGAGAGCGGCAAGAGCTTTCCGCTGCTAACGGTGACGAGCGGCTATCACTTCCATCGTATCGCCGCGGAGGATGAGCAAACCCTCGACGAGATCGAGACGATGCTCAAGGAGAAAGGCTACCTAGCAGACCTGATGCCCTACGAAGACGATCTATCGTAGCCGACGTTGCAAACGCCCCTAAGCGGCAATCTGACGTTCAATCGTCGGTCGCGTACAAAAAGTACGCTTCCCTCCTCTTTCACGCCACCTTGCTCGCTTAGGGACGTTTTCGCTGACGTGAGCTCAACCTGCGACGGCGCCAAATTAGTTATCCGCACAAAAAAGGAGGCCTCCGCGGCGATGCGGAAGCCTCCTTTTTGTGCACGGTGTACTTTTGAGTGTGCAGGTGGGGGAGTTGTTACTCCTCGACGATCTCGGTGATCGCGCCAGCGGGGCAAGCGTCCTGGCAAGCGCCACAGGCGACGCAGGAGTCCTCGTCAGCGACGGTAGCGACGTCCTGGAGCTCCAGAACGCCAGCGGGGCAGGAGTCGACGCAAACGCCACAAGCGATGCACTCGTCGGCATCAATTACGGGATGAGCCATGGTAGTTTCCTCTCTGTTGACCGACGCTACAGGCGATGCGCGCCGGTTTGATTCGGCAAAAACATACCACGGGAGCGACCGTTTGCAATACCCTCTGACCGGCATCTTCATACCGTTCGCCGAGTATGCCAAGGTTTACTAAAAAACGCGCAGGTGGGGCCGTTGAGCTGCGCAAATGTTAGCTAAAGGTGACTTGAAATATTGAGCTATTGAGCGCGCCTGCGGAAAGGGCATCCCGTTATTTGGCCGAAAACCGGGTCGCAGTTTCCGGTTGGGCCCGCTAGTGGAAACTGCGACCCGGTATCAGCTCTCAAAACGGGATACGGTTTCCGGTTGAGTCTTCAGACGGAAACTGCGACCCGGAATCCACGCTCAAACCGGGACGAGCTTTCCACAAGGCAGCCCCAGGCGCCCCCGGACCCAAACCTCAGCCATCTCTACATAGATCTCGATAGATTTGCCGAGAACTCAAACAGTGCGTCTACCTGCGTATTTGCGAACCTAAACTCTCGGCAATAAGAAATCTTATATGAATTGACTTAGATTTTGTATATTCCGGCCCATAAGGGGATACACTACATCCTGAAAGACAAGCCGAAACACCGCTCGGCAGACCGCCGAGTCGGTGCAAACGCACAAGAGAGAGGGAATTTCTAATGGGCAAGATTCTTGGTATCGACCTTGGTACTACTAACTCCGCAATGGCCGTTCTCGAGGGTGGTTCTCCGACCATTATCGTGAACGCCGAGGGCGACCGCACCACCCCGTCCGTCGTGGGCTTCCGTGCCGACGGCGACCGCGTCGTGGGTAAGGCCGCTAAGAACCAGGCTGTCACCAACCCCAAGAACACCGTGTTCTCCATCAAGCGCTTCATGGGCCGCAAGTACTCCGAGTGCACCTCTGAGATCAAGACCGTGCCGTACGAGGTCAAGGAGGGCCAGGGTGGCCGTGCCGTCGTCGACATCGAGGGCAAGGACTACACCGCCGAGCAGGTGAGCGCCATGACGCTCGCGAAGATGAAGGCCGACGCCGAGAAGTATCTGGGCGAGACCGTCACCGACGCCGTCATCACCGTCCCGGCCTACTTCAACGACGCCCAGCGTCAGGCCACCAAGGACGCCGGTAAGATTGCCGGCCTCAACGTCAAGCGTATCGTCAACGAGCCGACCGCTGCTGCTCTGGCCTATGGCCTGGACAAGCAGGGCACCGACCAGCGCATCCTGGTCTTCGACCTGGGCGGCGGCACCTTCGACGTCTCCATCCTCGACCTCGCCGACGGCGTGTTTGAGGTTCTGTCCACCTCGGGCGACAACCACCTGGGCGGCGACGACTGGGATCAGCGCGTCATCGACTGGATGGCCGACAAGTTCCAGCAGGAGAACGGCGTCGATTTGCGTCAGGACCCCATGGCCCTGCAGCGTCTGAAGGAGGCCGCCGAGAACGCCAAGAAGGAGCTCTCCGCCGCCCAGCAGACCACCATCAACCTGCCGTTCATTACCATGAACCAGTCCGGCCCGCTGCACCTCAACTACACGCTGACCCGCGCCGAGTTCGAGAAGATCACCCGTGACCTGCTCGAGCGCTGCAAGCAGCCTGTCACCAACGCCCTGCGCGACGCCAAGCTTAAGCTCTCCGATCTGACCGAGGTCATCCTCGTCGGCGGCTCCACCCGTATGCCCGCCGTCCAGGAGCTCGTCAAGACCATGACCGGCAAGCAGCCCAACATGTCCGTGAACCCCGACGAGGTCGTTGCCGACGGCGCTGCCGTCCAGGGCGGCGTGCTCACCGGCGACGTCGAGGGCATCCTGCTGCTCGACGTTACCCCGCTGTCGCTGGGCGTCGAGACCATGGGCGGCATCATGACCAAGATGATCGACCGCAACACCACGATCCCGACCTCCAAGACCGAGGTCTACTCCACCGCTGCCGACAACCAGACCAGCGTCGAGATCAACGTGCTCCAGGGCGAGCGCGAGCTTGCCCGCGACAACAAGTCGCTCGGTAAGTTCCAGCTGACCGGTATCCCGGCTGCTCGCCGCGGCGTGCCGCAGATCGAGGTCACCTTCGACATTGACGCCAACGGCATCGTCAAGGTTTCCGCTAAGGACAAGGGCACCGGCAAGGAGCAGCAGATCACCATCTCCGGCTCCACCGCGCTTTCCGACGACGAAGTCGATCGTATGGTCAAGGACGCCGAGGCTCATGCCGAGGAGGACAAGAAGCAGAAGGAAGAGGTCGAGGTCCGCAACCAGACCGACAGCCTGTGCTACTCCACCGAGCAGACCCTCAACGAGCTGGGCGACAAGGTTTCCGCTGACGTGAAGTCCAAGGCCGAGGCCGCTATCGCCGACGCCAAGAAGGCGCTCGAGGGCTCTGACGTTGAGGCCATCAAGGCCGCCGGCGAGTCCCTGCAGTCCGTGGCCTACGAGCTGGCCCAGGTTGTCTACGCCGACGCTCAGCAGCAGACCGACGGTGCCGCCGGCGCCCAGCCTGCCGACGATGACGTTGTCGACGCCGACTACGAGGTTGTGGACGACGAGGACAAATAATCATGTCCGCCCGTAAAGCTCGCACGGAGGCGGCTGCCACTGGCGCCGCCCCCGTTGACTCTGAGGAGAAGGACGTGAAGATTCCCGTAGAGGCCGTCGACGATACCGAGGCCAACGAGGCCCCGGCCGCCGAGGCTGCCGAGAACCAGGTAGAGGATTCCAACAAGGAGGCGACGATGACCGAGGACGAGATGGTGGAAGCCGCTATCCGCGCCGGTGAGGAAGCCGCCGACAACGACTTTAAGCTCAAGTTCGAGCAGGCCCAAAAGGAGCTCGCCGACGTGCGCAGCGAGCTCGATGCTGCGGCAGAGGCCCAGAAGGCCGCCGAGGACAAGGCAAAGGACGCCACCGAGCGTACCGCCCGTCTTCAGGCCGACTGGGAGAACTTCCGTCGCCGCACCGCCAATGAGCGTATCGCCGAGCGCGAGCGCGCGACCGAGAAGCTCGTCACCGCGCTGTTGCCGGTGATTGACGATATCGAGCGCGCGATCGACCATGCCCGCAGTCAAGAGCTTTCCGACGACTTTAAGCAGTTCGTCGATGGTGTTGACGCGGTACATGCCAAGCTGCTCGATGTGTTTGCGCACGAGGGCGTTGAGCCCATCGACCCCAAGGGCGAGGCGTTCGATCCGCTCGAGCACCAGGCCGTGGGCCGCGTCGAGGACGCATCGCAGTACGACGAGACCGTCAACGACGTGTACCAGAAGGGCTACCGCATGGCGGATCGCATTCTGCGTTCCGCGATGGTGACGGTGACCTACGGTGGCGAGAAGCGCCCCGCACCGGAGCCCGAAGCGGCGCCCGAGGATGCTACGGCCGATACGGCCGAGAGCACCGAGGAGTAATTGAGAAGGGCCCCGGGGCAACACCCGGGGCCCTTTCTGACCTAGTGCCATATGAAAGCATGAGCCGCCGCCCGCTGGGCGGCGGATGAAACAGGAGAGGAGCTACGATGGCTGCAGGCAAAACCTTCTATGACATCCTGGGCGTATCCAAGAGCGCCTCCGACAAAGAGATCAAGAGCGCGTTTCGTAAGCTCGCGCAAAAATATCACCCCGATGCCGGCGGCGACGAGGCCAAGTTCAAGGAGATTAGCGAGGCCTACGAGACGCTTTCGGACGAGAAGAAGCGCAAAGAGTACGACCAGATGCTCATGTTTGGCGGCATGCCGGGCGCAGGCGGCGCGTATGGCGGAGGCTACGGTGCCGGCGCGGGCGCCAGCGGCTGGGGCGATATCTTCGACAGCATCTTTAGCGGCAACGGCGCCTGGGGCAGCGATTGGGGCTCGGGCTTTGCCGGGGCTGCGGGTAATGCCGGTGCCGGCGCGGGCCGCAGCCGTGCTCGCAAGGGCGGCGACCTGTCGCTGACCGTCGATGTGACGGCCGAGGACGCGTTTCGCGGCGTGACGCACAAGGTCACCTATCGCATTCCCTCGACGGGCGAGCAGCAGACCATTACGGTCTCGGTGCCCGCGGGCGCCGTGGATGGTGGCAAGCTACGCTACAAGCGTCGCGGTGAGTATGGCGTTGCAGGCGGCGAGCGCGGCGACCTGGTCGTGACCACGCACGTGGAGGAGCATCCGCTGTTTAAGCGTAAAGGTGCCGACGTGACCATGGAGGTACCGGTCTCGGTCTATGAGGCGGCGCTCGGCTGCACGGTGGACGTGCCGACGCCCGGCGGTGCGACGGTTCGTCTGAAGGTGCCCGCGGGTACCCAGACGGGCAAGAAGTTCCGCTTTAAAGAGATGGGCGCGCCCGACGTTAAGCACCGTGGCCGTACGGGCGCGCTGCTCGTCGAGATCAAGGTGCAGGTCCCCACGAACCTGTCTAATGACGAGCGCGATGCCATGACCAAGCTGCGCGAGGCCGACACGCGTGACTATCGCGAGAAGGTCAACCGTTACAAGGCGACGTACTAGGGCGGTCGCGGCGCACGCCCACGCCCGCGGGCTTATGATGGACGATAACGAGACGGAAAGGGGTCAGGTAGCATGGCCGAGGACAATAGGAACAAACCGCTGTACATGATCAGCGTGGCGGCCGAGTTGACCGGCATGCATCCGCAGACTCTGCGCGTCTACGAGTCCAAGGGCCTGGTGAACCCCCAGCGCTCGGGTGGCAACACGCGCCTGTATTCGCGTGCCGATATCGAGCGCCTGGAGCTCATCAACCAGCTGACTGACGAGGGTATCAACCTTGCCGGCGTGGTGCGCATCCTCGATATGAAGGAGCGTGCCGAGGAGCGTGACCGCGAGAACGAGAAGCTCCGCGCCCGCGTTCGCCAGCTCGAGGACGAGCTGCACGAGTACAAGATGCAAAAGAAGATCACCGCCCTGGCCCCGCGTGACGGCTCGGTTAATCCCGAACAGGTCATGCGCAAGCTACTGGGCGCCGGCGGGGATCTCTAGGTTCCGCCGTTCTAACGAACGGCGGACCGGTCGACGCTGCGCGCCGCCCAGAGCGACAATTTGTCATTCAAAAGGCAAGGCATGACCAGAAGGTCTATGCCTTGCCTTTTTCATGCCAACTTGTTCGCTCTGGACGTCGCTCGCTGTCGTTGCCAAAACATCGGTATGGGTAGTCATTGGGGACGTTCTTAAATGACTAGTCGAAAGGGACGCTCTTGCGCCAAATCTGCCGGCCCCACACTGGGCTCGTCCTTTGCTTTACTGAGATAAAGTGAACGCGCAGATTCGTAACCCACTCGCAACCGTTCTATGGCACGATATTGAACGAATGTATGCTATGCGCCCGAGCCTTTCGGGCAGAGTGGGAGACAGTATGGTTAAGCTGTACGAGGACGGCATCTACCTGCGCGGCGGCAGCGAAGTTGTGCCTGCGGCCGAGGCTGCCGAGCGCGGTATTACGCAGACGCCCGAGGATGCCAAGCGTGGCACCATCGCGTATTCGATCCTTCAGGCACACAACACGTCCGGCGACCCCGAGGCGCTCAAGATTCGCTTCGACGCCATGGCGAGCCACGACATCACCTTTGTCGGCATCATCCAGACGGCGCGCGCCTCGGGCATGGAGCAGTTCCCGCTGCCCTACGTGCTCACCAACTGCCATAACTCGCTGTGCGCCGTGGGCGGCACCATCAACGAGGACGACCACGTCTTTGGTCTCTCGGCTGCTAAGAAGTACGGCGGCATCTTCGTCCCGCCGC
>URTL01000097.1 GCA_900550785.1 uncultured Collinsella sp. | reverse complement strand
AATCTGCCTTTCAACTTCGGCGGCATGACCAGAAGGTCAATGCCGCCTCGTTTCAAGGCACCTTGCTCGCTCTGACGGGTTTTCGCTGTCGTTGCCAAAACATCGACTACCCGCAGAATGAGCGTGGAAAATCTCCCGTTTTTGGCTTGGTGACGGGCTTAAAGTGGGAGATTATCCACGCTCATCCGGAAAGTGTCCAAAAATCCACGCTCGTTCGTCTTGGATTGCATCGCCCGTGGCCGGCAGCCGCGCGGCACCGGTCCGCGTGGCGGCGTATAATCGGCGGCAGATGACTTGGACGTTAGGAAACCATGACCGATAGCATGCAGCAGATGGCGCTCGACACGCTCGGCGCCTATTTTGGCTACACCTCGTTTCGCCCGGGACAGGACCGCATGGTCGATGCGATCCTTGCCGGTCGCGATGCGCTGGGTGTTATGCCCACGGGCGCCGGCAAGTCCATTTGCTACCAGGTGCCCGCGCTCATGCTGCCCGGCATCACCTTTGTGGTGAGTCCGCTGCTGTCGCTTATGGAAGACCAGACCCGTGCGTTGCTCGCGGCGGGTGCGCGACCCAGCTATCTCAACTCCAGCCTTACTCCGGCCCAGCAAAATACCGTGCTCAAACGGGCGCGCGAGGGCCGCTACCAGCTTATGTACGTGGCGCCCGAGCGCCTGCTCGAGCCGCGCTTTTTAGCCTTTGCGCAGGAGGCTGCGGCGGACGGCGGCATTGGCGTGCCGCTCGTGGCCATTGACGAGGCCCACTGCGTGAGCCAATGGGGCCAGGATTTCCGCCCCGCCTATCTGCAGATTCGTGAGTTCATCGATTCCCTGCCGCAGCGCCCCATCGTTGCGGCCTTTACCGCTACGGCGACCGAGCGCGTGCGTGCGGACATTCAGCAGATGCTCGGCCTGCAAAACCCCGCGACGGTGGTGACGGGCTTCGATCGCAAGAACCTCTACTTTGGCTGCGAGGAGATGGGCGACAAGGCCAAGGCCGCGTGGGTACGCGACTATGTGATCGCGCATTCGAGCGAGAGCGGCATCGTGTATTGCTCGACTCGCAAGACGGTCGACGCGCTGGCGGGCGAGCTTGCCGAGGCGCTGGGACCCAGCGGCATTCGCGTGGGCCGCTACCATGCCGGCATGGGCAACGACGCCCGTCGCCAGAGCCAGCGTGCCTTTATTGACGACGACATTCAGGTGATGGTTGCCACCAACGCCTTTGGCATGGGCATCGACAAACCCAACGTGCGCTACGTGATCCATAACAACGTGCCCGAGAGCATCGAGGCCTACTACCAGGAGGCTGGCCGCGCCGGCCGCGACGGCGACCCGGCCAGCTGCCACTTGCTGTGGAACGGCAATGATTTTCGCATGCGCCGCTTTTTGATCGACCGCGGCGATGCTGCGGACGAGGCGCTCGACGACGAGCAGCGCGCGTGGGCGCTCCAGAACCGCTACCGCCTGCTCAGCCAGATGGAGGGCTACTGCAATACCACCGGCTGCCTGCGCGAATACATGCTGCGCTACTTTGGCGACGAGGCCGCGGCCGAGCACGCGGCTGCGGCTGGTTCGGGCTCCACCGCCACGGATGACGCCGAGGGCTGCGGCAACTGCAGCAACTGCCTCACGCAGTTCGAGGTCGAGGACGTCACCGATATGGCCCGCACCGCCGTACGTTACGTGGCCACGCGTCCCATGCGTTTTGGCAAGTCGCTCATCGCCGACGTGCTTCACGGCGGCAACACCGAGCGCATTCGCCAGATGAATCTGGACGAGGACCGCGGCTACGGTGAGCTGTCGAGCGAATCGGTCGGGCGCATCAAGGACATCATCGGCCAGCTGTGCGGTCGCGGTTATTTGGCCACCTCGCAGGGGCAGTACCCGGTCGTGGGACTGGGTCCGCGTGCCGGCGAGGTCGAGGACGAGGCGTTCGTCTTTACCGTTAAGCGTCGCGCGTCCAAGCGCAAGGCCTCGGCCCGCGCCCGCCGCGCCGTCGATCTGCTGCGCGAGGAGGCCGAGCTGGATCAGCGCCCGCGCGTTGGCGACGATGCCGAGCTGTTCGAGCGCCTGCGTGCCCTCCGCAAGGAGATCTCGACCGAGCTGGAGATGGCGCCGTATATGGTCTTTTCCGACAAGGCCCTGCGCGGCCTGTGCCGCCTACGCCCACAGACGCGCGACGAGCTTATCCAGGTCAACGGCATCGGTGAGAAAAAGGCCGACGCCTTTGGCGAGCAGTTTATGGCGGCGATTGAAGAATTTGAGTCCGAGCATGCGCGGGATGGAGCGTAACGATGGCATTCGACGATAAAACCGACCGCACTGACGTGCCCGCCGTGCCGCTGTACCAGCAGGTCATGGACGACCTAAAGGGCGAGATCGCGCGTGGCGTGTACGCATCCGGCTCGCGCATTCCTTCCGAGATGGAGCTTGCGAAGTACTACGGCGTGGGACGCATCACCGTGCGCCGCGCCATCGAGGAGCTGTCGCACGCGGGGTATCTCAACCGCCAGCAGGGGAGGGGCACGTTCGTGTGCGCGCCCAAGCTCAAGCGCAAGATTGTCCAGAAGGGTGACGTTCAGAGCTTTTCCGAGGGTTGCGCTGCCAACGACATGGTGGCCGGAGCACGCCTGGTGTCGCGCACGGTGGTTGCGGTGACGCGCGAGGACGCGGCGTTTTTTGGGGTGGAACCCGGCTGCGAGCTCATCGTTGTCGAGCGCGTGCGCACGGCAGACGGCGTGCCCGTCATGCTCGAGAACAACGCCTTTGTGCTGGCTGACCATCCCTATCTGCAGACACTTGCCGACAAGGACCTCGCCGATAACTCGATCTTTGCGCTCGTTGCCGAGCATTCGGGCCGCGCACCGCTCAAGTCCGACCCTTGCACCGTGGAGATTGCGCTTGCCGATGCTCAGACGGCCCCGCTGCTGGAGGTGCCGGTCGGCGAGCCGCTCTTCTATATGGAGGCCTACTTTACCGATGAGGACGAGCGGCCCCTGCTGCTCGGTCGTCAAAAGATCGTGGGCTCGCGCTACGTCTTCGACATCTAACGTCCACAGATAGAACAACATAGAACAAATTTGCTGAGATGGCTTCACGGGCGTTGTTACACGTGCTATAAATAGGACAACATAGAACGACAGCAGGTACGAGCTGTCGTCGTTCAAAGCCGCCCCACAAGGAGGAGCATCAGCATGAACGCACATGATCTGGTTCAGGAAATCATCGAGCGCAAGGGCAAGATCGAGAACGTCTTTTGGATCGCTTGCGGCGGTTCGATGATCGATCTCATGCCGGCCAACGAGCTGCTCAAGCGTGAGGCCACCACGTTTACCTCGACGGTCTACACGGCACGCGAGTTTTGCCTGATGGCTCCCAAGAGTCTTGGCGAGAAGTCGCTCGTCATCGCCTGCAGCCACAGCGGCAACACGCAGGAGGTCGTCGACGGCTGCGAGGTGGCGCTGGCCGCCGGTGCCGAGGTCATTGCCCTTACCGACTGCGAGGGCTCAAAGATCGACAACGGCAAGTGGACTACCTGGGTCTATCCGTGGGGTGAGGGTGTGTCGCAGGCTGAGGTGCCGCAGGGCATCGGCGCTCTGATCGCCGCCGAGTTGCTCGACCAGCAGGAAGGCTACGAGGCACTCGCCGACATGTATGAGGGCCTCAAGCAGATGGATGCGCTGCTGCCCGCCGCCCGTGAGAAGGTCAACGCCGAGCTGGGCGCCCGCTTTGCCGAGCTCTGCCAGCAGCACAAGTTCTTCTATATTCTGGGCTCCGGCCCCAACTTTAGCCAGACCTATGCCATGGCGATCTGCTCGCTCATGGAGATGCAGTGGCAGCACTGCTGCTACATCCACTCCGGCGAGTACTTCCACGGCCCGTTCGAAGCCACCGAGCCCGGCGTGTTCTACTTTGTGCAGCTCGGATCGGGCGAGTGCCGCCCCATGGAGGAGCGCGCTCTTGCGTTCCTCAACACGCACACCGATACAGTCATGGTGCTCGATGCGCTCGAGTACGGCGTGGGTGAAGTGCCTGCCAGCGTGCGTTCGTTCCTGGAGCCGATCTTCTTCTACAACATGAGCTGCGAGCTGCGCGCCGCCCGCGGCAAGGTGTTCGATCACAGCCCCGAGATTCGTCGCTACATGGGCATCGAGCAGTACTAGGTAACGGGAAAAGTATTTACCTTCGATTCGCAAGCGTGTCGTGTGAGTCAAAAAGCGGGCCGTGCCAGGGATTTCCGGCACGGCCCGCTTTGCATGGCGTCCGTATGAGCGAGGTGTCGCGGCAACCGACGCTTACTTGGCGTCGTAGGCCTCGGCGTCCCACCAGTCGAGCTGGGCGATGTTGTCGCGGATGTGCTGGCAGCTCTTATGGAAGCCCTCGAGCTCGTACTCGGACAGGTCGAGCGTGTAGACCTCCTCGACGCCCTCGGCGCCGATCACGCACGGCAGGGAGGTAAAGATGCCCTCCTCGCCATACTGGCCGGTCATGAGCGTGGAAGCGGAAAGCGCGGCGTGCTCGTTGTGCAGCACGGCGGCGCAGACGCGCGCGGCGGAGTTGGCGACGGCGTACTCGGTGCACTGTTTGCCCTGGTAGGTTACGTAGCCGCCCTTGCGTGCGAGCTCCTCGACCTCCATGTGGTCAAAGGCGTACTTGTCGGGGTTCTCGGCCTGGAGCTCGTTGAGGCTCTTGCCGGCGATGGTTGCGGCCTTAAAGGCGGCAAGCTGGCTAAAGCCGTGCTCGCCGATCATGTAGGCGTCGATGGACTTGGGGCTCACGCCGACCTTCTTGGAGATCTCGGTGCGCAGGCGCGCTGAATCCAAACCGCAGGCCGAGCCGATGATTTTCTTGGGATCGTAGCCGGTCAGGTGCCACAGCTCGGTGCACACGACGTCGCAGGGGTTGGAGATGCTCACGAAGATGCCATCAAAGCCGGCGTCGACGATGCGCTTGGCAAAGGTGCGGGCGGCGTCGGTGGTAAAGAACAGCTCGCCGTCGCGGTTGCCGGCGGCCAGCGCGACCTTGCCGGCGGCGTTGACGATGACGTCGCAGCAGGCAAGCTTCTCGTAGTGGTCGTAGCAGTTGACGATCTTGGTGTTGTACGGGACAAACGAAAGGGAGTCGCGCAGGTCCTGGACCTCGGACGTCACCTTGGCCTGGTTGATATCGCACAGGTACAGCTCATCGGCAATGCCCTGCATGAGCAGACTGTTGGCGACATGTGCTCCTACGTGGCCCTGGCCGACCACACCGATCTTACGCGTCTGGTACATATATGTATCCTTTCGGCCGAGTTTTTCGCGTCGAACCATTGTAGCGTCCTGCTGCCACTTTGCTAGGCTAAAGCGCCATAGATTTTTGGGCATGCCTTAATCTCTGCTTTTGGAGTGATTTGGGCCGCTGACGGCATCGCCGGGCGATGTACTCGCGCGGGCGGGGCCGGTCGTTGTACCATAGCTGCAACTGACTCGTAAGGAGCATCCATGCCCATTCGCATCCCCGACGCCCTCCCTGCCGCCGCGCAGCTCGAGAGCGAGAACATCTTTGTCATGACCGAGTACCGTGCGCTGCACCAGGACATCCGTCCGCTGCGCGTGCTCATCCTCAACCTCATGCCCACCAAGATTGCCACCGAGACGCAGATCATGCGCAAGCTCTCCAACACACCGCTGCAGGTGGAGGTGGACCTGCTGCGCACCAAAACGCACGAGGCCACGCACGTGAGCGCCGGCCACCTGGAGACGTTCTACCGCACGTTCGACGACATCCGCGACATCCACTACGACGGCCTGATCATCACGGGCGCCCCGGTGGAGCAGATGCCGTTCGAGGAGGTCGACTACTGGCCCGAGCTCTGCCAGATCATGGATTGGTCCACCACGCACGTGCACTCTACGCTGCACATTTGCTGGGGCGCACAGGCAGGTCTGTACCATCATTACGGTATCCAGAAGTACGATCTGCCGGCAAAGGCGAGCGGTGTGTTCGAGCATTATCTGGTGAAGCCGCAAAGCCCGCTGGTCCGCGGCTTTGACGACCGTTTCTATGCCGTGCATTCGCGCAACACCGATGTGCGCCGCGAGGATGTGGAGGCCGAGCCGCAGCTTGAGGTTGTGGCCGTGTCCGACGAGGTGGGCCTGTACATCGTCAAGTCGACCGACAGCCGTCGCTTCTTTGTATTTGGCCATCCCGAGTACGATACCGACACGCTGCGCTTGGAGTACGAGCGCGATGTGAAGCGCGGACTCAACCCGGAGGTGCCGGCGCATTACTTCCCGAATGACGACCCCACGGCCGAGCCGCGCAACGTCTGGCGCAGCCAGGCTCAGTTGCTCTACACCAACTGGCTCAACTACTACGTCTACCAGACCACGCCCTACGACCTGGCCCGCGCCGGCGAGGAGCACTAGGCCGTCGGGAGGTGCGCCAGCCGTTAGGCGCTGACGATGTGGGGCAGCGGCAGGTCGTGGGCGTCGGTGGGAACGCGGTCGACGCGCTGTTCGTCAAAGGCTATGCCGATGATTTGACATGCGGGTGAGAGCATGGGCAGGTAGCGGTCGTAACAGCCGCCGCCGTAGCCCAGGCGCGCGCCGGCGCGGTCGAAGGCTACGAGTGGCACGATAATCATGTCGAGAGCCTCGGCAGGCACGATAGGGAAGCGGCTGCTGTCGATGTCCGTGGCCGCGAAGGCCCGCGTAGGGTGGGCGATAAACGGGGCCGCGGACGCATCGCCGGCGGCAACTGCCCGCATGCACATGCGCTGGCCACAAGCTGTGGCTTCGGCTGCCGAGAGCATGCACGGATAGGCCACGCGCCAGCCGCGCACGGCGGCCGCAGCGGCAAACGCGGCAGGGTCTGCCTCGGAACCCATCGCGGCATAGACGGCAACGGTGTGCGGTGCCGCGGGATCCGAGCGACCCAGTCGCTCAACAAGCCGCGCACAGATAACGGCAGACTTCGCCGCCCGCACATCCAAATCAATCGCATCGCGCCGGGCAATCACCGCTCGCCGCAATTTAGCCTTGTCCATCCCAACCTCCTCTAGCAAACCTGCCAAAAAGGGACAGGTTTATTTTGGT
>URTL01000096.1 GCA_900550785.1 uncultured Collinsella sp. | reverse complement strand
CTCGGCGGCAGCGGCGGCGACCTTCTTCATCATGACGGCGGGACCGCAGCTGGCGACGTAGTCATAACCGCCCTCGCCGAGCAGCTCGGCGGCAGGATCGGTGCAGAAGCCGTGCGTGCCGAGCGAGCCGTCGTCGGTGCAAACGTTGACCGTGGCGCCCAGCGCGCGGAACTCATCGATGCCCACGGCCTTGGAAGCGGTGCCAAAACCCAGGCACACGTCGACGGCCACACCCTGCTCGGCAAGCTTGCCGGCAAGGCACAGCACGGGCGGAACACCGATGCCGCCCGCCACGAGCAGCGCCTTCCTGGTGCCCTCGGGAACAAGCCAGCCGCGGCCGCCAGGGCCCAACAGGTTGGACTTGGAGCCGGGGGCCATCTGCGACAGGCGACGGGTGTCGTCGCCCACGACGGCGTACCACAGCTCGACAGTGCCGGCCTCGGCGTCGGCGCGGTAGTAGCTCAGGGGCACGCGAAGCAGCGAGGACGCATCGCCGGGTACGGCGATGTTCACAAACTGACCGGGCTTGAGCGCACTTGCAAGCTTGGGGGCCGAAATTACGAGCGAGAAGATGCCGTCGGCGATCTCCTGGTTCGAGACGACCTCAAAGTCGTGCATGCGTGCAGTGGAAGGTGTGGGCATAGACGCTCCAATCCCCCATGCGGTTGCATGGTCCAAACGAACAGAAAGCGCGGTACCGCAAGGGCACCGCGCACAAAAGCGATAAGGCTATGCTAGCAGATGCAGCCGTCGGCGAGCGTCTGCTTACCGCCGACAAACACATCGGTGGCACGACCGGTAAGCGTGCGGCCGGCAAAACCGGAGTTCTCGGCGCGCGACTCGTAACCGTCCTCGCCGACCGTCCAGGTGGCAGAGGGGTCGAACACGGTCAGGTCGGCAACGGAGCCCGCCTTGACCTGAACCTGGTCGAGGCCCAGGATCTCACGCGGCTTGATGGCCATGAGCTCGACCATACGGCCCATGGTCATCTTGCCCGTGTTGACCAGCTCGGTGAGCACGAGCGACAGCGAGGTCTCGAGACCGATCATGCCAAAGGGCGCAAGCTCGAACTCGCGGGCCTTCTCCCACGGGGTGTGGGGAGCGTGATCGGTGACGATAACGTCGACGGTGCCGTCGATGACGCCCTGACGGATGGCCTCGGCATCCTCCTCGGTACGCAGCGGCGGATTGACCTTGAGCGAGGTGTTGTAGGTCTCGTCCAGGTCGTTCTCGGTCAGGAACATGTGATGCGGGGTGGCCTCACAGGTAACCTGAACGCCAGCGGCCTTACCGGCACGCACGATCTCCAGGCCATGGGCGGTGGAGATGTGCTGGATGTGCAGCTTGGCACCGGTCAGCTTGGCGATCTCGATGTCGCGGGCGATCTGGAGCTCCTCGCCGGCAGCCGGCCAACCCTCGAGAGCCAGACGGGTCGAGACCTTGCCCTCGTTGATCTGGCCGTGGCCGACCAGATCCTCGTCCTGGCAGTGGCTCATAAAGACCTTGCCGAACATCTTGCCGTAGTCCATGCAGCGACGGAGCATGCCAGCGCCCTGCACGCCGCGACCGTCGTCGGTGAAGGCGACGGCGCCGTGGGCGACCATATCGCCCATCTCGGACATGGCCTCGCCCTTAAGACCGCGGGTCATGGCACCCGACGGATAGACGCGGCAGTGACCGACCTCGGCAGCACGGGACTTGACGAACTCCACGACGGTGCCGTTATCGGTGACGGGATCGGTGTTGGGCATGGAGCACACACCGGTAAAGCCGCCCTTGGCAGCTGCGCGGGTACCGCTCTCGATGTCCTCTTTGACCTCGTAGCCGGGCTCGCGAAGGTGAACGTGCATATCCACCAGGCCGGGGACGAGGTACTTGCCGGAAAGGTCGCGGACCTCGGCTCCCTCGACGGCGAGATTCTCGCCGACCTCGGCGATCTTGTCGCCGTCAATCAGGACGTCAACGACACCGTCAAGCTCGACGGACGGGTCGACGACGTGGGCATTCTTAAGAAGCAAGGCCATTATCGGCACCTCCAAGCAGCAGATACAGGATAGCCATACGCACGCAGATACCGGCGTAGACCTGCTCCAGGATGACGGAGCGTTGCGGGTGGTCGGCCATATAGGAATCGAACTCGACGCCGCGGTTGATGGGGCCCGGGTGGCAGATGATTGCGTCGGGCTTCATGAGCTTCTCGCGGTCCTTGGTCAGACCGAAGAGCTTGTGGTACTCACGAATGGTCGGGAACGGGGCACCCTCGAGGCGCTCCTGCTGCACGCGCAGCATGTAGACAACGTCCAGCTCGGGCAGGACAGAATCGAGATCGCTCGTCACGTGGTCGCAGCCCAGAACCTCGGGCGCCGGCGGCAGCAGCGTGCCGGGGGCGACGGCGTAGGTCTCGCAGCCCATGATCTTAAGGGCGGGAATCAGCGAGCCGCAGACACGGGAGTGTGAGATATCGCCGACGACGGCGACCTTCAGACCGTGGAAGTCACCCTTATGCTCCCAGATGGTGTACAGGTCGAGAAGGGCCTGCGTGGGGTGGTTGTGCTTGCCGTCACCGGCGCAGATGACGCTCGCGGGCGAGTTCTGCGTGACGATGTAGGGAGCACCGGCGTGCTTATCGCGCACGACGATGCAGTCGATCTTATAGGCGTTGAGGGTCTCGACGGTGTCGACGAGGCTCTCGCCCTTGACCGTAGAGGTCGAGGAGCCGCCAAAGTTAAGGCTATCGGCCGAAAGGCGCTTCTCGGCAAGCTCGAAGGAGCTGCGGGTGCGCGTCGAGGGCTCGTTGAACATGTTGACGATGGTCTTGCCCTTGAGCGTGGGGACCTTCTTGATCGCACGCTCGTTGACCTCGGAGAACGCCTTGGCGGTCTCGAGGATGAGCTTGATATCCTCTTCGGAGTACTCGGTAATGTCGATCAGGTGCTTATGGTTGAACGCCACGGTACTACTCACCTCCCAGCGGCGCAGAACCCACGTGGGAGCCCGGCGCGACGTCGTTGATCTCGACGGCGGTGTGGCCGTCGACTTCCTTCATATATAGATGCACGTTCTCCTCATGCGACGAGGGAACGTTCTTGCCGACAAAGTCCGGCGAGATGGGGAGCTCGCGGTGGCCGCGGTCAACGAGGACTGCCAACTCAATGCGGCTCGGACGGCCCAGGTCCATGACGGCGTCGAGAGCGGCGCGGATGGTACGGCCCGTATACAGGATGTCGTCCACCAGCACGACGCGCTTGCCGTCGACGCTGAAGGGAATGTTGGTAGCGTGGATCGCGGGAGCGAAATTGGTAGCGTAGTCATCGCGGTAGAAGCTGATGTCCAGGCTGCCGAGCGGAACTTCGACGCCCTCGATCTCCTTGATCTCCTCGGCGAGCTTCTTTGCCAGAAGGTCGCCGCGCGTGACGATGCCAACCAGAGCGAGGTCTTCACAGCCCTCGTTGCGCTCGAGAATCTCGTGCGCGATGCGAGTCATCGCTCGATTGACGGCGGTCTCGTCCATAATGACCGCCTTGGGGGAAGTCGTGCCCATCGATCTCCTTCCTCACATGTCTTGACTGCTGACACAGTCAAAAAAATAGATGCCCGACCGCTTAAAGCGGACCAGACACCCACAGGAAAGGCTGCTCTTTGGCAGCTATGTAATTCCATGTGGGTATCTCGTACCCCTTTAATGGTCAAGGGATAGTGTAGCCAACCTCGAGCTTAATTGCGAGCGTAAATACAGAGCAATCCGTAAACGGAGCCCAATGCTCCATAAACCTATATATATTTGTGGGACGAGCTTGAAAACGCACGCACGAGCTGGCATAATCCCCTCTGCTGCACGCAAATCGGATCTACGTCCAGGGCCGTGGCGTGGGCACTATCGCCAAAAGAGAAATATCTCTGTGTAGATTGCGCACAGGGAGCGACTTCTGTGCTATAGTTCAGGCTTGTTTGTTAACGCGACATGTTCGTTTGTCGCCCAAGGAGGGTCAGTTATGTCCAAAGTTTGCGAAGTTTGCGGTAAGCACCCCGTTGCCGGTCGCTCCATCAGCCACTCTCACCGCGTCACCAACCGTAAGTTCCGCCCCAACATCCAGCGCGTCTACGTCGTCGTCGATGGTCACCGTCGCAAGATGAACGTTTGCTCCACCTGCCTCAAGTCCGGCAAGGTTGCGCGCTCCTAAATAAGGTCTTACCAACAAGTACCTCGGACTCTCCGGGTCAAAGACCTCGCGTTCACATAGAACTTACCAAAGGCGCCCTCCCCTACGGAGGGCGCCTTTTTGCACTCATTGGGGACAGGCTTACATGAGTGCTTTCACGCATTGGGGACAGACATGACGTACACATGCGGCGCCATGATCAGGTCCTGCCCAGCCTCACGCAGCCTCCCTCCAGCCCACAGTGGCCTTGGTCACGCTTGTAGCGCCAATGCCGGTGATACGGGCAATTTGCTTGACCGTGAGATGTGCCCGTCTGAGCCTCAGCAGATAGGCATCGCGATCGGGGCGTGGCAGGGCCTTGAGCAGCGCAGGATCTATGCTCGGCAGGACTTCGTGCGCAACGGAAAGGGCCTCCTCATCGGGGATCCGCCGGCGTGGAAGAACCTCCACTGACCAGATGTGCCCGGCAACTTCCTCGAGATGCTCGCAATAGCAACGGGAGCCTCCGACGATATCGAGCATAGGAGCCGCGTCACAGATGTCAAAGGGATCATAGCCCAGCTGATATGCCTTGTAGCTTGACCAGTGGTACACCTCGAGCGAGTCGAGCGCACCTTTCACGGGATTGAGATGGATATAATCGAGCAGCTGTACCGCCTGCGTGTCCGACTCGGCCGCGACCCGTGAATAGCGATTGTCAAACAGATGGCCTGTTCTCCCCGTTTTCCCATTGAAATACTTGGCATACGCCGTCAGCGCACACTGCATTGCCTTTGAAAGATTGTCAAATGGGTCATCAACCATCAAATGGAAGTGATTGTCCATAAGGCACCAAGCCAACACCGCCACTTTATGGTGCGCGAACCTGTCCGAGATGTCCGATAAGAAACGATATCGGTCAGAGTCATCTTCAAAAATAATCTGTTTAGAGTTACCACGGTCAAAGACGTGGTAATAACCGGTGAGCGAAACGGCGCGGGCACATCGAGGCATAATCTCTCCTTTCAAAAACTGAACAGGCAATACCTAAAAGGAGAGAAGGAACGCGAAATGCTGAGCCTGTAATCTATATATATCCAATGAGCGGCAAAAACAGGCCCAGAACGGCAAAATGGCAAAACGATGTCTGTCCCAAATGAGTGAAAGCACTCATGTAAGTCTGTCCCCAATGAGCAGGGCGTTGGAGCATGCAAATAGTTTTAGTTAAAGCGTTTCAGTTTATTGAAGCGTTTTAGTGTGCCTTTTAGAGGAATCTTACCGTTCGCCGAATAATTTCTTGCTATCATGCAAGGCGTAGGGTAAATCTCCGATCGCAAGGAGACACAAATGGTGAAAAAGTCACCGGAAAACACTACTCCCGCAATTGTGGACAACGTAGAGGCGCTTGAGGCTAAGCTCGCTCAGATGCGAGAGGCCCAGGCGCTTTTTGCTACGTACACGCAGGAGCAGGTCGACAAGATCTTCTATGAGGCCGCCATGGCCGCCAACAAGGCTCGTATCCCGTTGGCGAAGATGGCCATCGAGGAGACCGGCCGCGGCGTTCTTGAGGACAAGGTCATCAAGAACCACTACGCCGCAGAGTACATCTACAACGCTTACAAGAACACCAAGACCTGTGGTGTCCTGGAGCGCGACGAGGCTTACGGCATCACCAAGATCGCCGAGCCCATCGGCATCGTGGGCGCCGTCATTCCGACGACCAACCCCACCTCCACCGCGATCTTCAAGACGCTGATCTGCCTGAAGACCCGCAACGCCATCATCATCTCCCCGCACCCGGCTGCCGCCAAGTGCACCATCGCCGCCGCCAAGCTCGTGCTTGACGCCGCCGTCAAGGCCGGCGCCCCCGAGGGCATCATCGGCTGGGTCGATGTCCCCTCCATCGAGCTGACCAACATGGTCATGCGCGACGTCGACATCATCCTCGCCACCGGTGGCCCGGGCATGGTCAAGGCCGCTTACTCCTCGGGCAAGCCCGCCCTGGGCGTTGGCGCCGGTAACACCCCGGTCGTCATCGACGACACCGCCGACGTGCTGCTCGCCGTCAACTCCATCATCCACTCCAAGACCTTCGACAACGGCATGATTTGCGCCTCCGAGCAGTCCGTCATCGTGCTGGACAAGGTCTACAAGGCTGTGAAGGATGAGTTCAAGAAGCGCGGCTGCTACTTCCTCAACAAAGAAGAGACGGAAAAGGTCCGCAAGACCATTATCATCAACGGCGCTCTCAACGCCAAGATTGTTGGCCAGAAGGCCCACACCATCGCCGCCCTGGCTGGCGTGGACGTGCCTGAGAGCACCAAGATTATCATCGGCGAAGTGGAGAGCGTGGACATCTCCGAGGAGTTCGCTCACGAGAAGCTGTCCCCCGTGCTGGCCATGTACAAGGCCAAGACCTTCGACGAGGCCATTGAGAAGGCCGAGCACCTCATCGCCGACGGCGGCTACGGCCACACCTCCTCCCTGTACATCAACGTGGCGGAGAAGGAGAAGCTGGCCAAGCACCAGGCTGCCATGAAGACCTGCCGCATCCTGGTGAACACCCCCTCCTCCCAGGGCGGTATCGGCGACCTGTACAACTTCAAGCTGGCTCCCTCCCTCACCCTGGGCTGCGGCTCCTGGGGCGGCAACTCCGTTTCCGAGAACGTGGGTGTCAAGCACCTGATTAACATTAAGACCGTTGCCGAGAGGAGAGAAAACATGCTGTGGTTCCGCGCACCGGAGAAGGTATACTTTAAGAAGGGCTGCCTGCCAGTAGCACTGGATGAATTAAAGAATTATTATGATAAGAAAAAAGCGTTTATCGTAACTGACGGATTCCTGTTCAGCAGCGGTATGACAGCTCCTATTACTGATAAACTTGATGAGATGGGCATTCAGTATGCATGCTTCTATGAAGTAGCACCGGATCCGACACTTCAGTGTGCTGAAAAAGGTGTGGATCAGATGCGTGCATTTGAGCCGGATACGATCATTGCTCTTGG
>URTL01000095.1 GCA_900550785.1 uncultured Collinsella sp. | reverse complement strand
GCGCGCGGCCTCGGCGATGTCCGCGTCGGCCAGGCCCCGCTTCCCCTCGAGGGCCTGCCCATAGTGGTCGGGGTCGTAGTTGATGGGCCTCGACGGCCCGGACGCGGCGTCGTGGACGGCGACCTCCTCGCCGGCCATCCTCACCACGACCTGGCCGCCGGGCATCGCTATGACGCTCACGCGCCGGCCGATGCAGCGCCTGGGCACGGACCACTCCCTGCCGGCGGCCCTGACGAGCATGGTCGGCGGGACGGTCTGGACGCTCACGTCGCCCACCATCGACTCGAGGAGACGGAGGTTCCCGATGGGCCGCAGGCTCTCCTTCTCCCGCATGAACAGCGCGTCGGGCGGCAGGCCGGTGGTGCGGTTCGGCTCCGAGTTTGCCTGGGCCTCGACCCGGGCCACCGCCTCGGCGAGGCCGCTCCACCCGGTGAACTCGCCGCCGTAGGCGAGCAGGCGGTTCAGGAAGCGGTTGGCCGACTCGTCCTTGCCCTTGGTCTGCGGCGAGCGCGGCGCGCAGAGCCTGAGCTCGAAGCCGGCCTCCCGCGCGAACCGCCACGCCCTCTCCTGCCTGGTCCTCCTGCGGCCCGAGACGGTCACCAGGCACGACATGTTGTCCGTGATGCACTCCTCCGGGACGCCGCCGAGGCGGGTGAAGGTGGCGAGCAGGCAGGACAGCAGGTCGTCGAGCGTGCGGCTTCTGACCGGTATGAAGCGGTGCTTCCGGGAGTAGCCGAGCGTCGCGGTGAACACGCTGAACTCGAAGACCTCGCCCTCCGAGTCGACGAGCCTCATGCCCTCCTTCCAGTCGAACTGCAGCTGCCTGCCCGGGGGCGTCTCGAACCGCGGGTGCGGCTCGCGGCCGCCCACACCCCCGAAGGGCACGTCGCGGGTACGGCACCACGCGGTGAAGGCGCCGTACCCGGGCAGCCCCTCCCCGCGGCCCTCGCGCAGGAACGCGTAGACGGCCATCTTGGTCATCCCGGGCAGCTGGGCCTTCGCGCGGATCTCCTCCTCGAGCGGGTCGAAGGCGCTGCCCCTCGCGGACCTCCCGTCGGCGGCGGACTCGCCCTCCCGCCAGTACTTGGCGACCGTGTGCCGGTCCATGCCGTGCCTCCTCGCGATCTCGCTGAAGTTCGGCTTCGCGCCGGACCCCCTGTAGACGTTCAGCTCTCCCATTACGTTTCGCTCCATATCCCGCTCCTCTCGGGTCGGATACCCGATCGGAGCATAGTTCCGTTAGCGCAGTTGGTGAAAGTACGTTAGCGGGGTCGGCGAAAGCGCGTTAGCGCATTCGGCGAGATGCGTTTGCGAAAGTGGTTAATTTTAGATTAGCGCTAACATCCCTGAGCCCCTCGATCTCGGGGGACGGCACCCATACCGGGGTGACGTCGTGCGACAGTATCGCCTTGGCCATCCTGGCCGCGTCGTTGCGGTCGTTCTTGGACGAGAGGTCGGCCGCCGACCTCGGGACCTTGGAGACGGCCGCGACGACGCAGTCGACGCCGAGCCCGGAGAGCTCCCTCTGCGGGGCGAAGCCGAGGTAGCCGCTCTCGTAGGCGGCGAGCGACGGGCCGGGGAAGCCCGACATCCACTCCGCGACCTCGCCCCAGGGGTTGCCGCGGAACCTCCTCGTCACGGCCTCGCCCGTCTCCGCGTCGAGCGCGCAGACGGTGGTGGACCTGAGGTGTACGTCCATTCCGAAGGCGGTAGAATATCTAGGCACGGGAGCCTCCCAACCTCGTTGCGGCGCGGCTGCGCCTCTGGCACTTCAACAACATTGTCGCAGCCCCGACCCGCGGTCACGAGCGGGGGCTCCTGTCGTTTCCGTGCCCCTGGATTGGGTCATAGTGTCTGACTTATGCTCAACCTGCGACGCTTTCGTTGTCCTAAGTAGTCATTGGGGACGTTCTTAAATGAATAGTTGGGTTGCTAATTTGTGCGGGTTGTGGTTTTGTGACCTGCTGAAATTTAGGATACTGTACATCTGTACGTTAACTCATCTTCGTAGTATATTGCTACCCGCAAAACTCAACACCATTGTGCTTTGAGACGTTAAAGCGCCTACTACAATGGTTGTCGATAGTACGATTCGATTTAAGGACAGGATGGATGGTCCAAGCGTGAGTCTCGGCAGCAAACTATCCAATGCAAAGGTGTCCTTTGCGATATTTAAGCGCGACATTAAGCGACTGCTTGTGAACCCCGTCGCCCTGGTGGTTACCCTAGGCGTGTGCGTTATTCCCTCGCTGTATGCCTGGTATAACATCGTGGCAAACTGGGATCCGTATGGAAACACCCAAGGCATCAAGATTGCTATCGCCAACAACGATCGAGGCACCCAAAACGACTTGGTGGGTGAGCTCAACGCTGGCGACAAAGTGGTCGACCAGCTCAAGGAGAATCATCAGTTGGGCTGGACGTTCGTCGACTCGACGGCCGATGCCAAGGAGGGCGTCGAGAGCGGCGAGTACTATGCCGCTATCGTGATTCCCAAGAACTTCTCGGATAACCTGGTTTCGATGCTCGACGGCAACTACCATCAGCCCAAGCTCACGTACTACGTCAATGAGAAGAAGAGCGCCATTGCGCCCAAGGTTACCGATACCGGTGCAAACACCATCGAGGAGCAGATCAACTCGGAATTTGTCTCTACGGTAGGCAAGACTGTTGCCGGTATCGCCAAGGATGCCGGTGTCGATTTAAAGGACAAGGCAACCCAGACTCAGGACTCGCTGGCAAGTTCGGTGTCCGAGGCGTACGACACCTTGGGCGAGGTGCGCGATTCGATTGGCGATATGAATGCCGCCATCGATAAGACGAGTGGCGCTATCGCCTCGGCTGATGCGGCACTTGCCGGCTTGCAAGGCCAGGCACCGTCGCTGACGCAGGCGATCTCCCAGGGCAACGATCTGCTGAGCGAAGCTCGCACCACGGCGGGCAACTCCATCACCTCGCTCTCCAAGGCGCTCTCGGAAGGCAGCCTTGCGCTCACCAAGACGTCGGCCTCTGCGAACGCTGCCATCGGCAAGCTGACGGGCGCGGTCACATCTACGACCACCCGTATCGACAACTCGCTCGAGTCTCTTCAAGCGACGATCGACCACAATAAGGCCGTTATCGGGCACTTGGAGATTCTCGCCAATGACACGTCGACAGGTTCCGAGGAAATTGACGCGCGCATTGTATCGACCATCGATTTGCTTCGAGAGCAGAATGAAAAGCTTCAGAGCATCAAGGACGGTCTGTCCGCGCAGTCGAGCGCCATGGCGAATGACGCAGCGGCTGTTTCGGGTGCCAGTGACGCTATCAATAACGCAATTCATACCGGTGCGACCAACCTTGGCCAAGCCCAGACGGACTTGGGCCAAAACGCGCTGCCGAAGGCCTCGAGCGCGCTCGACTCTTTTGCTGCCGTTTCGGGCGACCTGACCGGTATCGTCTCGGGTATGACACCTACACTTGCAAATGCGCGCGGCACGTTGGCGCAGCTTAGCGCTACGCTCGGTCAGGCCAAGACCACGCTGTCCCAGACCGATGCCTCGCTTGCCAAGGTCCAGGACAAGCTTGCGACCGCCGCCAACGACATCGCGGCGCTACAGACCTCCGAGTCCATGGGCGAGCTGGCCGGCCTGATGGGCGTCGACGTCGATGACGTTGCAGACTTCATGGCATCTCCGGTCGAGCTGACCTCAAAGTCAATTTATCCGGTCAAGAGCTTTGGCTCAGGCATCGCTCCCTTCTACACCAATCTGGCGCTTTGGGTGGGCGGCTATGTGCTCATCGCCATTTACAAGCTCGAGGTCGACCGTGAAGGTGTTGGCAGCTTTACGGCGCGCCAAGGCTACTTTGGCCGCTGGTTGCTCATGGTGATCCTGGGCGCGTTGCAGGCCATCATCGTTACGGTAGGCGATCTGGTGATTGGCGTGCAGTGCGTCAGCCCGCTGCTGTTCGTGCTGGGCGGCATCGCCATTTCGTTCACCTACGTCAATATCATCTATGCGCTGTCCACCACGTTTAAGCATATCGGCAAGGCTATCGGCGTCATTCTCGTCATCGTGCAGATCCCGGGTTCGTCGGGCATGTACCCCATCGAGATGATGCCCGGCTTCTTCCAGTGGCTGCACCCGCTGCTGCCCTTTACCTACGGCATCAATCTGCTGCGCGAGACGGTCGGCGGCATGTATTCGTTCAACTACCTGTTTAACCTGTGCATTCTGGGCGTGTTCTTGATCGTGGCGCTCTTTATCGGCCTGCAGCTGCGTCCGCTGCTGCTCAACCTTAACCTGCTCTTTGATAAACAGCTTTCCACGACCGGTATGATGATTTGCGAGTCCAACGACCTGCCGCGCCAGCGCTACTCGCTGCGCACGGCCATGCGTGTCATGCTCGATTCCGATTCGTACCGTCGCGAACTGCTCGATCATGCGGTCGCCTTTGAACATCGCTACCCGTACTACATCAAGGGCGGTTTTGCCGCCGTGGTGGGCGTTCAGGTCCTGCTCTTTGTCCTGTCGACGGTTCTCGATATCGACAATAACGGCAAGATCATCCTGCTTGTCATTTGGATCATCTCGGTTATTGCCATCTGCGGCTGGCTTATCAATATCGAATATATCCGCGCGAGCCTCAATACCCAGATGCGCATCTCGGCGCTTTCGGATGAGGACCTTCGTCGCGAGATGCGCGAGCACACGGCCGCCATTCCTGCCGCCCGCCACATGTTTGGTCTCAACGCCAGCGAGCGTGGTGCCAAGGGCGGCGATCAGTCCACGGGCCGCTTGCCGCATATCGGCTCGCACCATAAATCTCAGGGCAGCGACAACACAGCCATAAATGATGGAGATACCGCCCCGTTCGGCAAGCACTCCAAAGGAGGTGAGGCATAAATGAAGAACATCCTGCATCTGTTTAGGCGCGATGTCCAAAACGTGTCTCGCTCCGTGATCGGCTTGATTGTCGTGATGGGCCTCATTATCGTGCCGTGCCTGTACGCGTGGTTTAACATCGCCGGCAGCTGGGATCCGTACGGCAACACCGGCAATCTTAAGATTGCCGTGGTCAACACCGATGAGGGTTACGAGAGCGATCTGATCCCCGTCGAGGTTAACGTGGGCGAAAACGTGACCGCCACCCTACGTGGCAACGAGAGCTTCGATTGGGTTGTGCTTAACGATCGCGAAAAGGCTATCGAGGGCGTTAAGTCGGGCGCGTACTATGCTGCCGTCGTTATTCCCAAAACGTTTAGCGCTGACATGATGACGCTTTTCTCGACCGACGTGAAACACGCCGATATCGAGTTTTACGAGAACCAGAAGGCCAACGCCATCGCGCAGATCGTGACCGAGAAGGGTTCGAGCGCCGTTCAGAACCAGGTTAACGAATCTTTTACCGAGACCATTACGAGCATCGGTCTTAAGACGGTGTCCAGCCTGCTCGATTACATGAGCACCGACCAGGTCAGCAACTTTATCGCCAACCTGTCCTCGACGCTCGGCGATTCGATTGAGGACCTGCGAGACGTTCAGGCTAATGCTTCGTCGCTGGCGGGCATTTTGAGCTCTACGTCCGATTCGCTGACGTCGGCGAGCGGTATGCTCCAGCAGACGGGTACGGTCGATGAGTCGACCAAGCAGTTGATGGAGCATGCCAAGAGCGGCATGAGCGATTCCAAAGAAGCGCTGAAGGCCGCCAACGACGCCATCAACGCCGCGATTGACGGAAGCGCGGGCTCGTTCGACAACGTGTCTGCCGAGCTTGCGAAGGCATTCGACACCGCAAACCAGCATGTGTACCTTACGGTGTCCCAACTCAACGATGCCGCTGCGGCCCTCAATGCGCGCGCCAAGGATATCGATGAGATGGCCGATCAGCTCCGCAGCCTTGCCGACCAGGTGAGCGATGAGAATTTGAAGGGCGGCCTCAAGTCCGCCGCGACGTCGCTGGACAGAATCGCCGTTGAGTACCGCAACAATGCCAAGGATCTGGCGGCCACCGCGAAGTCTCTCTCCGATAGCATGGCCGAGGTCAACAACTCGCGTGCCGAGGTCGATCAGGCCATCGTCGATGCCAAGGCCGGTATCGCGGGTGCCAAATCCGATTACGATTCCACGTTCTCGGTTAAGGCCAAGGAGCTCAAGAAGACGGTTTCGGGCATTCTGGACTCGCTTGATGGCATCTCGGGCGACCTGGATAGCGCCGTAGGCGGCCTGACCGACGCATCCGGCTCGTTGGCGAAGGGCCTCTCCAAGGCCGCCAAGCTGGTCAACAAGGCTTCCGATCAGCTAGGTGAAGCGTCCGATAAGATCAGTGCGTTTAAGGATGAGCTCGATGGCGCCCTGATGTCGGACGACCTTGCCACGATCAAGACGATGATTGGCAACGATCCCGAGGGTTTGGCCGTGTCGCTTTCCGGTCCCGTCGCGCTCGATCGCAAACCGGTCTATCCGATCCGCAACTACGGTTCGGCCATGGCGCCGTTCTACACGATTCTGTCGCTCTGGGTTGGCTCGATCGTGCTGGCGGCCATGATGAAGGTGTCGGTTGACGATGAGCTTATCAACGAGCTCATCCCCGTACGCCTACACGAGATCTACCTGGGTCGTTACTTGTTCTTTGGCGGTTTGGCTCTGCTGCAGGCAACGCTCGTGTGCGCGGGCGACATCCTGTTCTTTGGCATCCAGTGCGACAACCCGCTGCAGTTTGTGCTGGCGGGCTGGGTCGCGAGTCTCGTGTTCTCCAATATCGTCTACACGCTTACGGTGTCGTTTGGCGATATCGGCAAGGCGCTCGCCGTTGTGCTGCTGGTCATGCAGGTCGGCGGTTCGGGCGGTACGTTCCCCATCGAGATGACCGGCCCTGTGTTCCAGGCGATCTATCCGTTCCTGCCGTTTACCCATGGCATTAACGCCATGCATGCCGCCATGGCTGGCGCCTACCATATGGAGTACTGGGTTGAGCTGGGCATTCTGGCGAGCTATCTGATTCCGTCGCTGGCCCTGGGCGTCGTCTTCCGCCGTCCGGTCATCAAAGCCAACGACTGGATCATCGAAAAGCTGGAATCGACAAAGCTAATTTAGTGCGGCAACGTTAACGCTGATGTAGCACTAATGCCAGCGAGCGAGCCGCATTTGCGCCAAGGTGACGT
>URTL01000094.1 GCA_900550785.1 uncultured Collinsella sp. | reverse complement strand
CGGGCGAGAAAATGATCCGTTTTCCTCCGTCGCATGCGGATCACCGGAGGAGCCGCAAGGCCAACTGATCCGTTTTCCTCCGTCCCCTTCGGATCATTTTGCCCAGGGGAAGGCCGAAGCCGCGGCCATGTTCTTGCGCACGAGCTCGTCGCGCACCTGAGCCAGGCCCTGCTCCATGCCCACCACATAGGTCTGCGGGTACAGGAAGCGCTTGAAAGCTGCGTCCAGATGATCAAGCGCCCAAGCACAGCGCTCGCGCGCGTCCTGGATGCTCTCACGCGGAGCCACTGCACTGCCATCGCGCACGATCGGCACCAGCAGCTCGCGATACTCAAGCTCCGACACGTCGGTCACCAGGGCGGCATCATTCACGGCCACGAGGGTATTGCCGCGCGCGGCGCCCTCCCCCACCAGATGGTCCTCGTCGTAGATCATGTCGCAGACCGGGCCGCCAAAGCCGTCGTAATAACGGCGCACACGCTGCACGCCCGGGATCGTGCGCTTGTAGGGCTGCTCGGAGAGCTTGACCACCGGCGTCCACGGGTCGGCCTCGCTCGCACGGCGGGCGGAAAGCTTGTACACGCCGCCCAGCGCCGGCTGGTCGTAGCAGGTCGCGAGCTTGGTGCCCACGCCAAAGCTATCGATGGGCGCGCCCTGGTCGAGCAGCGACTGAATCGTGTACTCGTCAAGATCGTTGGAAACCGAGATTCCCACATAGGGCAGGCCCTCGGCATCGAAACGACCGCGGACATACTTGGAGAGCTTGGCGAGGTCGCCCGAGTCAATGCGAATAGCCGACAGGCGCTCGCCCGCCGCCTCCATCTCCTTGGCAACCGTAATGGCATGCTCGCAGCCCTCGCGCACGTCGTAGGTGTCGATGAGCAGCGTGCAGTTCTTGGGGCTCGACTTGGCAAAGGCGCGGAAGGCCTCGAGCTCGGAATCGAAGCTCATCACCCAGCTGTGCGCATGCGTGCCAAAGACGGGAATACCGTAGCGGCGGCCGGCGAGCACATTGGACGTAGAGGAGCAGCCGGCGACGTAGCTCGCGCGCGCAACGGCCAGGCCGCCATCAGGACCCTGGGCTCGGCGCAGGCCAAACTCGGCCACGGGACGGCCGTCCGCCGCCAGCACCACTCGCGCCGTCTTGGTGGCGACAAGTGTCTGGAACCCGACGATGTTGAGCAGCGCCGTCTCAAGCAGCTGGCACTCGAGCGCAGGACCGGTGACGCGCACCATGGGCTCGCGTGGAAAGACGAGCTCGCCCTCGGGGACGGCGTCGATATTTACATGCGCACGAAAATCGCGCAGGTAGTCGAGGAATCCAGACTTGAACATCGCACCGCCGGCCGGGGCCTGGAGCGAGGCGAGGTAGTCGATGTCCTCGGGCGTAAAGCGCAGATTCTCGACCAGCTCGGGCAGCTCGGCGGTGCCGCACATGACGGCATAGGCGCTGCCAAAGGGATGGTCGCGGTAAAACGCGGTAAAACAACCCTGCTCATTGGCCTTGCCGCTCTCCCACAGGCCCTGGGCCATAGTGAGCTCGTACAGATCGGTGAGCATTGCGATGTCGGTGGGATGCGAGATGTCGGTCAAAGCCATGGGGCGACCTTTCGGATGTGTGGTGCAGAATTTGAGGGTTGGACGAGAGCAGAGCATGCGGACATGACGCCCGATGCAAATCGGTTAGAGCAGGCCCATGCTGGTCAGGATCGTGTAGCCCATAAAGATGACAAACGCGATGAGGGCAAGGACAATGATGATTTTTTGAGCCGGCGCCATGCCAGGGATCTCGTTCTCGCCCGTAGGTTCCTTGGAGGCAACCATGCGCTGGGCAAAGGTCATCTCGTCACGGCTCGGCTTGGGCTCGACGGACTTGGGACGAGCGGCCTTTTTAGGCTGAGGTTTGGGCGCGGCAGGTGCAGGCTTCGCAGCAGCGGGCTTGGGTGCGGGCGCGGGCTTGCGCTCGGATGCGGCGTTCGAGGCGACCTCCTCGGCCTTCGCACGCTCGGCGCGCAGGGCAGCCAGCTCCTCACGCTCGCGACGGGCCTCTTCCCGAGCCTCGCGGCGGGCCTTCTCAGCGCGGAGCTCTTCCAACTCAGCGCGCTCCTCGTCGGACAATGGTTGGGACTCAAGCTCGGCCATGGTATAGCCCTTTCTTTTAAAAAAAGCCGCCGACACAATGTCAGCGGCTTATCAAATCCAAGGGTGGAGACGAAGGGAGTCGAACCCTCGGCCTCTGCCATGCGACGGCAGCGCTCTCCCAACTGAGCTACGTCCCCAGGACAAGTCGATATTTTACCTACGGCTCGCCAACTGTCAACGCCCAATAACCAGTCTTTTTGGGGCGCGGCTATTTTGGCAACTTTTCGAACAGGCGATCCTCTCGATGATTTTTTATCCCCGTCCCAGAAAAATCATCGACGAACGCGCTACTTTGCGCTGGTAAGAACACCGGTGGTGTCGAAGGCCGGGGTGAAGCTCTCGTCTACCGCGCCGCCCTCTTGCCAGAACATCGTCGTAAAACCCAGGTCGTCGGCATGGTCGAGCACCTGCTCGTACTCCTCACGCGTCACGGCGCGTGCCAGGTCGCCGCCCTGCTCGCGCATGAGCGCATTGGGCGTGTACTGGTTCATAACCGAGATCGGCACGTCGCCCACCGTCTGCCACACCAGGTCCAGCACGCGACACGAATCGTCTGCATGCCCCGGAAGCACCAGGTGACGCACGATCATGCCACGCTTCATAAGCCCGTCCTCGTCCACCAACTCTCCCCCGCGGCGCTCGATCTCGCGCGCCATCTGGACCAGACCCGACACGGCCACACGCGGGTAATCCTTTATATGGGAGAGCGACTGCGCAAGCCCGGCATCGGCATATTTAAAGTCGGTGAGCCACACATCGACCAGGTCGCCCAGCGCCGCCACGGCACTCGCGCGCTCGTAACCACTCGTGTTGTAGACGATTGGGATAACCAGTCCGCGCGCCCGTGCCGCGGCAATCGCGGCAGGCAACAGGTGCGCATAGTGCGTCGCCGTCACCAAATTGATGTTGTTGGCACCCTGGTCCTGCAGTTCCAGCATAATCTCGACCAGGCGCTCAGGCGAAATCTCAAGGCCATAATTGCCGGTCGAGATCTCGTGGTTCTGGCAGTAGATACATTTGAGCGAGCAGCCGCTAAAGAAGATCGTGCCCGAACCGGCCTCGCCCGAGATAGGCGGCTCCTCCCACATATGAAGCGCGGCGCGGGCCACCTTGAGCGTGTCGTTAGCACCGCAGACGCCGTGCGCGCCCTCATCGCGCGCCGCACCGCAACGGCGCGGACACAAATGGCAGGCGGGCGAAAAAAGTTCGGTCAACGACGTCGGCATAAAACCATGCTCCAAAACAACGATTCAGCAGCTCAAACGTAAAGGGATCAACCCCACAGACGGCTCGAGCCCAAGGCGCCGTAATCGTCCGACACGATTTTTGTAATGTCAAGACTGGAATCGATAAAGTGCCGCTTTATGATGTAGGTATTCCGCCCCCCGCGGAGCAACTGGGTGAACCGTCGCGTTTATTTAGGGAGCCCACACAGTCGTACCTAGTACAGGTATCCTTCGTTGTTAAGGACGCTGGAACAGTCGATGAGGGCACCCACCTGTTTTAGGTGGGTTCATTTTCGTAACGTGGGGGGTGGTTTTCTTTTGCCGAAAATCACCATTACAGTCCATATGGATCCCCGCCGGCATCCCGACAAGCCATCGACAACATCCCAATATCTGGTAAGCGCGTGATTATCGCTGCGTGCAATTCCATGCACCCCCCTTGGTCGAGTATTATGGTTCGGCTATGCCCTTTGCGCATGGCGTTCTTCTGACCTTTTCCTTCGACGCTTGGCGGTTTTTAGATTCATGGCTTCATCCCCGAGCTACATACCGTACCTATGCGTGGCAGCGGCGGCCTTTATCACGACCTTCCTCGCGGTGCCCCTGGTCAAGCGCTTGGCAATTAAGCTCGATGCCGTCGACTATCCTTCTAAGCGCCGCATCAACACCAAGCCCATCCCGCGTTTGGGCGGAACGGCGGTGTTTTTGGGCCTGGTCGTTGCCTGCATTGTGCAAATCCTAGGCACCTGGCACCTAGGCTGGCCACCCGTCCTGGTGCCGCACCCGCGCCTTCACATTAGCTATCCCATGCTGGCGCTCTCCTTTACCGTCATCTTTGCGACCGGCGCGATCGACGACGTCTTCCAGCTCACGCCCAAGCAAAAGCTCGCCGGCCAGGCCCTCGCCGCGCTCATCGCCTGCTTGGGCGGCCTAAAAATCGGCGTCATCGTCAACCCGTTTGCCCCCGGCGAGATCATGCTCGGATGGCTCGCCTACCCCATTACCGTGATCTATCTGGTGGCATTCACCAACATCATTAACCTCATCGACGGCCTCGACGGCTTGGCCACGGGCATCTGCGGCATCGCGTCGTTCACCATGTTTTCGATGGCCGTTCTCTCGGGCCGCATCGACGCCGCCGCGCTCTCCATTGCGCTCTTTGGCGCCTGTCTGGCCTTTTTGCGCTACAACTTCAACCCCGCAAGCATCTTCTTGGGCGACTCGGGGTCGCTGCTTCTGGGCTTTGCACTGGGCTCCATCTCGCTGCTCAACGTGAGCCGCACCGCCGCGCTCACCTCGCTTATCATCCCGCTCATCGTTGCCGGCGTGCCCATCATCGACACGTTCAGCGCCATCGTGCGCCGCAAGCGCGCCCACATTAGCATCGGGCAGGCCGACAAGGGTCACATCCACCACCGCCTGATCCAAGAAGGCTACAACCAAAAACAGGCCGTGCTGCTCATCTATGCCTGGTGCATCATGCTTTCGGCCGGCGCCGCCGCGATTAACCAGGTCGAGGTGCCCATGCGCGTGCTCATCTTTACCGTGCTCGCCATTGGCTCGGCGGCCTTTGCCAAGCACCTGCACCTGTTTGAACCCGTGCTACGCCACCATTACAACAAGCGCACGCACGAGGACGAGCTCGTCACCCCCGACGACCCCGCCTTTAAGCAGGAGGAGCAGGCGGCAGAAGAACGTAAGGAAGAGCGGCACCACAGGCGCTAGGGTTTGCCGGTGAGGATGGGCCAAGACGTTGGCAGCCGTTCGCGCGGACGCAGCGGCGGACATGAAAGCCGGCCCCTGATAGTCCCTCACCCACTCACGCCCACCCCTCTCAATAAACACGCTATCATCAAGACCTGCGAACATACGTTAGGAGCAATCATGCCAAACGAGAACAGCTACGAAGTCGCGCTGCAAAAGAGCAACGACATTCGCGAGGGCCTGGCCAAGACGCCCGAGAAGTTCACCATGCTCACCGGCGACCGCCCCACCGGCCGTCTGCACCTGGGCCACTACTTCGGCACCCTCAAGGGCCGTGTTGAGCTGCAGAACATGGGCGCCAAGACCAACGTGCTCATCGCCGACTACCAGGTCATCACTGACCGCGACACGACCGAGCACATCCAGGACAACGTGTACAACATGGTCATGGACTACCTTGCCTGCGGCATCGACCCCGACAAGACCATGATCTACGCGCACTCCGCCGTGCCCGCAGCCAACCAGCTCATGCTGCCGTTCCTGTCGCTGGTGTCCGAGGCCGAACTGGCGCGCAACCCCACGGTAAAGGCCGAGATGGAGGCCTCGGGCCACGAGCTCACCGGCCTTCTGCTCACCTACCCGGTGCACCAGGCCTGCGACATCCTGTTCTGCAAGGGCAACGTGGTGCCCGTCGGTCGCGACCAGCTGCCGCACATCGAGCTTACCCGCACCATCGCTCGCCGCTTTAACAACCGCTACGGCAAGGTGTTCCCCGAGGTCGACGCGCTGCTGTCCGAGACCCCGCTGCTGCCGGGCCTGGACGGTCGCAAGATGAGCAAGAGCTACGGCAACGCCATCAACATCTCGATGACCGCCGAGGAAACGGCCAAACGCATCAAGAAGAGCCAGACCGACTCCGAGCGCATGATCACGTTCGATCCCGAGAACCGCCCCGGCGTGTCCGGCCTGCTTTCGACGGCTGCCATCTGCACCGGTCGCTCCGAGGTCGAAATTGCCGAGGAGATCGGCATGGGCGGCTCCGGCCAGCTCAAGAAGTACGTGACCGAAGCCGTCAACGAGTACTTCGCGCCGATCCGCGAGCGTCGCCAGCGCTACGAGAACGATCTGGACTATGTGAAGGACGTGCTGCACGAGGGCAACCGTCGCGCCAACGAGATCGCCGAGCAGACCCTGGCCGAGGTTCAGGACGCCATGGGCATGGTATACTAGACCGATTTGCTGGTTTGAGCTTTCGATTGCTATAGGGCGGGCGCTACGGCGTCCGCCTTTTTTGGTGCCCGACCTGTTCGGCTCCGCCCATCGCACTCCCCCGACAAACAGGAACAGGCCCGCCGGCAGTTAGTTGCCAGCGGGCCTGTTCCCGAAGTACACCGTTGAATCGCACAGAGGGGAGGAATGCGAATCAAACTCAACAGGGCAGGCTTTTTCATCGCCTATTGCCTGCTCCGTTGCTGAATACAATATAGTTCACCGTGGTTTACTTTGCAGCATCAATATTCGCCGCCATAGCTTCTCCATAAGTTAGCCCCGGTAAACCTGCAACAGAAAACCACCACAAAGGGGACAGGCACCTTTGTGGTGGTTCTGGCCATGGCAGAGCTGTTAGAGTCCGGCAGGCCAACGACAGACGGCCAGGTCGACGTGCATGTCGTCCTTAAACGCCACACCCTCCCCTAGCAAAAGCTCACGTTGAGCATCGGGACCGCCAAAAGCAAAACCCTCGCATATGCGCCCGTCGGCAAACACCACGCGGTGACAGGGAATCTCGCCGGGGCGCGGATTGCTATGCAGGGCATACCCCACATACCGCGCACTTCGTGGACGACCGGCAAGCAGCGCCACCTGACCATACGTGGCGACCATCCCCTCGGGGATCTGCTCGACCACCTCGTACACCCGTTCGAAAAAGCCCTCAGACGCCATTGCTCGCTCCCTTCCACCCTGAAAAGCATAAACCACCGCAAAGGGGACAGGCACCTTTGTGGTGGTTTATGGCAGGTCGGTTAGTTGGCGGGCTGGAAGAAGGCTACGGCTACGGCGCCAGGGCCTACGTGGGTGCCGATGGTGGCGCCAATGGTGTGAACGGGCAGTTCGCCCTCGGTATGACCAGCCCACAGTGCCGCGCTGTCC
>URTL01000093.1 GCA_900550785.1 uncultured Collinsella sp. | reverse complement strand
GTGCGAGCAGGACTGCCCGAGCAGGCGACCAAAGCCCCCGGCGCGCCCGGTCAACCTCGCAGCTAGGCATTCAGCTTGACGATCGGAGCAAAGCCCTTCATAAGCTTTTTGGTCTGGCCGGTCTTTTCGAATTGAACCTCGATCATGTCTCCGGCGACCGAGATCACGGTACCCGTGCCAAAGGTCTTATGGCTCACGGTATCGCCCGCGGCAAAGTCCTGCGATGCGCTGGCGCGATCGACCTTGCGCTCCACCGTCGGGGACACCTTGGACGACGGCTTTTTGGCTCGCGGCGCGCCCGAGCCAAAGGTCGAGGCAACACGGCCGGCGTCGGGCGAGACCCCACGATGGCGCTCGGTCCCGTAGCTGCTGCCGCCAAAGAAATCGTCAAAGCTCGATCCACCGCGCGAACCGGAACCGCCGGTCGAGCGCGTATGCGAGCCAAACACCTTGCCGCCATACATATCCGAGCCCATGCCCGAGCCAAAGGTGCCGTGACGGTCGCCGCGCTTCTCCCAGCCCGTGCCTTCAAAACCGGCAGAACCGATACCGCTAAACTCGATATCCTCAAACGGAATCTCGTTGAGGAAGCGCGAGCGCGGGTTGGCAGAGGTCGAGCCGTAGGTGCGACGCGTGGCCGCATAGGTCAGGAACAGGCGCTTGCGGGCGCGCGTGATGGCGACGTAGGCCAGGCGACGCTCCTCCTCAAGCTTACCCGGGTCATCGCTGCCGCCAAAGTCGTGCACGTGCGGGAAGATGCCCTCCTCCATGCCGGCCACGAACACCGCCGGGAACTCCAGGCCCTTGGCGGAGTGGATGGTCATCATGGTGATGGCATGCGTCTCGCCGGCCAGGGAATCCAAGTCGGAGCGCAGGGCCAGCCACTCCATGAGTGCCGGCAGCGCCTTACAGGTGAGCGGACCGTAGGTGCGCTCAATCTCGTCGGCATGCACGGCACCCGCCGGCATCTCCGTCGGCGCGGCATACGCGTTGCCCGCGATGGCGGCGGCCAGGGCATCCTGCGGTGAGAGCGCCGGGGCGGCTAGTCTATCGAGCGGATTGGAACCTGCAGCATCGCGCGCGCCGACGAGTGCCTCAAACGAGGATGCCGGGGCAGATGGCCCCGGTTCGGGCGCGGGCGCGCTCACCACGACGGACTCGGGCTCGGCGCCGGCAGGCACGTCGGCAACACCGGCTGCGCGCAGCTCTTCCAAGCTCTCGAGCGTACCCTCGATGTCCTCGTGCGTCTCCTCAAATTCGGCAGCGACGCCCAGGAATTCCTGGATGTTCTCGGCGCGGCTCTCGGACTCCATGGTGCCCTCGGCGCGAAACGCCTGCAGCAAGCCCGTCTTATCGACAATCATCTCGACGACGTCCTTGAGCTCGCCGTCCATGCGGCGGCCCTCGCGCACCAGCGACACAAAGCTCGACAGGCCGTTGCGCACCTTGGCGCTAAACATGCCGGTCTCGGCGCACGCGATCTCGCAAGCCTGGAAGAACGAGCAGCGGTTGTCGCGCGCCAGCTGCTCGATTTTTTGGATCGAGGTGGAGCCGATGCCACGGCGCGGTGTGTTGATGACGCGCTTGACGCTCATCTCGTCGGCCGGGTTCACGATCATCTTAAGGTAGGCCATGACATCACGGATCTCGGCACGGTCGAAGAATCGCGTGCCGCCCACGATCTTGTAGGGCACGCCCGCGCGCAGGAACATATCTTCGAGGATACGCGACTGGGCGTTGGTGCGATAGAACACGGCAATGTCGTCGTAGCTCGTGCCTTTGGCATGCAGCTTCTCGATCTCGCCGGCAATCCAGCGGCCCTCGTCGCGCTCGTCGCTCGCCTGGAAGGCCTGGATCTTCTCGCCATCGCCCTCGGCCGTAAACAGGCGCTTGTCCTTGCGCTGCGAGTTGTGGCGTACCACGGCGTTGGCGGCGTTCAGGATATGACCCGTGGAACGATAGTTCTGCTCCAGCTTGACGGTCTTGCAGTTTTTAAAATCCTTCTCAAAGTCCAGGATATTGGTGATGTCGGCGCCACGCCAGCTGTAAATGGACTGGTCGTCGTCGCCCACGACCATGAGGTTTTGGTACTTGGCGGCCAGCAGGTTGGCGATTTCGTACTGGACGTGGTTGGTGTCCTGATACTCGTCGACGCTAATGTAGCGGAAGCGCTCTTGGTACTTATCGAGCACCTCGGGGCGGGTGCGCAGCAGCTCAAGCGCGCGCACGAGCAGGTCGTCGAAGTCCATCGCATTGGCGGCGCGCAAGCGACGCTCCAGCTCCAAGTAGACCTGTGCGGCCTTTTTATCGTTGGGGCTATCGGCGCTCTTGAGCATGTCCTCGGGGCCGATCATGGCGTTTTTGGCCGAGCTGATCTTGCTGCGGATCATGTTGATGGGGAACTGCTTTTGCTCGATGCCGAGCGCCTGCATAATGTCGCGCACCATGCGCTTTGAGTCATCGTCATCGTAGATGGTGAACTGGCCGGTGTAGCCCAGCAGGTCGGCGTCCTCGCGCAGCATGCGCACGCACATGGCATGGAAGGTGCACACCCACATGCCGCGGGTACCGCTGGGAATGAGCGCCGCCAGACGCTCGCGCATCTCGGCCGCGGCCTTGTTGGTAAACGTGATGGCAAGGATCTGCCAGGGCTTAACGCCCAGGTCGCCGAGCATATGTGCGATGCGGAAGGTCAAGACGCGGGTCTTGCCCGAGCCGGCGCCGGCAAGGACCAGCAGCGGGCCCTCGGTGGTCAGGACCGCCTCGCGCTGAGCGGGATTAAGGCTGTCGATGTCGACGAGCGGCTTGGCGGGCTTGGGCGCCGGCGCGGGAGCGTCGTAGATGTCGAGCGGAACGAGCTCGGGCTCCGGCGCAGCAGGGGCGGTGTATGCATCGAGCGGCACGGGTTCCGGCGCGGGCGGCACAGGTACCGCGACATTCTTTTCCCAGGGCAAGGGCTGGGTCATGGGCGACTCCTCATCTGACGGACGGCGCGCCTGCGGGCAGCGCCATAGTTTGAGCCGTACCAGTATACCGAGCCGCGCGGACACCGACGCAAATCACACCACGACTCCGTGCGCCACCGTCAGGCCCGCCCAGCGGATTTGGCGCAATGGGGTCAGGTTAGTCTGCACCACATTGGTGCAAAGAAACCTGGCCCCATTGCACCAATCACGGAGCCACCGATGTCATGGCAACGGTAGCGAGCGGCGGCCAGGGCGAACAAATTGGCATGAAAAGGGGGCGGCATAGACCTTTTGGTCATGCCGCCCCCTTCGAATGACAAGTTGTCTCCCTGGCCGCCGCGCGGCGTCAACCAAGTTACAGGCCGAGCATAGGCTCCAGAACGAAGAAGTATGCGAGCACTACGACGCCCAGGATGATGCGGTAAACACCGAAGCACTTGAAGTCGTGACGGCGGACGAAGCCCATGAGCCACTTGATGGCGATGAGCGAAACCACAAAGGCCACAACGCAGCCCACGCCCAAGATAGCGACCTCGTTGGCGCCGAACGTGCCGCCCTTGATGAAGTATTTGACCAGCTTGAGTGCACTCGCGCCAAACATGACAGGGATGGCCAGGAAGAACGTAAACTTGGACGCCACCGAACGCGTACAGCCCAAAAGCAGGCCGCCGATGATGGTAGAACCGGAGCGAGACGTACCAGGCACCAGCGAAAGCACCTGGAAGCAGCCGATACCCAGCGCAGTCTTCCAGCTCAGGTCCTCGAGCGTGGCGATGGAGCCAAAGTCCAGATTCTCGTCATCGTCCTCATCCTCAGCGGTAGCCGCGGCGGGCGCCGCAAAGTGCGCACCGGCGGGACGTCCACCCGACACCACAGCACGCGAGCCAAACGAACCGGCAACGGCCATTTCCTCGCGCTTGCTCGCGCGCCAGTTCTCGATCACGATAAACAGCACGCCGTACACAATGAGCGCCAGCGCCACGACGGGAGCATTGTAGAAATGCTCCTCCATCCAGTCGTTAAGCGGCAGACCGATCGCCGCGGCGGGAATGCAGCCGAGCACAATCTTGCCCCACAGCACCCAGGTGTCGCGACGGCCCTCCTTGCCCTTGCTGGGCGAGAACGGATTGAGCTCATGGAAGAACAGCACACAGACGGCCAGAATGGCGCCGAGCTGAATCACGACCAGGAACATATTCCAGAACGTCTCGCTCACGTTCATCTTGACGAACTCGTCCACCAAGATCATGTGACCGGTCGACGAAACAGGCAGCCATTCGGTGATGCCCTCGACCAGGCCCATGAAGGCAGATTTTAGAAGCTCGATAATATCCAAAGGGACCCCCTCGTTAGACACCCGCCGATATTGTTCTGCGGACGGTGCGGGCGATGTCCCATTATCAACCGTTCGGGCGCGTCTACGCCTACCCTTACCAAAAAACTCGCCCGTTCACAGAATTGCGAGCAGTCAAACCGAAATCCTTGGGTATAACTGCAACAAGATAAAGTGTCCGGCGGCCAACGCGCCCGCGCCCGCCCGACGCACGAGCCCCGCGCCCGTGCGATAGACCAAGGAGGAAACCATGAACGAGGGCTACACCAAGGTATTTGTTTCACTCGACGGTACTGAGCAGCAGGATTTTGTGCTCGCACGCGCCATCAAGGTCGCCGCGAACAACGGCGCCAAGCTAATCATCGGCCACGTTATCGATTCCACGGCGCTCGAGAGCGCCGGTTCCTATCCGGTCGATCTGGTCAACGGCCTAGAGGAGGCATTTAAGAACTCTATCGCCAAGCAGCTCGAAGAGGCCAAGGCCAATCCCGACATTCCCGAGGTCGAGGTCATGATTCGCGCCGGCCGCATTCGCGAGACGCTCAAGGACGAGATGCTCGACGTGGTTAAGCCCGACCTGGTGCTCTGCGGCGCACGCGGCCTGTCCTCGATCAAGTATGCGCTGCTGGGTTCGATTTCGACGTTCCTGCTGCGCAATACGGACTGCGACATCTTGGTCGTGAAGTAGGTTCCTTCCCGCCGGCGCAGGGCCTGCGGGGTTATCACGCCGACGTCCTCGCCGCTTCGCGGCTGCGGGATGTCGGCTTAGATAACCCCTCCCGGCCTTGCGCCTTCGTCACCGTACTTCAACGAGTTGGCTGATAAAAGATGGCGTGCCGCCCCGTTTGGGGCGGCACGTTTTGTTTGGGCGGCCGTTTGCCGTGTGCGTTACTCAAAGTATTGGAACTTGTTCGTTGAAAAAGCGAATGTTACGACGAAGCCTTCGCCCGGCTCCGATGCCGCGGTGACGTCGATGCCCATCTTGGAGCACAGGCGCGCCACCAGGTAGAGGCCGATGCCCGTTGCGCGCTTGGTGGTGCGGCCGTTGTCGCCGGTAAAGCCTTTCTCGAACACGCGCGGCAGGTCTGCCGCACACACGCCGCAGCCGTTGTCCGCGACGGTAAGCTCGATGCGCTCGCTCGCCAGACCCTCGTCCAGCAACGCACCCGAAAACACGATCTTTGCGCCGTCCTCACGCGCATATTTAATGCTGTTCTGAATGAGCTGGCCCAGAATAAACTCGAGCCATTTCTCGTCGGTAAAGACCTCAAAGTCGAGGTTCTCGCACACCGGCGCCACGTGCGCCGCGATGAGCTCGCGCGCGTTGGCTTTAATCGCGCCCGTCGCCAAGGTCTTGAGATCCCAGCGGCGAATCAGGTAGTCCCGCTCCACGACTTCCGAGCGCGCGTAGTACAGCGCCTGGTCGATATAGCGCTCCACGCGAGTCAACTCACGGCCCAGGTCATCCACGCGCGACAGGTCGTCTTCGCTGCCGTCCAGGTTTTCCAAAATCAGATGAGCCGCCGCCAGGGGCAGCTTGGCCTCGTGGACCCAGCTCTCGATATAGTCGCGATAGTCATCGGTCTGACGCCGGCCTTCGGCAACCTCGTCGCATGCCGCCTTGCCCACCCGGCACAAGACCTCGTACTCGAGCTCGCCCTCGGCATAGGTCGGGCATTGCACCATCTCCTGCACCCATGCGGGACTCTCGAGCTCCTCTGCCGCACGCTCCAGCTGGCGCAGAAAACGGCGACGGCGCGCGTATTCGATCACGATGCCGAGCATACCAAAGATAAAGGACACGCCGACCGCCACGACCACGATGGATGTCGAAGCACCGGCGACCGTCAGCACAAAGCAGCTCAGCAGCACGCCGCAGGTCCACACGGCGACGGGAAGCAGCGCATCTTTAAAGAACTTGCCAAACGACATAGCCGGCCCCTAGACCGAATAGCCTTGGCCGCGATGCGTAGTCAAATACCCCTTGATGCCGATTTTTTCGAGCGTGGTGCGCAGGCGGTTGATGTTGACGGTGAGCGTATTGTCGTCCACGAAGGCGTCGGAGTCCCACAGGTCCTGCATGATGGCCGAGCGCGAAACAATCTTGCCCGCGCGGCTCAGAAGCAGTGAGAGGATACGCAGTTCGTTTTTGGTGAGCTCGGTGCTGGTGCCCGTTTGCGTGTTGGTGACCATGGAGCGTGCGAGGTCGAGCTCCAGTCCCTTGTGGACGAGCGTGCTGCGCTCGCCTGCCGCCGTGGTGCGGCGCAGCAGGGCATTGATGCGCGCCACGAGCACACGGGCGCTGTAGGGCTTGGGAACAAAGTCATCCGCGCCGAGCGTCATGGCCATGACCTCGTCGATCTCGGTCGTGCGCGACGTGAGAACGATGATGGGAACCTCGGATTCGCGACGGACCTCATGGCAGATGTGCTGGCCGTCTTTGACAGGGAGCGTGAGGTCGAGCAGCACCAGGTCGGGCGCGGCGGCGAGAATATCGCGCGAGACATGCTCAAACGATTCGCAGGCCTCGACTTCAAACCCGGCGCGGGCAAGGATGTCGATAAGCTCACGACGAATGGGCTCGTCGTCCTCAACGACATAGATCAGCGCCATGGGTTCCGCTCCCCTCTTGGTTGTCCTGCCACCATTATGGCTGCGAAACTGCAGGTGTGCACCGCGCGCGGTGCCAAGGTGACAGAACTGTTCGCGAGCGGGGGCGTTTTGTCCGCCTCGCACTCGTAGCGGTGGCGGGGACCAAAATGATTCTTTAATCCCCGTCCCAGAAAATCATTTAGCGGCGGGCGCGGAGCTTTTCGTAGCCTTCGGCGAAGAAGGCAACCGTAGCGGCGTCGGCCTCGGTGGCGTCCGTCTCGGTTGCGGGGACCACGCCGTGCTCGTCGCTCACTAGGAACAGCGCGCCCTTAAGCTGCGCGGGAATGTCTACGCGCGTGA
>URTL01000092.1 GCA_900550785.1 uncultured Collinsella sp. | reverse complement strand
TGATTGCTCAGCGACCGCGGCGGAACGGCGCCGCGTTGCGCTTGCCGTGCGACTTGCGGAATCCCGCGGCCTTGCGCGTGGCACGGTTCGGCCCGCTCTGGCTCCTGCGGTTCCGCCCGTCACGACGGTTGTCACCGTCGTTGTTGTGCGAGCCGCCCTTGCGGTCCTCGAACGACGTGTCGTGGAAACGCCCGTTGCGACGGTTACTGCGGCGATCGGCCTCGCGACCGTCAAACGGCGTGTTGAAATCGTCGCCGAAGTCGTTGCCACGGCGCTTCTTGTCGCCCTTGCGACCCTCAGCGTCACGGTACTGACGCCGGTCGTCAAAACGGCCGTCATCGAAGCCGGAGCGCCCGTATCCGTCGAAACGGTCCCGCTTGGTGGTGTGCTTGCGCTTGCCGTGCGGCTTGCCCTCGCCGATGATCGACATCTGCGATTCGTCCCGATGGTCGAACCGGTATTGGGCGCTCTCGCGGCCCTCCATTTCGGCGCCGTCATGACGATGGCATCTTTGCCAACACCGTAGTAACCGCGGCGACGGCCAGCCTCGGTAAAGCCCAGAGCGTTATAAAGCGCGATCGCTCCCTCGTTGCCGTCCTCGACCTCGAGCGAAGCCGTGGTGCAGCCGAGCATCTGGGCATCATAGCTCACATGCGACAGCAGCTTGCGGGCAATGCCCTCGCGGCGATGTGCCGGGTCGACGGCGACATCCAGAATCTGCACATCACCGTCCACGACCATACCGCCGGCAAGGCCCAGCAGCTTGCCGTCGTCGTGTGCCACCCACCAACTACGCGGCGCAGCGACGTCCTCGCCCAGTTCGGACAGGAACATGCCCGGCGTCCACGCCTTGTGTCCGGCACCTTCAAAGCAGGCAGCCTCTAGCGCGCTCGCGCCCTCGGCATCCGCCGCGCCCATGGGACGGAACTGCAGATGACGACCGGCGAGCTCATCGGCAACGCCCGTAATTTCGCTCTGCGCACTCTCGGCAAGACCAAGACGTTTGCGCTCGTTTTCCTCGGCATCAGAAAGGCGCGTGTAAATCGGCAGGACGCGAGCCGGATCGCCGTCACCCGCAGCATGCGCGAGCAGCAAGCCCTCGCCCGAAGGCCACCACAGGTCGCGCTCCACGCAGCGGGCGGTCTCGTCCTCACCCAGCAGCTTGCCATAGCGCACGAGACCGTCACCGGTCAGCTGAACCTGGTCCCAGTCCGCTGCTTGGCGCCACTCATCGAGCGCCACGGCGGCCTTGACCACGTGTTCGCGCTCAAATTGACGCTCGGGACCCTCATCGACCAGCATATACAGCGCCGGATATACCTCACCGCGCATAGCATCGGCCAAGATACCAAGCTTGCCGCGCACGCCAGCCTTCCACGCCGTCCAAGCGCAAGCGTCGAGCGTCGACACGCCCAGCAGCGGAACATTGGCACCGCGCGCGAGGCCCTTGGCAGTGGAGATGCCGATGCGCACACCCGTAAACGACCCCGGGCCGCGGCCGACCACGTAGTAACCAACATCGCTGCGATCCAGACCGGCTTGAGCCAGCACGCCATCAACGGTATTCACGAGCTCAACGTTGGCGTGACGGCGACACATGTGGTCGCCACTCACGAGCTTCGTCTCGCCCGTCTGCCCATCAATCCAGCTTGCCGCGCAGGCAAGCATGTCGGTCGAAGTATCGAGCGCCACCACCAGCGCGTTGTCGTTATGCAAGCTCATCTTGTACAGCCTTATCAATCAAATGGGAAAGCTCCATTGCGCGGTCACCGTGCGCCTCGAGCGTTATCGTTCGCACATCGCTGTCGCCCTCATCACGCTTGAGCGTCACCGAAAGATACTCATCCGTCAGCTCGTCTTGGAATTGTTCGCCCCATTCCAGCAGGCAAGCACCCTCATAGCCCAGCACATCGAAAATGCCCGTATCCTCGAGCTCGTAGGCATGCTCCAGGCGGTATAGATCAAAGTGAAACAGCGGAATACGGCCTTGATCGTGAACGGCCATGAGCGCAAACGTAGGGCTCGTAACCATATGCCCATCGCCCAGCCCGCGCGAGACGCCCTTGGTAAAGTGAGTTTTGCCCACTCCCAGGCCACCGGTCAGGATGAGCACATCGCCGTCCTCAAGGCACGGTGCAATTAGCTCGCCAAAGTACTCCGTATCGGCAGCGCAAGTCGTTTTGTAAGTACCTACCCCCAGGCGCTCCAGGGACATATATGCTCCTTATTATTCCGAGGCGTCCTCTGGTGCGGGATGTCGCTCCAGATAGTCGCCCAGCATCTTAAAGTCTTCCTCCAGCAGTTCCTGCCACGCCGGATTGCGTAGCGCTGCTGCCGGATGGAACGTGGGCATTACTACAAAATGCCCCATCTGGTGGAACCTGCCACGCAGCTTAGTAATGCCAATCTCGGTCTTAAGCACAAAGTGCGTCGCGGGGTTGCCGAGCGTCACGATAATATCGGGCCAGATGCTACGAATCTGCTCACGCAAAAACGGCGAGCAAGCCAGCACTTCCTCGGGACGCGGATTGCGGTTTCCCGGCGGGCGGCACTTAAGCACGTTGGCAATGTAGACGTCTTCGCGTTTGAGCCCCGCCAGCGACAAAATGCCGTTGAGGTCCTCGCCTGCCGCCCCCACAAAGGGCTCGCCCTGCAAATCCTCATTGCGGCCCGGCGCCTCACCGATAAACATCACGCGAGCGCGGGGGTTTCCCACGCCAAACACGATGTTGTGACGCGACTGGTAGAGCTGGCAGAGGTGACAATCGCCCAGAACGGCCTCGATTTCCTCGAGTGCGACCTCACGTGGTGCCTGATGGGTATGGCCGGGGATGTGCATGACGCCCATAGCGGCTCCTACACGTAGACCTTGTCGAGGCGCATGCCAAAGCCGCAGGCGACCTCGTAGTTAATCGTGCCGCGCAGTCGGGCCATCTCGTCCATAGTGATCTCGGCATCGCCATCGCGGCCGACAATAATCATCTCGTCACCATATTCGGCCTCGGGAATCTCGTGTGCCGGGTTGGACTGAATGGCGACCATAAACTGATCCATGCAGATATTGCCAACCTGATGCACGCGCTCGCCGCGATACAGCACATCCATACGATTGGAAAGTGTACGCGATAGGCCGTCGGCATAACCGATCGGCAGCGTGCAGATCTGAACGCGCGTACGCGGTACGCGGTAGGTAAAACCGTAGCCCACGCCCTCACCCATCGCAGGATGTGCCACGCGCGTCACGCGCGCATGGACGCTCATAACGGGATCAAGCTGCATCACGCGGCCGCTCAACTCGCACGGCTGCATGCCATACAAGCCAACGCCGGCGCGGATCATATCAAAATGCATCGAGGGGTCGAGCATCGAGGACGGCGTGTTGGCGCAGTGCACGATACCGCACTCAAAACCCGCATCCTTAATGGCCTGAACGGCCTCGGTAAAGCGCTGACACTGCAGCTTGTAGTCCCAGCCCGAAGGTTCATCGGCCGTGGCGAAGTGCGTAAATACGCCGTCGCACTGAATACCGCGATGGAAATTTATACCGCGGACAAAGTCGAGCACCTGCGTGTAGTGAACGCCGATACGATTCATGCCCGTCTCGATGGCGAGATGATACTTGCCCACTTTGCCCGCCGCGACGGCACATTCGCCATACGCAAGAGCAAAGTCAGACGTATAGACCGAGGGCATGATATCAAACTCGAGCAACGTCGGAATGGCCTCGATAGGCGGCTCGCTAAGGATGAGGATGGGTTTCGTAATCCCGCCCTGTCGGAGCTCAACGCCCTCGTTAACCGTCGCCACGGCAAACATGTCGGCACCGGCCGAATACATGATCTTGGCGCACTCAACAGCTCCATGACCATAAGCATCGGCCTTGACCACGCAGCACAGGCGCTGACGTGGATTCAACAAGTTCTTATAGGCCCTCGTGTTGCGACGGAGCGCCCCGCGGTCGATCTCGACCCAGGACCAGCGCGTCAAATCGGCTTTATTCATGATTAGTCATCCGACCCTTCGTCCATGATTCCCAGATCTTCGAGCGCATCCTTTGCCGCCAGATCCATGGCAGGACCGATCAGGTCGATAAGATCGGTCGCGATAACGCTCTTCTCACCATACTCCGTCGCCGCGGCAAAACCGGCGTAGCTGTGAAGTGCGACGGCGTACGAATACAGCAACTCCCAACGATCCATCTCGTCGCGCATGGTGGCAAGCGTGCCGGCCAAAATACCCGCGAGAACATCACCCGAACCGGCAGTTGCCAGAGAAGCCGGACCCGAGAGCGGCAACAGAACGCGCTCAACGCCACAGATAGCCGTCGTCGGCCCCTTGGCAATGACCACCAGATTGTCGGAGCCTGCAGCCCAGACAACCTTCTGCGCGGCTGCAATCGCGGTACCAAGGTCGTTCACCTCGTCACCGGCAACCAGACGCGAAAGCTCACGATAGTGCGGCGTCATAACCAACGGCTGCTCGCGACGATACATCTCGGGGTTACTATCAATACCGTCAATGGCAATCTTAGCAAGACAGTTGAGTGCATCGGCATCCAAAATAAGCGGTACATCAAGCTCGAGCAAGCCCGAAACCACCTGCATAGCGCCGGCAGACGTCGTCATACCGGGACCGCACAGTACGCAGCTGTACTTCTTTGCAATCTCGCACACCGTCATGCGCGCAGCGGCGCCAAAGGAGCCGCGGGAATCAGACGGAATAGCAAAGACGGGAATCGAAGGAAGTGCCATGCGAATAAGATTAGCGCAGGCGTCAGGAGCCGCGACTGCCACGTAACCAGCACCCGCGCGAGCTGCAGACTTGGCCGCCATAATGGCAGCACCAGGATATTGCGCAGATCCGGCGACAATAAGCACAGAGCCACGGGAATACTTATCGATATTCGTAGGAAGTGGAGCAAAGTAATCAACTAAGTCACCGGGCTCGACAATCTCGGCGGCGTGGTCGACATCATCGATGACCTCGTCAAGACGGTCGTAAAGATTGCCGCAGATCAAATCGCCAGCATACTCAGGGCCATCGGCGCTATACAAACCAATCTTGGGCGCAATCATCGTCACCGTATGCTCGGCACGAATGCAGTCGTCATCAACAACGCCCGTCTCGGCATTCAGGCCCGAGGGGACATCAATGGATACGACACAGTCGGCGCATTCATTGACCGTAGGAATCCAGATGGAGAACGGCGCACGCAGATTCCCGTGAAAACCGGTACCAAAAATGGCATCGACAACAACATCGGCCTTATCGATCAAAACCTCGAGTTCATCACGCGAGGGGCCGACGCAAACGTGCACATCGCGGCCGGCAGTACGACGAGCAACATGACGTGCCAGAGCAGCAGGAATCTCATCCGGCTCAACCGGAGAAACGATATCGACGTCCACACCCTTATGGCTCAGAATATCGGCGGCAACCCAACCGTCGCCGCCATTATTACCAAAACCGACCAGAACGAGAACCCGATCGGGATTGAGCTTCAAGACCTCGTTGGCGGCAAACTCACCCGCTAGCTCCATAAGCTCGGCCTTCGAAGTCCCTTCGCGTTCGATGATATCCTCGAGACGAACGACTTCTTCGGTACTCAAAACCGGTTTCATCTATGCTCCTAGCGTATCTTGCGAAGCATCGCCCAGGTGCTCCGTCAATGCTAAATTCTGCAGCTGCTCAAGCTCATCTAAAACAGAGCGAGCCTCTTTAAATGTCTGCGCAACGCGTTTCTTGGTGCTCACCTTTTCCTCTTTTGGCTTAGGCCGAGCATCTTCGGTAATCGCGATGGCATTCGCAACGGCTAAGTCTCCTGTAAGCGTAATGGAAAGAGCAACCTCAACAACACCCAGCTCATGAGCGATCTCGAGTGCACGGCCCGAAAGCAGCGCCTTCGGTTTGCCGAGTTTATCACGCGTTACCGAAACATCCTTGCGACCCACGCCTTGGCTAAAACCCGTGCCGAGAGCTTTAAGCACCGCCTCGCGCGAAGCAAAGCGGCTCGCATAGTGAGCAGCGGGACGCGATGATGCATCGCAATACGCACGCTCTTCTTCGGTAAACACACGCCGAGCAAACGACGGCGTCTTTTCAAGAATAGATTTCATGCGGGAAATCTCGACGATATCAACGCCGATACCAGCTTCAGCCATGTTCACCTCCATATCGCACAGACTAAGTTATTGTAGCCCGTTCACAGAAGATGCGACAAACGAGGGTTATAAAACACAGCTACTATGTGAGACAAAAGCCCGTAAACGCAAAAAGGGGGAGGCCGCGAGGCCTCCCCCTTCTCAGTTCAAGCGTACGGCTCGGTGCCGTCCACCGGTCAGCGGCGCCCTGGCCTCCCACGGGCTGACCCCGCAGTACTCTCGGCGCGATGGGGCTTAGCTTCCGGGTTCGGAACGGGACCGGGCGTGCCCCCCATGCTCTGGCCGCTGACCGGTGGGCGGCGCCCACCGTTACGGTGTCCGGGTGTCTCTCTCGCGTGCCCTGGGGGCCGCATGGCGCATAGGGGAGGTGACTCGGGGGCATCCTCGTGCCCGGACCGCGCATGAGCGCTTGTCCCGCGGGCCGCGAGGTGCGGTTCCGGAAGAGCTCGGGCGATTAGTGCGGCTCGGCTGAGGACGTCGCCGTCCTTGCACCTGCCGTCTATCGACCAGGTAGTCTACCTGGGCCCTTACCGGAAGGAGAACTAATCCCTGGAACGGCTTCCCGCTTAGATGCCTTCAGCGGTTATCCGCGCCGCACGCGGCTACCCGGCCGTGCCGTTGGTCGACAACCGGTTCACCGGAGGTGCGTCCACCCCGGTCCTCTCGTACTGGGGGCAGCCTCCATCGATTCTCCTGCGCCCACGGAGGATAGGGACCGAACTGTCTCACGACGTTCTGAACCCAGCTCGCGTACCGCTTTAAACGGCGAACAGCCGTACCCTTGGGACCTGCTCCAGCCCCAGGATGCGATGAGCCGACATCGAGGTGCCAAACCTTGCCGTCGATGTGGACTCTTGGGCAAGATCAGCCTGTTATCCCCGGAGTACCTTTTATCCGTTGAGCGACGGCCCACCCACTCGGGGCCGCCGGATCACTAGAGCCTGCTTTCGCACCTGCTCGGCTTGTGGGCCTCGCAGTCAAGCCCGCTTGTACTCTTGCATTCAAAAGGACGGTTGCCGACCGTCCCGAGCGGACCTTCGCGCGCCTCCGTTACCCTTTAGGAGGCGACCGCCCCAGTCAAACTGCCCGCCTGGCACGGTCCCCGAGCCGGTTGACGGCCTCGGGTTAGGACGCCGGTCGCGCGAGGGCAGTATTCCAAGGGCGGCTCCCCGGGGGCTGGCGCCTCCGGATCGATGCCTCCTGCCTATCCTCTACACGCGGGACCAGCGGCCAATGCCAAGCTGCAGTGAAGGTTCACGGGGTCTTTCCGTCCTTCCGCGGGTAAGTCGCATCTTCACGACCAGTGCAATTTCACCGGGTCCATGGTCGAGACAGCGCCCAAGTCGTTGCGCCTTTCGTGCAGGTCGGAACTTACCCGACAAGGAATTTCGCTACCTTAGGACCGTTAT
>URTL01000091.1 GCA_900550785.1 uncultured Collinsella sp. | reverse complement strand
TAGAGACGGTCCTTGAGCACGTCGAGGTAGAAGCTGCCGAGGTCGGCGGACGCGAACGTCTGGAGCATCGAGACGACGTTGTGGAAGCGGAATTCGCCGTACTCGGCGAGGACTTCCTTCTGGAACTTTTCTGTATAGGCGAGGGCCCAGCGGTCGAGCTCGAGCAGGTTCTCGACAGACACGAGATCCTTCGAAGCATCGAAGTCGGACGTGTTGGCGAGCAGGAAGCGCAGCGTGTTGCGCACGCGGCGGTAGCTTTCGACGACGCGCTTGAGAATCGTCTGGCCGAGGCGGAGCTCGCCCGAGTAGTCGGTGGAGGCGACCCAGAGACGGAGGATTTCAGCGCCGAACTTCTCGCTGACTTCCTGCGGACGAACGACGTTGCCCTTGGACTTGGACATCTTCTCGCCCTTTTCGTCCACGACGAAGCCGTGGGTGAGAAGCATCTTGTACGGCGCGCGGCCGTCGATCATCGTGCCCGTGAGGAGCGAGGAGTGGAACCAGCCGCGGTGCTGGTCGGAGCCCTCCAGGTAGAGGTCGGCCGGCCAGGCGAGTTCGTCGGCATGGCTGCCGCGCATCACGGTGTAGTGCGTGACGCCGGAGTCGAACCACACGTCGAGAATGTCGGTGGAGCGGACGTAGTCGGCGGCCTCGTCGGCAGGGAGGAAGTCCTCGGGTTTGGCGGTGGCCCAGGATTCGATGCCCTTTTCCTCGACCATTTTCGCGACCTCTTCCATGATCTCAAGGGTGCGCGGGTGCAGCTCGCCCGTTTCCTTGTGCATGAAGAAGGGGAGCGGAACGCCCCAGTTGCGCTGACGGGAGATGCACCAGTCGGGACGGTTCTCGATCATCGCGTAGAGGCGGTTGATGCCCCAGGTCGGGAAGAACTTCGTGGCCTTGACGCATTCGAGGGCGGCATCGCGAAGGGATCTTTCGCTCGCCTCTGTGTCGAGCACGCCGCGCGTGTCGGCGTTCGGAGCGTCCATGCGGACGAACCACTGGTTCGTGGCGCGGTAGACGAGCGGGGTCTTGTGGCGCCAGCAGTGCATGTAGCTGTGCACGATCGAGCCGTGGGAGAGCAGGTTGCCTGCAACGGCGATCGTCTCGCAGATCTTGTCGGCCGCAGCCCAGATGTTGAGGCCGCCGAAGAGCGGAAGCGACTCGGAGTAGGTGCCGTCGCCCATCACGGGGGTGAGGACCTGGTCGTTCGTCATGCCGTGCTTCTTGCAGGAGATGAAGTCGTCCACGCCGTAGGCGGGAGCGGAGTGCACGATGCCCGTACCGGCCGTCGCGTCGACGTAGTCGGCGAGATAGACGGGCGAGAAGCGGCGGAAGCCCTCGTGGACGTGCCAGAGAGGATGACGGAAGCGCACGAGCTCGAACTTGTCGCCCATGGCGGTAGCGATCTTCTCGCCCTTCATGCCGTAGCGCTCAAGCGCGGCTTCGGCGAGGCCCGTGCCGAGGATGAGAAGGCGGTCGCCCACGTCGTAGAGCCCGTATTCGAGCTCGGGGTTCATGTTCAGGGCCTGGTTGGCGGGAATCGTCCAGGGCGTCGTCGTCCAGATGACGTTGAAGCAGGGCTTTTCAAGGCTGCGGCCGAAGATTTCTTCGACGCGTGCGCGGTCCTCGTCGGCGAGCTCGAAGGCGACGTCGATCGTGTGGCTCTTCTTGTCCTTGTACTCGACTTCGGCTTCGGCCAGGGCGGACTGGCAGTCGAAGCACCAGTTCACGGGCTTGAGGCCGCGGTAGACATAGCCCTTTTTCACGACGGCGGCAAGGGCGCGGATTTCCTCGGCCTCGTTCTTGAACTTCATCGTGCGGTAGGGGTTGTCCCAGTCGCCGAGAACGCCGAGGCGCTTGAAGTCGGCGAGCTGGAGCTTGCTCTGCTCGAGGGCGTAGGCACGGGCAAGGCTCTGCATCTTGTCGACGGGGAGGTTCTTGCCGTGCATCTTCTCGATCTGCACTTCGATCGGCATGCCGTGGCAGTCCCAGCCCGGAACGTACGGGGCCTGGAAGCCCTCAAGGGTCTTTTCCTTGAGGATCATGTCCTTGAGGATCTTGTTGACGGCGTGACCGACGTGGATGTTGCCGTTGGCGTAGGGAGGACCGTCATGAAGGATGAACTTCTTGGCGTCGCGGCGGGCGTCGATGATGCGTTCGTAGATGTGCTTTTCGTCCCACTCCCTGATCCATTCCGGTTCGCGCTTGGGCAGGTTGCCGCGCATCGGGAACGGGGTGTCGGGAAGGTTGAGCGGGTATTTCTTGGTGTCGGCGGCCGATCCGGCTTCTTTTGCCATGGTCAGTACTCCTGGCCCCCTCGGGCTCTTCAGGTAAGGGTTAAGGATTCATGCCTTGAAGGGGGACGTCCGCCTAAGGACGGACGCACCCGAGAATCCGACGGGCATGATCGGCGTCGGATTCGATGGCGGCCTTGAGCTCGTCATCGATAACAACCTTGCCGTCGATCTCGTGGTTGTAGAGGGTCTCGACGACCTCGGCCATGGAGACGATGCTCGCGACGGGGAAACCGTACTTGGCCTCGATCTCCTTCTGCGCGGTGGTCACGCCACCCTTGCCGACCTCCATGCGGTTGAGGGACACGATCAGGCCCTTGATCTCTACATCGGCAGCAGCCTTGACCTTGGGATAGGTCTCGTCGATGGACTTGCCGCTGGTGGTAACGTCCTCGACCATGACCACACGGTCGCCGTCCTTGGGCTCATAACCCAGCAGGTTGCCCTTATCGGCACCGTGGTCCTTGGCCTCCTTGCGGTCACAGCAGTACTTGACCTCCTTGCCGTACAGCTCGTGGTAGGCAATTGCGGTCACGACGGCCAGCGGAATACCCTTGTAGGCCGGTCCAAACAGCACATCAAAGTCGTCGCCAAAGTTATCGTGGATGGCCTGGGCGTAATACTCGCCCAGCTTCTTGAGCTGATAGCCCGTCACGTAAGCGCCGGCGTTCATAAAGAACGGGGACTGACGGCCGCTCTTGAGCGTAAAGCTGCCGAACTTAAGAACGTCGGACTCAACCATAAACTTGATGAACTCTTGCTTGTAAGCCTCCATGCGGGCTCCTCTCGTAATTGCGTACGTGCTCTTCAGTTTAGCGCAGGCGAGGCGTCGATGTGGGCGTGCTTTGGAGCCACGGCATTCTGTAAAGGCTTTGTCAGGGGAAATGGTTTTCCGAACAATGGGGTTGACATGGCAAACCCCCTCATCAAGAATACGGGCGGATTAAAAAGGGGTACGAGATACCCAAAGCGCGCTGCGCTCAGCCTTTAGGAGGTGTGCCATGGAAGGCAGTCCTAGTCGAAAAACCTGCATGTCGCCCTCGGCACGCCGCGAGGACTCCGCACACGCATAAACGCCACCGGCAGATCGCCAAAACCACCACAAAGGCGCGCTGCACCCTTTGTGGGCTCAAGAGCTTGACGTGAGCGACATCTAGGTTTTTTGAAGCAAATACGACACGCACGCTAACTCCCTTCAACAAGGAGGACCCTATGCTGATGCTCAAAACCGTCACGGTACTCGAAGCCATCTCCAAGCGCCGCCGCACGGCGCGCCCTGCCGCTCATACCGGCCTGTCCAAGAACACCATATTCGCCGCCACCCATAGTGCCGAGGACGCCCTCGTACTGCTTGACGCCACGGCAAACGGCCTCACCGTCGAGCAGGCAACTGAGCGCCTGAACGCCGTCGGCCCCAACACCATCGAGGCAACGACCAAAACGCTCGCCCGCCGCATCGCCGACGCGTTCATCGATCCCTTCGCCGGCATCCTCGCCGCGCTCGCGCTGGTCTCGCTCTACATCGACGTGCTCGCCGCGCCCGAGCCGCAGCGCGACCCCTCCACGGTCATCGTCATCGGCATCATGCTGCTGGTATCGGGCGGCATGAAGTTTATCCAGGAAGCCCGTAGCGGCAATGCGGCAGAGGCCCTCAAGGACCTGGTCTCCAACACTTGCACCGCCCTGCGCGACGGCGAGCGCATCGAGATCCCCTTCGACGAGCTCGTCCCCGGCGATGTGATCCGCCTCTCTGCCGGCGATATGGTTCCAGCCGATGCCCGCATCATCACCGCGCGCGACCTGTTTGTGATCGAGTCCGCACTCACCGGCGAGAGCGAGGCCGTCGAGAAGACCGCCGCCGCCACCGTCGTCGAGGGCGCCGACGGCTCCGCACTGCCACTCTCTGCCTGCAAGAACATCGTCTTTACCGGCACCTCCGTGCAAAACGGCGCCGCCATGGCGCTTGTCGTTGCCACTGGCTCGGACACCTACCTGGGCGGCATCGCCAAGATGCTCAACGGGCGCGGCGAAAAGAGCGCGTTTGACCGCGGCGTCTCGAGCGTCTCCATGTTGCTCGTACGCCTCATGCTCGTTATGGCGCCGGCCGTCTTTGCCATCAACGCCACCACCAAGGGCAACGTCATCGACGCGCTGCTGTTCGCTACGAGCGTGGCCGTGGGCATCACGCCGCAGATGCTTCCCGTTATCGTGACCACGAGCCTATCGCAGGGCGCCAAGGACCTCGCCCGTCGCCAGGTTATCGTCAAGGAGCTGCCGGCGATTCAAAACCTCGGCGCGATGGACGTCCTGTGCTGCGACAAGACCGGCACCCTCACCGAAGACCGCATCGTGCTCGAGCGCTATCTCAACACCGACGGCAACGAAGATGCACGCGTGCTGCGCCATGCATTTTTGAATAGCTTCTTCCAAACCGGCCTCAAAAACCTTATCGACCTGGCCGTAATCGACCGTGCCGATGTGACGCCCTCGACCGTCGTGCCCGATTCTATGCTGGGCCAGAGTCTGCGCGACCGCTATACCAAGGTCGACGAGGTTCCCTTCGATTTCTCGCGCCGTCGCCTGAGCGTAGTTGTCGCCGACGCCCAAGGCAAAACCCAGATGGTTACCAAGGGCGCTGCCGAGGAAATGCTCGAGATCTGCTCCTTTGTCGAAGTCGATGGCATCGCTCAGCCGCTCACCGACGAGAAGCTCGCCCAGATTCGCAAGCAGGTCGCCGGACTTAACGCCGAGGGCCTACGCGTAATTGCCGTGGCGCAGAAGACCAATCCGCGCTGCGTGGGCGAGTTTGGCATCGCCGACGAGTGCGACATGGTGCTGATGGGCTTTTTGGCCTTCCTCGATCCGCCCAAAGCAAGTGCCGCGGGCGCCGTCGCCACCCTCGAGGCCAAGGGCGTGGCGGTCAAGGTCCTAACCGGCGACAACGACCGCGTCGCCGCCACCGTCTGCGAGCAGATTGGTATCGATGCGAGCAACGTCTTGCTCGGCTCCGAGATCGATGCGCTCGATGACGCCGAACTTGCCGAGCGCGCCGAGAAAACCCACCTCTTCGCCAAGCTCTCGCCGCTGCAGAAGGCGCGCCTGGTACGTGTCATGCGCGAGATGCTCGGCCACACCGTGGGCTTTATGGGCGACGGCATCAACGACGCCGCCGCCATGCGTGCGAGCGATTGCGGCATCTCGGTCGATTCGGCCGTCGATATTGCCAAGGAATCCGCCGATATCATCTTGCTTCAGAAGGACCTGGGCGTGCTCGAGCGCGGCATCATCGAAGGCCGCCGCACCTACGGCAACCTGCTCAAGTACCTCAAGACCACAGTGAGCTCCAACTTTGGCAACGTGCTGTCCGTGACCGTCGCGAGCCTGTTCTTGCCGTTTTTGCCCATGAGTGCCCTGCAGCTGGTGCTGCTATCGCTCGTCTACGAGATCGTGTGCATCGCGCTACCATGGGACACCGTCGATGACGTCTGGACCGCTCGCCCGCGTGCCTGGGATGCCGCGTCCATCAAGGGCTTTATGCTCGAGCTGGGCCCCGTGAGCTCGCTGTTTGACATCGTGACCTTCGCCGCGCTCTTCTTTGTCGTGTGCCCCGCCGCCGTGGACGCAAGCTGGCCCGAGCTTGCCGCCGCGGGCGACGTCGCGGGTATGGCGACCTTTGCCGCACTCTTCCAGAGCGGCTGGTTTGTCGAGTCCATGTGGTCGCAGACACTCGTGGTCCACATGCTGCGCTCCCCGCATCTGCCGAGCCCGCGCGACCACGCCGCGCCCGCACTGTGCGTTCTCACCGTGCTGGGTCTGGCGCTCGTCACCTGGCTGCCGGCAAGCCCCATCGCCGATGCGCTCGGCCTCATGACACTGCCCGCGAGCTTTTTCGCGCTGCTCGTCGGCATCGTCACCGCCTACATCGCGCTCACTCAGCTGGCAAAGCGCCGCTACATTGCCCGCCACGGCGAGCTGCTGTAGCAAGTAGACGGAAAACACCCTGCCAGTTGCCGTTGCCACTACCACAGCTGCCAACGCCTCTGCCGCTGCCGTTGCCTCTGCCGCTGCCGCAATCTATCCCCTCAGCAATTGCGGTGAAATAGTTCCTGTTTGGGGGTGCGGACGATTTCTTGGACCGCGCCTAGGCGTATCCAAGCTTCCTGCGGTACTCCATCGGGCTCAGCCACTCGAGGGACTTCTTGATGCGCCCATCCCGATAGTACACGAGGTAGGCCTCGAGCCTCCCCATGAACTCCTCGGCCGTCACGCCCTCCCAGTCCCTGTAGCGGAAGAACTCGTTCTTGAGGCGCCCGAAGAAGCCCTCGCAGGCCGAGTTGTCCGGGCTGCAGCCCTTCGCGGACATGCTCCTGACCAGGCCGTTCTCCTCGCAGATCCCAATCCACTCCGGCCAGCGGTAGTGGCCACCCCGGTCCGAGTGGATCGTCGTGCGCCCGCCCGCCGGCCTCGCCGCGCAGGCCTTGAGCAGGCTCGAGTTCGCGAGGCGCTTGTCGGGGTGCAGCCCGATCGACCAGGCGACGGGCATCCCGTCGAAGCAGTCGATGACCGGGCTCAGGTAGACCTTCTCGCCGCCCGGGAGCCTGAACTCGGTGATGTCGGTGAGCCACAGCCGGTGGTGTTAGCGTCAATCTATTTTTCACCAGTTTCGCTAAACAGGCGCGCCGTTCGCGCAAAGGCGGTTTCACCGGTTGCGCTAACGTATTTTCACCGATTCCGGTCACGGCTTGACGGGACCGTCCCTCGGCAGGTCCTTCAGCCTGTAGGACCTGCCCGTTATCTTGACCAGGTGGCAGTGGTGGCACACCCTGTCCGCGATCGCGCTCGCCGCCACGTCGTCCCCGAACACCCTGCCCCAGCCGCTGATCCCCACGTTGGTGGTGATGATCGTCGAGCGCTGCTCGTAGCGCGTCGATATCAGCTGGAACAGCAGGTCCGCGCCCGCGCTGCCGACGTCGAGGTAGCCGAGCTCGTCGATGATCAGCAGCCTCGAGTGGGCGTAGTACTTGAGCCTCTTCTTGAGGATGCCGCGCGACGAGGCGTCCTCCAGGTCCTCGACGAGCCGGGCGCAGTCCACGAACCTGACCTCGCGCCCCGCCTTGACCGCCTCGATGCCCAGCGCGACGGCGAGGTGCGTCTTGCCCACGCCGGGGCTCCCCACGAACAGGACGTTCTCGGCCCGCTCGACGAACCTCAGGGTCGCGAGCTCATCGATCTCGGCGCGCGGGACCGACGGCTGGAAGTCCCAGTCGAAGTCCGCCAGCCCCTTGATGTAGGGGAACCCCGACGACCGTATGCGCTGGTTGGTGATCCTGACCTCCCGGGCGGCGACCTCGACGCGCGTCATCTCCTCGAGGGCGGAGGCGAAGCCCCGCTC
>URTL01000090.1 GCA_900550785.1 uncultured Collinsella sp. | reverse complement strand
GGCATAGACCTTCTGGTCATGCCTTGCCTTTTGAATGACAAATTGTCGCTCTGGGTGGCGCGCAGCGTCGAGCATTGCGCGGTTTGGTAAAACCGCGCAAAAAGAAAGCCCGTGCGCTCGATGGATTCGGATGCCCGACAGAGGCTCCTTATGGCTGCTTCCTTCCGGACCTGACCAGATTCGGAACATGTCGTCATCCGAACCCATCGAACGCGCTAGGCGCTCGGTATATCTTACCTGCTCCCGCCCGCCAGAGCAAGGTAGCTAATTTGGGACGGAGCTTTTTTGACTACTTTTGCAGCCCGATTGCCAGAGCAGCCAATGAGTAGTCAAAATAGTCCGATCCCAAAATGACCGGCTTGGTGCCGCACCACAGAAAGAGCCCATCTACTACGTTTTGGTCACAGAGGTCAACCATAGCGTGCTTTTTCGAAAATCGGCAAGCTTTCTACCTGCGGTTTTAATTTCACAAATTCCGGGATGGGCGAGGGTGCCCGGTTAAACGTAGTAGATAGCCGTGTTTCGTGGCAAGCGGTCCGGCTCGAGACCCAAGGCAGCCAGCCTCGAATGGCCATTCACGAAGTTGCGGTGGAATACGGACTGAATTGGCACCTTAAAGGCAAAAACACTCCGTATTTCACCGCAACTTATCGAGGGGATGGGTTTTAGAAGCGGGCGAGGTCGTAGGATTGGGCGGCTGCCTCGCCGGCGCAGATGAGGTTGGTTGTGGCTTCTTGCACACCGAGCGCCTGGTCGAGGGGCATGGGCTTGCGGCAGATCGGCAAAACCAAGTCAATACCCTGCCCATATACCGCGTCCAGGTTGACGGCGCGACCGCCCACGACGGCGACCACCGGCTTGCCATATCGCTTGGCGCGGCGAGCCACACCCACCGGTGCCTTACCGGCGGCGGACTGCTCGTCCATATTGCCCTCGCCCGTTATGACCAGGTCGACATCACGCATGCGTTCGTCAAACCCAATCAGATCGAGCACCGTCTCCACGCCCGAGCGTAGCTCCGCACCGAGCGCCAGTAACGCCGCGCCCAAGCCACCGGCAGCACCCGCGCCGGGCACGCCGAGCACCGAGCAAAATGTCCGCGCACCCTCGGGCAGGCGCAACAATCCCTGAGCCCGCACCCCGGTAATTGCCGCATCGAGCAGGCGGCCGTAGCCGACCATCCAGCTGTCGTACTTGCCCAGCGCCTCGGCATCATCCGCCGGCAGACCCTTCTGTCCACCGAACACTGCCAGCGCACCGCGGCGCCCCACGAGCGGGTTCTCGACATCAGAGAGCACGACGATACGCGCGCTATTCAGCGCCCGAAGCGCCGGTGCCAAATCGATACTCGCCACCTGCTCAAGCCCCGCGAGACCAGGGGCGACATCGCAGCCCTGATCATCGACCACACGCGCGCCCAGCGCCTGCAGCATGCCGGCGCCACCGTCGTTGGTGGCACTGCCGCCCAGACCAATATAGATAGTCTTTGCCCCAGCACGAACCGCTCGAAGCATGAGCTCGCCCACGCCATAGGTCGTAGCGGCCAACGCCGCCGGCTCTGTGCAAGGCGAATACCCAATACCCGCCGCCTCGGCCATCTCGATTACAGCCGACTCGTACTCGCCGTCCACCAGCATCCGGGCAGACACACAGTCGCCCAGAGGGCCTGCGACTTCACATGCCACGACCTCACCGCCGCACGCGGCAACGGCATCGAGCGTTCCCTCGCCGCCATCCGCCAGCGGCAGCGCGCTTACCTGGGCATCGGGCCACACGCGGCGCACACCTTCGGCAACGGCCTCCTCCGCCTGCGCGCTCGAAACGCTGCCCTTAAAGGAGTCGATCGCCAGCTGCACACGGCGGGGCCGGCGGCACGCGGCACCAAAATCGACCGCCCCAACGGCAGTATCTTCGACACCCGCAAGCGCCTCGGCGTGGGCGGTATGCGCCTCAAGATCGGCCCCACAACCGCAGCCAGCACCATCGGTGCCACGCAGCCCACTAAAATAACCGCTCAGCACCGCGCGGCACTCGTCTGCCAGCACGCCGGCGGTCACATTAAACCGATGATTCAGGCGCGAATCGGCATTGAGGTCGTATAGCGACCCCAGAGCGCCCGCTTTAGCATCAGCCGCGCCGTACACGCAGCGCCCCACGCGCGCGTTAACCATAAGCCCCGCGCACATGCAGCAGGGCTCGAGCGTCACGTAGACCGTACAATCGGAAAGACGCCAGCGTCCAAGCGACTGAGCGGCGGCGCACAGGGCCGAAAACTCGGCATGCGCCGAAGGATCCTGGTCGAGCTCGCGGCGATTATGCGCCCGCGCGACAATCTCGCCGTCGCGCACCACTACGGCTCCGATGGGCACCTCGCCCACCGCAGCGGCGGCGCGCGCCTCGGCCAGCGCCTCACGCATGAACTTCTCATCGATTTCGGTGATCGTCATCGTTCGCCTTCCCTGTTGCAAATCCAAAACGATGCTATCATTACGACTCACGGAGAGATGGCAGAGCGGTTGAATGCGGCGGTCTTGAAAACCGTTGAGCGCGAGAGCGTTCCGGGGGTTCGAATCCCCCTCTCTCCGCCACTCCTAGTGATGCACCGGTGTCATGGTCCGCTCAAACAGTGCATCGACCACATCGGCTATCTCAGGTCGACGCTCAAGATCGTGGCCCGATTCCCACCATATCGTGAAAAGTCGAATAATACCGCCGGCGACAAACTCAGACGTCGTCTCGAGTGACACGGGGGCCAGGGCATCCTCGGCAAGCACGTTCATCACACGCTCGCGGATGGAGCGGGCAATGCGGTCGCAAATAACGTTGGTCAACATGCCCGACATGCTGCTTGCCAAAATGTTATCCATGAGCCGCTCGTGCGCCAGAATCAAATCCATGGCATCGTCCAAAATCTCGTGCCGAAGCGCGCGCACGTCCTCGGCAGATACCGCGCCGGCCTCATCGGGCTGTTTTTGCGGCAAGCCCGACATGAGCTCATCGATATAAAAGGCAAAGTAATCGTTCTTGTCGCGAAAGTGCTTGTAGAACGTCGTGCGGCGAATCATGGCGCGGTCGCACAGCATGGCAACCGTCAGGTCCTCAAAACGATGCTCCTCGAGAAGCTCGGTAAAGGCATCGAACAGGGCGCGGTAGGTTTTCTTGATGCGAAGGTCCACTGGTATCGCCATCCTCAGGGCAAAGACAACACTCGTCAATCTGTCGCATATCTTACACCTGTACCTCGCGCGCTTTGCCCCGGTGCCAACCCCGCCGAAAACACAACGCTTACCGGAAAGTTCGGCACGACAAAACGTTGCGGGTATACTAGTAGCGTTATACCAACGGCAGCTGGCGCATGCCGCCGCGGCCATTCGAAACGGAGACATCATGCTTCCCGTCATCATCGGCATCGTTGTTGTCATTGTGATTGCCTGCGCCATCGCCGGCATCTACAACAACATGGTCACCAAGCGTAACCGCATCGATAACGCCTGGCAGAACATCGATACGCAGCTGCAGCGTCGCAACGACCTGATCCCCAACCTGGTCGAGACCGTCAAGGGCTACGCCAAGCACGAGCAGGAGACGCTCTCCGCCGTGATCAGCGCGCGTAACACCGCCGTCAAGGCCACCACGCCCGAAGCCAAGATGGAAGCCGACAACGTGCTGACCGGTGCGCTGCGTCAGCTCTTCGCCGTAGCCGAGGCCTATCCCGATCTTAAGGCAAACACCAACTTTACGCAGCTGCAGGCATCGCTCGAGGATACCGAAAACAAGATTAGCTATGCACGCCAGAGCTACAACGACTGCGTACTCAGCTACAACAACGCCATTCAGACGTTCCCGGCTGTCATCTTTGCTGGCATCTTCCAGTTTAAGGAGCGCCAGGGCTTCGAGGCCGCTGAAGCAGCCCGCCAGGCCCCGACCGTCAAGTTCTAGTAGTTTGACAGCGCATCCTTAATCGGCCAAATGCATAAACCGCCCCGTCGAATGCATACTTCGACGGGGCGGTTTCCTTTTTCGCGAAGGTCCCCCTCTAAGCGTCGTGCATTTTTAGGAGTATTCAACATAACCAAGGGCTTCGGGCGCCACGACAAATGCCAAAGACCGCGAATATCCCTGCAAATCAAACGCTGTCAGCCCGTAACCCCACCCATCATTCGTAGAAAACATCGAGAACTCCCGATTTTTTGCCCGAAGCCGGTATGCAGGGGCCTTCGATTGCAGAATACTCGCAAAAATGCACGTCGCCACCGCCCCCACATGGCGCGAAGCAAAACAAAAGGGCGACCTTCCTTTCCGGCGCACTCCGCAGGACGAAAGAACCTCCGCCGCACAAAGTGCGCAGCGGAGGTTCTTTCATGTCCGAGGACGCGCCGGAAAGGAAGGTCGCCCTCGGGCCGGACAGCTAAGACAGCTTACGCGACGGTGTAAACCCAGTTGTGCTTGTCCTCGACAGCACCAGACTGGATACCAGTCAGGGTCTCGCGGAGCTTCTTCATCACAGGGCCAATCTCGGTGTAGCCAGCCGGGAAGGTCACAGTCTCGTCGGCGCCGTAAACCTTGTTGTCGATCTCGCCAACCGGGGAGATGACGGCAGCGGTGCCGCACAGGCCGCACTCCACAAAGGTGCCGGCCTTGACCTCGGCCCACTCGACGGGACGCTGGTCGACGGTCATGCCCAGGTCCTGAGCAACCTGAACGAGCGAACGACGGGTGATAGAGGGCAGGATGGAGTCGGTGTGCGACTGAGGAACGACGAGGGTGCCGTCCTCCTTCACGAACAGGACGTTGGCGCCACCGGTCTCCTCGACATAGGTGCGGGACTCGGAGTCGAGATACAGGTTCTCGGCATAGCCCTCGCGATGGGCCTCCATCGTGGGCTTAAGGGACATGGCGTAGTTGAGGCCGGCCTTGATGTTGCCGGTGCCGTGCGGTGCGGCACGGTCATACTCGGAAACGCGCAGCTTGACGGGCTTGAGGCCACCCTTAAAGTACGGACCGACCGGGGTCACGAGAATGCGGAACGTGTACTCAGGAGCGGGAGCCACGCCGATCACGTCACCGGAGCCGATCATAAACGGACGCACGTACAGGGTCGCGCCGGAGCCGAAGGGCGGAACCCAGGCGGCGTTGGCAGAAACGACCTGCTTGACGGCCTCAACGAACTTGTCCTTGGGGAACGGGGGCATCTCGAGGCGCTGGGCAGAGTTATACATACGCTCAGCGTTCATGTCGGGACGGAAGCAGACGATGCTGCCGTCCTCGGCGGTGTAGGCCTTCAGGCCCTCAAAGACCTCCTGGCAGTAATGGAAGATACCGCCGCACTCGGAGACATGCAGGGTGTGGTCGGTGGTCAGGCCGCCCTCGTCCCACTCGCCATCCTTCCAATGAGCCTCGTAGCTGTAATCGGTCTTCATGTAGCCAAAGCCGAGGCTACCCCAATCGATATCCTTCTTCTCGACAGTCATATGTCGCTCCTTACATACACAGTTGCATACTCGCGAACCCGCACGCAAGGACCGAGGCCGACCGCGTCGCAACGTCGCACGCCCGGAGCGTAGAGCCGGACGGGACACGCGAGCAGCATCAAAGCCGATGGCACGTCGATTCGCATGCACGAGATTGTACTCCCCGCACGCGTCTGATAAAACGCTTTTCTTTAACTAAGTAAAGTATTTTCATTTGACCGAAGCAAAAAGGCCCGCCACCGTAAGCGGTGACGGGCCTCAACTGTACGGTCTGCGCGCTGGCTCGAGCTAGGCGTTCTATTTACCCAGCTTGGCCTTAACCAGACCGACCACGGTCGGGATGATCGACACGGCAACGATGCCGATAATCAGCAGCTCAAAGTGCTCTTGCACAAAGGGAATGCCGCCAAAGAAGTAGCCCAGCAGCGTAAAGACCGTCGACCAGGTAATGCCGCCCAGCACGTTAAAGACGACAAAGTTGCGCCAGTGCATGCCGCCCATGCCAGCGATAAAGGGCACAAAGGTGCGGATAAACGGGAAGAAGCGACCCAGGAAGATGGCCAGGTGACCCCACTTGTCCAAGAAGTCCTCGGACTTTTTGATGCGCTCGGGCGTCATGGCCTTGACCTTGCCCGAAGCGATGATCTTGCGGCCAAAGAAGTGACCGATCATAAAGTTGCACTGATCGCCCAAAATGGCAGCGGCCCATGCGGTGGCCAGAAGCGCCACGATGTTAAAGCCGCCGTTGTGGGCAAAGAAACCCGAGGCGAACAGCAGCGAATCACCGGGAAGGAACGGGAAGAACACCACGCCCGTCTCGATAAAGATGATCAGGAACACGCAGCCGTAGGCCATAAGCGGGCCGGCGGCGATCCAGCTGGCGATCGCGGTGCGCGGGTCCTTAAGCAGCTCGGCAATAAAATTGATGAAACCCATGAAGTAAAACCTCTCAGTTGTGGGCGCGGATACGTCCAAGTTGACCAGTATACGGTTGCGGTGCCCCCTCGTGCGCAACCCCACAAAAGCATGACTCCATTACCAGCAAGTTTGCATAACTGACACTTGTAGCGCAAAGCCGCCAAGATTGTCCTTTTTAATCCCTAGCGAATCGCTATACTTTATTGAATCGCATTGCCATGGCGCTAAGGGAGGGCGGCCGGTGAGCTTTATCAATACCATTCGCGAGGACATCAAGACCGTCCAGGCGCAGGACCCCGCCGCGCAAAACGGTCTGGTCATCTTTCTTTCCTATCCTGGCCTGCACGCCAAGTGGAACCACGTGCCCGAGCACTGGCTGTGGGAGCACGGTCATCGCTCGCTCGCCCGCGTGCTCTCGCAAATCACCCGTCACATCACCGGCGTCGAGATTCACCCTGCCGCGCAGATTGGCAAGCACTTCTTTATCGACCACGCCATGGGCGTCGTCATCGGCGAGACCACCATTGTGGGCGACAACTGTGTGCTCTACCAGGGCGTCACGCTCGGCGGCACCGGCAACGAGACCGGCAAGCGTCACCCCACCCTGGGCAACAATGTCACGGTGGGCACGGGCGCCAAGGTGCTCGGCAACATCTGCATCGGCAACAACGTCAAGATCGGCGGCAACTCGGTCGTCGTTAAGGACGTCCCCGACAACTGCACCGTCGTGGGCGTGCCGGGACGCATCATCAAGCGCAACGGCTGCCGTGTGTTCGAGGAGAGTTTCGACGCCAAGCAGCATCGCGAGTACATGCCCGATGACGCCGCCGAGCAGTCCGCCCTCAACCGCCAGGGCATCACCGAGAATGCCCGCCGCGTCAAGGAACTCGAGCGAGAGGTGGCCGAGCTCAAGGCCCTCGTCGCCAAGCTCGTGGACGAACGCTAGGAACGCAAGCGGCACAAAACGACATCGGCATCAACGCAAAGGCGCGCCAGGGAATTCATCCCCGGCGCGCCTTATTTGTGATGTGGCAAAGAGACTGTCCCTTTGTCACATTATGCGAACTGGCTCAGATAGAGGTCGGCGTAGGCACCCTCGGCAGCCAGCAGCTCCTTATGCGTGCCCTGCTCGATAATGTTGCCGTGATCCATGACCAGGATGAGGTCGGCATCGACGATCGTCGACAGGCGGTGCGCGATCACAAAGCTCGTGCGCCCGCGCATGAGCGCGTCCATGGCACGACCGATGGCAAGCTCGGTACGCGTATCCACGCTTGAGGTCGCCTCGTCCAGGATGAGAATCGCCGGGTTATTGAGCAGCACGCGTGCGATGGTCAGCAGCTGACGCTGGCCCTGGCTGATGCTTTCGGCATCGTTGGCCACGCGCGTGTCATAGCCCTGCGGCATGGTGCGCACAAAGAAGTCGACCTGCGCGGCGCGCGCAGCCGCCACGATCTCCTCACGCGTCGCCTCGGGACAGCCGTAGGCGATGTTTTCCGCCACCGTGCCCTCGAACAGCCA
>URTL01000089.1 GCA_900550785.1 uncultured Collinsella sp. | reverse complement strand
AGCAGGCATCGGGCTGCGCGTGAAACCGCCGATCGAGCGGGTCGGCATACTCTGCGGCGCAGGCGGGGCACATGGGGAAACGGTCCATAGAGGTAGCCGCTCGGTCATACGGCAGCGATCGGATGATGGTAAAGCGTGGGCCGCAGTTAGTGCAGTTGATAAAGGGGTAGTGATAGCGTCGGTCGGCGGGATCGAACAATTCGCGCAGGCAATCGTCACAGGTAGCGATATCGGGCGAGACGAGTGTGGTGTGCGCGGTCTGGTCCTGCGATGCTACGATGCGAAAGCCCTGTTCATTGGCGGCGTCCCAACCGTTGGCTGCCAGGTCCACAACCTCGACATGCTCTACGCGGGCTGCTGCAGGCGCATGCTCGGAAAGCGCGGCAACAAAAGCATCGAGCGCATCGGCCGGAGCATGCGCCTCGATATGCACGCCGTCGCCCGCATTGAGCACCCATCCGCAAATGCCATGCGTCATGGCTCCGCGATACACAAACGGTCGCATGCCAACGCCCTGCACAATGCCCGTCACATGAATATGCACATGCCGCATGCGACACCCCTCATCAAAACCGACCAAAAAGGGACAGGTTTATTTTGGTAGGTAAAACTTCTAAACCTGCCAAAACAAACCTGTCCCTATTTGGCAGGTGCGCTGCGGGAAATCCCGTTACAGCCCCAGGCTCTGCTTGGTGGCGGCGCACGTGAGCTCGCCGTGCTTAACGCCGCGCAGGCCCAGCAGACGGTCGGCTAGTTCGTAGACGCGCTCGCCGCGACCCTTGAGTGCCAGGATTTCCAAGCAGTTGTGGTGATCCAAATGCACGTGCATCGTCGATACGATCTCGTCGGTGTAGTCGTGCTGCACCTCGTCCAGGCGGCGCGTCAGATCGCCGGTGTGATGGTCGTAGATCATGGTGAGCGACCCGATAACGTGCTCATCGGGCGTGCGCATCTGCTCCTTGGCGATCGAGGCGCGAATCAGGTCGCGCACGGCCTCGGATCGGTTGGCCACGTCGCCGCGGCGTGCGATCTGCTCGTCAAAACGGCGCAGCAGGTCGTCGGGTGCGGTAACCGAAAAACGGACCAGCTCGGAGCCGGAACCACTACAGTGGCAGCCCGCGTCACCGTCCGCCCCGTGCGGATGCTCGTGCTCGTACCCGCAGCTGTGCTCGTGTTCGGCCACCTTACACCAGCTTCACGGAGCCGACGGAGTTGTGGTCGGCCTCGATGGCTTCCTCGTAGCCCTCGAGCGCGTCATGCGCCTCGTGCAGCGCGGCCATGGCGGCCTCGAGCTTGGCGCCGATGCGCTCCATGTCAAAATTCTCGGTCGCATGCAGCAACTGATGGCTCCATTCGTGAGCGAGCTCGATGGTGTCGTCGACCTGCTTGACGCTCATGGCAAGCTGGCTCATGTTCATTCCAACATCATGCATGGGAAATCTCCTTTTGTATGGGGCAGTTCAGTGGTTCAGATTTTACTACGCCCGCTCTGCGCGCAGCTGCATAAGAAAACGGGTACGAGTCTGTGCGACCCGCACCCGTTCACTGGGGGCTGTTTGTGACTACCATACTATCCGTGGTTGCACTCGGTGCATTCAGAAGTCCGGCGAGCGGTGCAAAAGCGCTCATGGACGGCGGGTAAGTAACAAGCGTATTACAGATGCTTCTCCAGCAGCGCCTGCAGCCTCGCTTTGGGCAGAGCGCCAACCGAGCGGTCAATCTCCTCGCCGTTCTTAAACACAATCAGCGTGGGGATGCTCATGACGCCATACTTCATGGCCAGGTCCTGGTTGTCGTCGACGTTGCATTTGGCAACGGCAAGCTTGCCCGCCAGCTCATCGGCAACCTCGTCAACGATGGGCGAGAGGGATCGACAGGGCCCGCACCACGGTGCCCAAAAATCGACCAGCACGGGCAGGCTGTCGTTAACGATGGAATCGAAGTTCTCGGGGGTAATCTGATTAATGTCAGCCATGGTGACCTCCATAATGCGACGCGGCTTGGCCGCGTAAAACTCAGTACGACCGTGCTTATACCCAGCCGCCCGCAAAGCAACCACTCGCGGGCGGCTCTTTTATATAATGGTGGGCACGCAAACGATTGGAGAGCGCATGCCCACGTCACAAAGCCAGAAAAAAGAAGCCATCGCCCAGGCGACCGAGCAGGAGCTCGCATCGCTCGCGGGTCGCGGCGTGCGTATCGTGGGCAACGCGTGCTCGCCGATCGTACTGGTCAAAGGCGATTTGGACGAGGCCGAGCGTTCGGGTGGCGAGCTTGCCGCCGGCCCGGATGGCGCGGCGTTGCGCAAGGCGCTTGGGGCCATCGGCTACGCGCCCGAGGATTTTTGCGTGCTGGCAAGTGTTGCCGGCGCGGGCGATGGGGCGGTCGCGACAGGCGAGGGCCTACCGTGCGAGCTGTTCCGTGAGGCGCTTGAGGCCTTGGACCCCGAGGCGGTCTTGCTGCTGGACGATCGCGCGGCCGATACCATGCGCGAGACCTATGCCGACATGCTCGTGGCAATCGACGACTTTGATACCGCCATGCTCAAGCCCGGCTTGGTCGCCCATGTGCAGGGCCGCCGCGTGCTCGCGCTCGATGGCTTCGAGGCGGCGCTGACCGACAAAGCGGCCAAACAGCGCATGTGGGCCTACATTAAGCAACTGACCCCGGCGGCCGCTCCGCTGTAGCGGATTGGCACCGGTGAGCGATTGCCTGGCGGGCAAGACACGCCGCGAGATCGGCGCCGCACTTCTACATCACAGCGCGCAGCTCAAACCGATCGCCGTTAATGCGGAACTGGCAGTTGCCGTTCATGCGCTCCACGGCGAGTTTGATGCTTCTGGTGCCAAAGCCGTGGCCCGCATGCCGGGTCACGGGCATGCCGTCGACCATGCGCGGCGCGCGGTCAAACGTATTGGAAACTAACAGCAGCAGCTGGCTGTCCTCTAATCGCAGGTCAAGGTCGACGAATCGCTTTCCTTGGGGTGCGGCACTTGCGGCGGTGATAGCGTTTTCCAAGGCATTTGAGAGCACGCTAAACAGGTCGGCGTCGCCTACGTGGATGGTTTCGGGCACGGCGGCGCGCAGGTTGGCGGTAATGCCGTTTCTATTGATATCCGAGTTAAATGACGAAAGCGCGATGTTTACGGTCTCGTTGGCGCAGAAGCGGCGTACGGCGGTGCGATCGCCGGTTTCGCAGAGTTCATCGATGCGTTTGAGCGCCTCGTCGGTATGGCCCTCCTCAATTAAAGCGGCCAGGCCGCGTAGGAAGTGGCGCATATCGTGGCGAAGAATCGACAGCTCGCGCCCAGATTGACGCCAGGCCTCGAGCTCTTTAATGACGGCGCTGTCGCGGGTTTCAAGCATCCAGCGCTCTCGCTCGGCGGTTTCCTTTTCTTCGTATTCGCGCAGGTAAACGGTAAGAAACATAAGATAGAAGGCACAGAGCGCAAATGCCAAAAACTCAACCGTTACCACCGAGCCCGAGTGGAACAGCGTGGTGTAGACGTTGGTGGCATAGTCAAAGACGTAATAGACGAGCGGCAGGATTAAAAGGATGCCCAGCTCGGTGGTGCTTTTAATCGCCAAGCGCGGACCGATGTCGCCGGCCCAATGCAACAGGACGGCAAAGACGGCGAGTGTGGTCGCGATGCGCGCCAGATAGTACGCGATCTGAGAATCGGTTGCGGCAAATGCGGCGATGCCCATCCAATTGCTGAACTGGCAGCTCAGATAGGCACTCGTAATGCCGAGCACGGCAAGCAGCGGGCTCAGGCGGTAGCGCGCGCACAAATAGATGACGAGCGGCAGATGCACGACGAGCGGATATACCTGGCGGGCAAAAAGCTCGCCGCCGACGGCATTGGCGAGGCCAAATGCGCATCCGGTTACGGCACCGACCAACACCAGTTCAAGCGCATGACGCCGGTTGATCTCGACACCGCACAGCGCCGCCGAGGCAAAGACGCCAAAGAGCAGCGTCGTGGCGTGGTGGATTGCCCAAAGGACCATTTCGACCGAGGAGACCATCAGTGTCTCCCACCCTCAAAGCGCGCCGCAAAGTAGGCGTCTTGGAATCCCTGCTTGCAGCTGCGCGAAAGCGGGATGCACGCGCCCGAGCGCATGACGATGTCCGTGCGGTCAAAATGATCGATATTGCGCAGGTTGACCTGGTAGCTGCGGTGGCATTTAAAGAAGATCGCGTTTTGTTCCAAGCGGTCCTCGACGCTGCGGAACGACTCGAGTGCCTCGATATCGCGTCCGTCGCGCAGGTGGAAGACCACGTGCTTGTTGCGCGCCTCGGCATATTCGATGTCGGACAGGCACAGGGCGTGGTAGCCAAAGGAAGTTTTGATCACGAGCTCGTCGGTTGCCGCCGGGCGCATGCTCGAAAGCTCGTCGAGTAATCGCGCCAGGCGTTCGTAAGTCACGGGCTTGAGCAGATAGTCGAAGGCGCGGACCTCGTAGGATTCCAGCGCGAACTCGGGCGACGAGGTGAGGAACACCAGGCGCACGGCGGTATCGGCCTGGCGTAATTCGCGCGCGGTGTCCATGCCGTTGACGAGCGGCATGATCATATCGAGCAGGATGATGTCGGCGCGCGATGCGGCATGGCGGGCCAGCAGGTCCTCGCCACGCGTGACGAGCGCAACATCGACCGCCGTGCCCGTCTCGGTCGACCAACGGTCGATCATCCGGTGCAGTCTATCTAGAAAAGCGACATCATCGTCGCAGGCAATAATCTTGAACATTCGGCCCCCTTAAGTAGTTCGATTTTGCCACATCGGGCACGCGCCGCTTGCGGGGGTGCGGACCGTTTGCGCCCCACGGCGTGCAGCTCGCGCCAAGCGGTGTTGCGGTGGCGAAAGATGCCTCCTGCGCCATCGAGAGCTCAGCTATCCTCAGCTTGCCAGTTCGAAAATGGACCTGCCGCATGATTGAATCTTTATTTCAACTTGACACCTAGGTTTACAGCTGTCTTGTCAGCTGTAAACCTAGGTGTCATACTAAAGCTCCAAGATTCGCCAAAAGAGAGGGGCCTTGATGGCACAGAGCGCGAACATGGATGCATCGGAGCTTGCACGCGACATTGCGGCCGGCCTGGCATCGGCAACGACGGCAACGGAGCGCGCGGCATTGGTGCCCGCAGAGCTCGTCGAGGCCATTCAGCAACTAAAAACCCAACGTGACGCGGTGATCCTGGCGCACTATTACGTGGCGCCTGAGGTCCAAGCCGTTGCCGATTACGTCGGCGATAGCTTCTACCTGGCAAAGCTCGCCAAAAGCCTGCCGCAGCAGACCATCGTGCTGTGCGGCGTGGAGTTTATGGGCGAGAGCGCCAAGCTGCTCAATCCCACTAAGACCGTGCTGCTGCCCGAGCCGGGCGCGGACTGTCCCATGGCGCACATGGTCAAGCGCGAGACGGTCGACGCGGCGCGCGCCGAGTACGGCGACGACCTGGCCGTGGTGTGCTACGTCAACTCCACGGTTGAGATCAAGAGCTGGAGCGACGTGTGCGTCACCAGCTCCAACGCCGTTAAGATCGTGTCCGAGCTGCCGCAGCAGCATATTCTGTTCATTCCCGACCAAAACCTGGGACGCTTCGTAGCCGAGCAGGTGCCGCAAAAGCACGTCATCCTCAACAACGGCTGCTGCCCGCGCCATCACATCATCACCGTCGAGCAGATCGTCGACGCGACGGAGGCCCACCCCGACGCGCTCGTGCTGGCGCACCCCGAGTGCAAGGCCGACGTCCTGGCCGAGGCCGACTACATCGGCTCCACCGCCGGCATCATCAAGTATGCCGAGGAGTCGGACGCGAGCGAGTTCATCATCGTGACGGTCCGCGGCGTGCTCTACGAGCTCGAGCGCCGCTGCCAGGGCACCGGCAAGAAGTTCTATTTCCCCGCGGTGCAGCCCACCTGCGTCAACATGGATCTCATCACGCTCGAAAAGCTCGTGCGCTGCCTGGAGACGGGCGAGGGCGAGGTGCAGATCGGCGTGTCGGACGAGGCGGCAGACCAGGCCAAGCTCACGCTCGACCGTATGCTCGAGTACGCAGCGCGCTAGAACAATGTGACATGAGGGGCAGTCCCTTATGCCACATTACAAGGGAGAGGATTCCTGTGAAAACCAAACAATACCCCGACATGGAGTGCGACGTCGTTATTGCCGGCTGCGGCGTGGCGGGCCTGTACGCAGCTCTCAACCTGCCGACGAGCACGCGCGTGATCATGCTCTCCAAGGGCGCTGTCGACGAGTGCGATTCGATGCTCGCGCAGGGCGGCATCTGCGTGCTGCCCGAAGGCTCGGACTACGATGCCTTCTTTGAGGACACCATGCACGCCGGCCACTACGAGAACCGCCGCGAGAGCGTCGACATCATGATTCGCTCGAGCCGCTCGGTCATCAACGACCTGCTAGCGATGGGCGTGGATTTTGAGCGCAAGGCCGACGGCAGCCTCGACTTTACCCGCGAGGGCGCGCACAGCCGTCCGCGCATTGCCTTCCATGCCGATATCACCGGCAAGGAGATTACGACCAAGCTGCTCCAGGCCGTTCGCAAGCTGGACAACGTGCAGATTTTGGAGCACGTGGCCATGACCGACATCCTGACCGCCGAGCGCGATGGCGCCACGGTGTGCACCGGCGTCGTCGCCGTAGCCGTGGACGAGGACAACTCGGTTCGTCCCGCCGACGAGCTGACAAATGCCGCCGAGGGCGTGCATGCCGGCGAGCCGTTTAAGATCCATGCCCGCCACACGCTGTGGGCGACGGGCGGTATCGGCGGCGTATACGACCATTCGACCAACTACCCGCAGCTCACGGGCGACGCCTGCTACATTGCTCAGAAGCATGGCATTAAGATGGAGCACCTGGACTACGTGCAGATCCATCCTACGGGTCTGTTCTCGCCGCAGCCGGGTCGCACGTTCCTGATCAGCGAGAGCTGCCGCGGCGAGGGCGCGATTTTGCTCAACGCCGCCGGCGAGCGTTTTACCGACGAGTTGCAGCCGCGCGACGTTGTCGCCGCCGCCATCCGCGAGCAGATGAAGCAGGATGACACCGAGCACGAGTGGCTGAGCTTTGCCCCCGTCGAGCGCGACGTGGTGACCGGGCACTTCGCCAACATCCGCGCGCGCTGCCTGGAGGACGGTCGCGACATCCTGGATGAGCCCATTCCCGTTACGCCGACGCAGCACTACTTTATGGGCGGCGTGTGGGTCGACAAGGACGGCCGCACATCGATGCCTGAGCTCTACGCCGCCGGCGAGACGGCCTGCAACGGCGTTCACGGCAAGAATCGCCTGGCTTCAAACAGCCTGCTCGAGGCGCTGGTCTGGGGTCGTCGCGCCGCGTGGTATATGCGTACCGGCGAGTCGCTGGCCGTGGAGCAGGCCGGTGAGCCCGCGCTTGACGGGCGTCACCGCGCCCTGGGCGCCGACACCCTGGCAATCGATGATTTGGCCCGTGCCGCCGGCACGCAGGCCGTGGAGGAGTAGACCATGAATCCCATTACCATGAAGCTCGTCGTCGATGATCTGATTCTGCAGGCCCTGCGCGAGGACATCACGTTTGAGGACGTGAGTACGGCGAGCGTGTGCCCCACGGCGCGCCCCGCTACCGTTGAGCTCATCGCCAAGGCCGACGGCATTATCGCCGGCCTGGACGTATTCGCCCGCACATTTGAGCTGCTGGATCCGCAGAGCTCCGTGTTGTTTGATGTCGCGGACGGCGACGAGGTACACGCCGGCGACCACGTGGGCCAGGTACGCGGCGACGCGCGCGTGCTGCTTTCGGGCGAGCGCGTGGCGCTCAACTACCTGCAGCGCATGAGCGGCATCGCTACTTACACGCATCGGATGGCGGCTGCGCTCGAGGGCACCAAGACCGTGCTTGTCGACACGCGCAAGACCACGCCGGGCATGCGCGTGTTTGAGAAGGCGGCGGTCGAGATCGGCGGCGGCAG
>URTL01000088.1 GCA_900550785.1 uncultured Collinsella sp. | reverse complement strand
CTGCCGTGAGGACAGCTACGACACCTTTAAGGAGTACAGCGCCCGCCTGCACCGCACCGGCCGTGCCGTGCGCCTGCGTGACCTGCTGGACTTTAATGCCAACGGTCGCACCCCGGTGGCACTCGACGAGGTGGAGCCCGCGCTCAACATCGTCCGCCGCTTTAACACCGGCGCCATGTCGTACGGCTCCATCAGCAAGGAAGCACACGAGTGCATGGCCATCGCCATGAACCGCCTGCATGGTCGTTCCAACTCGGGCGAGGGCGGCGAGGACCCGCGTCGCGAGACCCCGCTGGCTAACGGTGACTCCAAGAATTCCGCCATCAAGCAGGTGGCAAGCGCGCGCTTTGGCGTGACGAGCCGCTACCTGTGCAGCGCCTTTGAGATTCAGATCAAGATGGCCCAGGGCGCCAAGCCCGGCGAGGGCGGCCACCTGCCCGGCAAGAAGGTCTACCCCTGGATCGCCGAGGTCCGTCAGTCCACGCCCGGCATCGGCCTGATCTCGCCTCCGCCGCACCACGACATCTACTCCATCGAGGACCTGGCGGAGCTTATCTTCGATCTTAAGAACGCCAACCCCGGCGCACGCGTGTCGGTCAAGCTGGTCAGCGAGGCCGGCGTCGGCACCATCGCCACCGGTGTGGCCAAGGGTGCCGCCGACAAGATCTTGATCAGCGGCCACAACGGCGGCTCCGGTGCTGCGGCGCGCGATTCGATCTGGCACGCCGGTCTGCCGCTGGAGCTTGGCCTTGCCGAGGCCCAGCAGACGCTGCTGCAAAACGGCCTGCGCTCACGCGTGGTGCTCGAGGCCGATGGCAAGCTCATGGACGGCACCGACGTCGCCGTCGCCTGCCTGCTGGGTGCCGAGGAGTTTGGCTTTGCGACCATGCCGCTCATCTCCATGGGCTGCCTCATGCAGCGCGACTGCCAGCAGGATACCTGCCCGGCCGGCATCGCTACGCAAAACTGCCGCCTGCGTCGCGGCTTCCGCGGCAAGCCCGAGCACGTCGAGCGCTTTATGCTCTTTGTTGCCGAGCAGTTGCGCGAGGTCATGGCGAGCCTGGGCTTCCGCACCATCGATGAGATGGTCGGCCATCCCGAGTGCTTGCGCCAGATCGAGGTCCCGGACAACCGCAAGGCCAACCTGCTGGATCTGTCGCCCGTGCTGGCGAGCGCGACCTGTGAGTTTGGTGCCCACATCCCGGGTGCCGACGGCCGTCACTTCCTGCCCCAGATGGCTGCCGACAGCGAGCTTGACAAGACGCTCGACTCCACGTTGTTTGTGCCCTATACGGCCGATGCCCGTGCGCACCTGCGTCCGATTCGCTTTCGCGCCGACATCGCCAACGTCAACCGCTGCGTGGGCACCATCTTGGGCAACGCGGTGACCAAGGCGCATCCCGAGGGTCTGCCCGCCGGCTCCATCACCATCGATTGCGATGGTTCGGCCGGTCAGAGCTTTGGCGCTTTCCTGCCGCGCGGCATTACGCTCAACGTGTGCGGCGACGCCAACGACTACTTTGGCAAGGGCCTTTCGGGCGGCGAGGTATCGGTGCGCCCCAACCCGCATGCGACCTACAAGTTCGACGAGAACATCATCGTGGGCAACGTTGCGTTCTTTGGCGCCACGAGCGGTCGCGGCTTTATTAACGGCCTTGCCGGCCAGCGTTTCGCCGTGCGCAACTCCGGTGCCACGGTGGTGGTCGAAGGCTGCGGCAACCATGGCTGCGAGTACATGACGGGCGGTCTGGCGCTCATCCTGGGCGAGGTCGGACAGAACTTCGCCGCCGGTATGACTGGTGGCGTGGCTTATGTCTTTGACCAGTACGGCACGCTCGATGCCCGTGTGAACCACGCGAGCGTTGAGCTTAAAGCCCCGACGGCCGGCGAGCTGGCGCAGATTCGCGAGCTCATCCAGGAGCACGTGGACGCGACGCAGAGCCCGCGCGGCATTAAGCTGCTCTACAGCTTTGAGACGATGAGCAAGCACTTTGTGAAGGTCATTCCGACCGAGTACGAGCGCGTGCTGGCGATTGTCGCCGCCGCCGAGGCCGTCGGCAAGACGCATGCGCAGGCCGAGGAGCTGGCGTTTGACATTGTGACCGGTCGCGCAAGTGCCGCGGATGTCGCTCGCTTTGATGTCGCGGGCGGTGCGGCTGGCGCTGCGCCCGTGGCTGTCAGCCCTGTTGCTTCGACCAAGAAGGAGGCGTAAGTGCCATGGGTAAGCCCGGTGCTTTTCTTGATATCGATCGCGTGACCCACGAGCTGCGCCCCGTGGAGGAGCGCAGCCGCGATTTCGATCCGCTGTACGTGGAGCTCGACGACGACGCGCGCCGTGCCCAGGCGAGTCGCTGCATGATGTGCGGTGTGGCGTTTTGTCAGATGGGCGCGAGCTTTGGCAAGGCACGTCCGAGCGGCTGTCCGCTGCACAACCTGATTCCCGAGTGGAACGAGCTGGTGTACCGCGGCCGTTGGGACGAGGCTGCCGAGCGCCTGTCACTCACCTCGCCCATGCCCGAGTTCACGAGTCGCGTGTGCCCGGCGCTGTGCGAGGCCGCATGCAACCTGGGCTCGGTCGATGGCCAGCCCACGACGATCCATGACAACGAGCGCGCGATTAGCGACCATGAGTGGGCAAATGGCGGTCCGCACCGCTTTGAGCCGGCAGGGGAGGGTGCACCCACGGTTGCCGTGGTGGGCTCCGGTCCCGCTGGTCTGGTGGCAGCATGGGAGCTTGCGCGTCGTGGGGCCCGCGTGACTGTGTTTGAGCGCGACGACCGCCCGGGCGGTCTGCTCATGTACGGCATTCCCAACATGAAGCTCGAGAAGTCCGTGGTCGAGCGTCGCGTGGCGCTCATGCGCGAGCTGGGCATTGTGTTCGAGCTGGGTGCTGACGTTACGAACCCTGCGGTGGCGGCCAAGCTCAATGGCTTTGACGCCGTCGTGGTGGCTGCCGGTGCTCGCGCCCCGCGTGGGCTGGCTGCTGAGAATATTGACGCACCCGGCGTGGTGTATGCCGTGGACTACCTGACGGCCTCGACCGTCTCGGTGCTCGATGGCGGCGAGCCTGTCGTCGATGCACACGGCCTGGACGTCGTGGTCATTGGCGGCGGCGATACCGGTAACGACTGCGTGGGCACCGCGGTACGTCAGGGTGCGCGCAGCGTGCGCCAGTTTGAGTTCTTGCCGGCGGCGCCTGATGCGCGCGCGGCGAGCAACCCCTGGCCGCAGTGGCCAAACGTTAAGAAGACCGACTACGGCCAGCAGGAGGCCATCGCTGTCATGGGCGGCGAGATGCGCGCTTGGGGCGTGGATACGCTCGAGGTGCTGCTGGACAAGAAGGGCGCGGCAGCGGGCCTGCGCGTGGTCGATCTGGATTGGTCGGCCGGCAAGCCCGAGCGCATCGCGGGCTCCGAGCACGAGGTGCCGGCCCAGCTGGTGCTCATCGCCTGCGGCTTTACGGGCCCAGAGCACGGTGTGTTCGACGCCGTTGGCGTGCCCGTTGCCACTGCTGGTCGTCCGCTGCCGGTGATGGCCGCCGAGGGCTCGCATCTTGCGGCGCGTGTTGGCGGCGTCGCTGTGGATGCCGCGCCGGTGTATGTTGCCGGTGACGCTCGTAACGGCAGCTCGCTCGTGGTGAACGCTATGGCCGACGCCCTGGCCTGCGCTGCCGAAGTCGCCGACGCGCTGGAGCTGTAAGGCGGCTGTCCACAGCTGAATCGTCAAGGGCTGTCCCCGAATGCCGGCCCAAAAGGAACGTCCCCAAGTGCCGGCAGCTGGGGACGTTCCTTATGTGCCGGCATTCGGGGACACTCCTTGCGAGTTCGCAGGCGACTTTGTCATTTGCCGACGTGCAAGTGTTCATTCGTCGACGTTTGCGACTGTGCTACTCTGCTCTTTCTGTGGTGGTAGCGGGCGTTTGCCTCAAATGAGTGAACTGACTGTCTATATCTACCTGCGGTTTCTTTGCGGTGCGCTCATTCGGTCAAGTGTCCCGTCAAGTGTTTGGTCAGCATCTGGTTTGCAGCCGGAGGCCTATTTTGCCCGCGCTGGTCGTGGCTGCCCACCCTCCTCGTAAGCTCAAATTGAGGTTCATCAGTTTGAGGAGGATGCCGTGACTGACCACGTTTTAGACCGAGCGCAGCTGGCTGAAGCCGTCGGCAACGATATTGCCGACATGGCCCATTTTTGGATGCTGCGGAAGTTCCAGTTTTTGGAGCCGGCACGCGAACAGTTCGAGATCATTGTCGACCCGTGGCTCAGCTATTGCACCGAGCCTTCGCAAAACGAAATCATGGCCTACAACATGGCATTTACCGATTGGCTGCTCTTCGAGCGCCCCTATCGCCATGGCAAGACGCTGCTCGAGCTGTATGTTGACGAACCGCCGGCATCGCTTTCGCCTGTCTCGCTCAAGCGGCTCGAGCAGGTACGCGACACGCAGTATTTCTCGCGCTTTGGCATTTTGGACAAGGATCCTGCGAACGGCATGGTTGCGCTGAAGGATACGCGTGCCGACCGTCGCTTTGATGTCTACGACCCGCATATCGTGCAAAAGGAGCATTGGAGCGACGGCGCGATCGCGGTGCGCCTCGCCTGCATCGACGATGTCTGGCTGACGGCGGGACAGCTCTATCTGTATGACATCGCGCGCCTGAGTGACACGGCGGTCGATGGACCGGGTGCGGTGCATCCCGAGGATCTGCAGGACGGCTTTGACACCTCGTGCGTCAGCTTCTTTTTGCGCCTGGTCCGCGACATCATGGGCGCCCAGGGGCGGTACGTGAAGTCGCTCAACATCTACGAGCAGGAGTGGGAGTAGGGGATGTGACTGGCGTCGCCCTGCTGCCCTGACTTTGTCTCAATCTGTAACGTTTGGCGGCTGTTTGGGCCCGTAACTGTTACAGATTGAGACGGAAGGTTGGCGGCTGCCGAAAGATCTTGTTCTGTAACAACTAGAGGCTCAAAGACTGTCTTCCTGTTACAGATCAAGACATTTGTCAGCGGAGGCAACGGTGACGATGGTCCATTTGTCTGACGTGGTGGTGATGAAAGTGCCTAATACCGTTCTCAAACACAAACATGCGACTCGCAACACGTTGGCGCGGAATAGGATGCTCGCGCGGCTCGCGGAGACGGCCAAGCAAGGTGCGCTGCTCGCAACGCATGACAATACCGAGCTCATGTGGCTGCGACGCCATGTTGGAACCGACGATATCGCGGAGCCCGAGCCGTACCTGTTCTGTTTTCAGCATGATTGGGATGCATTGACGCCGGCGGAGCGAGCGCTGAGGACTATCAAAGGGCTTGCGAAATTTCATCCCGATTGGGCGTTTTGGGGATATGACGCCGCGCTGATATGGGGTCTGGAGGTGCCGAATGATCTGCTCGGGCCGCGTTTCCTTGTTAAGACTTGCTGTTCGGTGACGTTGAGCGGCGGGTGCAGGTTGTTGCGTCCGCAGATTGCGGGCGCGCTCGAGCGCGTCGACGGCGTGCGGGTGACGTCGTTTTGGCGCACGGCGGAGGATTGCTTGCTGCGTGCGCCGTTCTCCTACGGATTGGCGATTGCCGATTCTGCACTGCGGGCGAAAGGCGTATCGCGCGATGACTTTTGTGAGCGGCTTCGTATAGATTGTGAAGGCAAGCACGGGCATCGCAGAGCACAGGTGATTGCGTCGTATGCGGACGGGCTGTCCGAAAACGGCGGCGAGTCTCGGTTCCGAGCGTTCTTTATTGCGTACGACTTTCCGGTTCCGGAGCTGCAGGTGGAGTTTCGCGACCCGCTCGATCCGAGCCAGGTATTTCGCGTCGACTATTTTTGGCAGCTCGAGGACGGGACGTGTGTCATCGGCGAGCTCGACGGAAAGGTGAAGTACACCTTGCAGAACGGCGAGGGCCGGGAGTCGGTCGACCCATTCGTGGCAGAACGTCAACGGGAGTCCCATCTGACAATGCTCGGGCACAAGGTGCTTCGGTTTACGTTTGATGAGCTCAAGAATCCGGGGAAGCTGGTTGAGAAGATGAGGCTGGCGGGTATTCCGCGACGGCCCGATTTGGCTGAGGAGTGGAGACGTCAGTGGTATGGGCGCTGAGAGGTTTTGTCTCAATCTGTAACGTTTAGAGGTTATTTGAGCTCGTAATTGTTACAGATCGAGACAAGCCGGTGAAACGTTGACCGAATGTCTCGATCTGTAACATCAAGGGGCCCAATAACCCTGTACCTGTTACAGATCGAGACATTTCCCTGTTGTCGGTGGGGTGGGACTGCAGCATATTCCGTCTCCCACATCCCCTCTTCCCTCCGTTAACCGATGCGTCTGCAGCAATCCAGCGGGACTAGGTGATAATGGACAAATGTCCAAGTTAATCGTGAGGGAGGAGCTCGATATGGCGTCTGCCGATCGTTCCACGTTGTTTATCAATGCGACCATTCTGGATGGCTCGGAGCATATGGAGCCGCAACCCGATATGGCCGTGACTGTTGAGCGCGGCGTCATCACCTGGATGGGGCCGAGTGCTGTGGCGCAGGCGCCCGCGGGTGCCGAGGTTATCGACCTGGGCGGTGCGTATCTCATGCCCGGTCTCATCAATATGCACGTGCACCTGTGCGGCTCGGGCAAGCCTGTCTCGGCCGGCGATGCGGGCGCGCTGATGAAGAAGCTCGATAATCCCGTGGGGCGCGCCATCGTGCGCCATATTCTTAAGGGCAGCGCCCAACAACAACTGGCAAGTGGCGTGACCACGGTGCGCGGCGCGGGCGACCCGCTGTTTGCCGATCTGGCCGTGCGCGATGCTATCGATGCCGGCAAGTATCAAGGTCCTCGCCTGGTGGCGCCGGGAACGGGCGTCACGGTGCCGGGCGGCCATGGTGCGGGCCTGTTCGCCCAGGTGGCCAACAGTCCCGCCGAGGCAGCCGAACAGGTGCGCGACCTGTATGCGCGCGGTGCCGACGTCATTAAGCTGTTCGTGACGGGCGGCGTGTTCGACGCGACCGAGGTGGGCGAGCCGGGCGTGCTGCGTATGCCGGTGGAGGTTGCCGCGGCGGCATGCAAGGCGGCGCACGATATGGGCCTTCCGGTTATGGCCCATGTCGAGAGTACCGAGGGCGTGAAGGCCGCGCTTGAGGCCGGCGTTGACACGATTGAGCACGGCGCTCCGTTGACACCCGAAATCTTGGAGCTGTATCGTGGCGCCGCGGGCACACAGCTCGAGGGGCGTGCGCCGAGTGTGACCTGCACTATCAGCCCGGCGCTGCCGTTTGTATTGCTCGACCCGGAAAAGACCCATTCGACCGATACGCAAAAGAAGAACGGCGACATCGTGTGCTCGGGCATCATCGAGAGCGCCCGTGCCGCACTGGAAGCTGGCGTTAAGGTGGGCCTTGGCACGGACTCGAGCTGCCCGTTCGTGACGCAGTACGACATGTGGCGTGAGGTGGCCTATTTTGCCAAGTATGTCGGCGTGAGCAACGCTTTCGCACTGCATACGGCTACGCAAGTCAACGCCGAGCTGCTGGGGCTGGACGGCGAGACTGGCACGATCGAGTGCGGCAAGGCCGCCGATATCTTGGTGACGCGCGAGAACCCGCTCGATGACCTGTGCGCTCTGCGTGAGCCGATGCACGTGATGTGTCGCGGCGATCTGGTGTGCAAACTCAAGGTGAAGCGCATCCCCGAGGTGGATGCCGAGCTCGACGCGATTATGGCCATGCCAGCCGAAGCTCTGGCTGAGGAGCTGGCCCGCGACGGCGTAGCATAGGTGTGACAAAGGGACAGCTCCGTTGTCGCATACAAAAAGCCGAGGTCTCAGCGCGAGGCCTCGGCTTTTATTTGTCCTATGGTATGGCGGCTAGGAGCGCGTCTCCATCTTGGCGTGGCACTTGGGGCAGGTGACGCGGATCTTGCCCTTGCCCTTGGGGACGGAGAGCATCTGGCCGCAGTTGGGGCACTTGAGGTACGCCGTGGTCTTGCGGCCCTTCC
>URTL01000087.1 GCA_900550785.1 uncultured Collinsella sp. | reverse complement strand
AGCGGCAAGTCAAAAGACCATACGCCTACAGGCGAAAGAACACCAAACGAGGCTAGGCAGCCGGGCAGATCTTCTTGAAGAGCTCGATGACGTCGTCGAGCGTCGCCTCGCGCGGGTTGCCCGGGAAGCAGGCGTCGGCTATGGCGTCCTTGGCCAGGACCTCGATCTCGTCAGCCTTCATGGCCTCGCAGACGTGCGGGATGTTCACGTCGGCGGAGAGCTGCTTGACGGCGGCGATGGCGGCGTCGGCGGCCTCGTCGGTGCTCATGCCCGTGGTGTCAACGCCCATGGCAACGGCAACCTTGGCCAGGCGCTCGGCGCAAACCGGCTTGTTGAACTCCATGGCGATCGGCAGCAGCATGGCGCAGGCGACGCCGTGCGGGGTGTCGTAGTGAGCGGACAGGGTGTGAGCCATGGCGTGGTCGATGCCCAGGCCAACGTTGGAGAAGCCCATGCCGGCGACATACTGGCCAAGAGCCATGCCCTCGCGGCCGGAGCCGGGCTTGCCGGACTTGGCCTCGGCGACGGAGTCACGCAGGTTCTCGCTGATCAGCTTAATAGCCTCAAAGTGGAACATGTCGGAGAGCTCCCAGGCGCCCTTGGTGGTGTAGCCCTCGATGGCGTGGGTCAGTGCGTCCATACCAGTGGAAGCGGTGAGGCCGGCGGGCATGGAAGCCATCATGTCGGGGTCGACGACGGCGACCTCGGGGGCGTCGTTGGTGTCGACGCACACGAACTTGCGGACCTTCTCGGGGTCGGTGATGACGTAGTTGATGGTCACCTCAGCGGCGGTACCGGCGGTCGTCGGCACGGCGATGGTGAACACGGCGTGGTTCTTAGTGGGAGCAACGCCCTCGAGGCTGCGGACATCGGCGAACTCGGGGTTGTTGATAATAATGCCGATGGCCTTGGCGGTGTCCATGGAGGAGCCGCCACCGATGGTCACGATAGCGTCAGCCTCGGCGGCCTTGAAGGCCTCGACGCCGTCCTTGACGTTCTGGATGGTGGGGTTGGGCTTGATCTCGGAGTAGAGGCTCCATGCGATGCCGGCGGCGTCGAGCTCGTCGGTCACCTTAGCGGTAACGCCAAACTTGACCAGATCGGGGTCGGAGCAGACGAAGATCTTCTTGTAGCCGCGACGCTGGAGCTCGCCGGGGATCTCCTTGATGGCGCCGGAACCATGATAAGAGATGGTGTTGAGAACGAAACGATTAGCCATTGATAGCCTCCCATCGTGTGCGGGGCATCCATTACGCCCCGCGCTATAAGTCCAATCCTAACGCTTTTGAAACAAAAAACGCGTGAGAACGTCAAAAGTGTTAAAGCGTTTCAACAGATGATGAAAAATATTGCGGCAAAGGAACAGCCCTTTGCCGCAATCGGTTACTTTCGGCAGCCCTCTTTCCAAGCCTCGGCCGCAACCTTCCAGCGTAAGCGCAAGTCGCGCTCGCGGTCGATGAACATGATGGCAAACGCGACAAACAGCAGCAAGCTCGCCACGACGATGGCGTGCAGGCCCATGCGTTCAATACACCAGTTGCCCAACACGGCGCCAAACACAAAGGTAAAGATCACGCCAAAGTACAGCAGGCCGTTTTCCAAAAAGCCGCGCCTGTGGGTGATGATGTAATCGTCCACGTTTTGCAGCGCGTTGCGCAAGTTGCCGATGCACATGGTCGTAGCGATGCCGTGACCGTGGATCTTGCGGAAGCTCTCGACCTGCATGCCGCAGGCAAACGAAGTGAGGCAGTTGGCGAGCAGGTTGTAACCGCCACCGGGGATAAAGCTCACGCCCAGCAAGATGACGGCCTCAAAGAACACCGTTACCTGGCGCCAGTGAATCACGCTGCCAAACCGCTCGTGTACCAGATCGGCAAGCATAATACCCACGGCAAACGACACCACAGGGAAGAAGTAGCGCCCCGCAAGTGCCCAGTTGCCCTCCGAGATGCTTACACCCACGAGCAGGATGTTGCCTGTCTGCGCGTTGGCGAAAACATGGTCGCGTCCAATGTACGAATACACGTCCATAAAGCCACCGGCGAGCGCCAAGATGATGCCCAGCTCAATAGACTCCGATATCTGTTTGGCACGCTGCATCGTCGTGCATCCTCCTTGTTGACGACTCTCTCGTGCGTTGGCGGAAACATAGCCGCCGTTCATACTGTAACCCATTGACAACATGGCGTGCGCGCGAGACGACCCCTTCGACACAGGGATACACAGTCTGGAAACAAACACCACCCGCATCGACGCGCCGATCCGCCAGCTCATGTACTCCACCAGTCTTTTTAGCCCCGTCCCAAAAAGACTGGTTACAATTACGTGCAGCATACAAACACCGGGAGGGATCGTGGCAAAAAAGCCTCAGCACGCTCAGAACAACCAGCGCAGTCAGCAGGGCAAACAGGGCCAGCAGCAAAAGCGCGGCGGTAAGGCGCAGGGTGGGCACACCACTCATGCCCCAGCAGCGCCTGTCCGTCCCTGGCGCCCGGGCCGCGATAAGTTCCTCCCCGTCAGCCGCGCCGACATGGATGCGCGCGGCTGGGACCAGTGCGACTTTGTCTACATCTGCGGCGACGCCTACGTGGACCATCCCAGCTTTGGCATGGCTATCGTCAGCCGCGTCCTCGACGCGCACGGCTACAAGGTGGGCATCATCTGCCAGCCCGACTGGACCGACCCCGCCAGCATCACCGTGCTCGGCGAGCCACGCCTGGGCTTTCTCGTCAGCGCCGGCAACATGGACTCCATGGTCAACCACTATTCGGTGACCAAGCACCGCCGCCACACCGATGCCTATACCCCCGGTGGCGAGGAGGGGCGCCGTCCCAACCGAGCCGTCACGGTCTACGGCAACCTTATCCGCCAGACGTTCAAGGATGCCCCCATCATCATCGGCGGCATCGAGGCGAGCCTGCGCCGTCTGGCCCACTATGACTACTGGCAGGACAAGCTCAAGCGCTCGGTACTGCTCGACTCGGGCGCCGACATCCTCATCTACGGCATGGGCGAGCACGCGATCGTCGAGATCGCCGACGCGCTCGACGCGGGACTGCCCGTCGATCAGATCACCTATATCAACGGCACCGTCTACCGCACGGGCTCGCTCGACGAGGTCTACGACTACGACCTGCTGCCCAGCTGGGACGACCTTGCCGCCGACAAGCTCAACTACGCGCGCAGCTTCAATGTGCAGCAGCAGAATATGGACCCCATCACCGGACACCGCCTGGTAGAGCCCTACCCCAACAGCGTCTATGTGGTGCAGAACCCGCCATCGGCGACGCTCACCACCGATGAGATGGACGAGGTGGCCGAGCTCCCCTACGCACGCGATTGGCATCCCGACTACGACACGGCGGGCGGCGTGCCAGCCTTTGCGGAGATCAAGTTTTCCATTAGCTCCAACCGTGGCTGTTTTGGTGAGTGCTCATTTTGCGCCCTCACCTTCCACCAGGGCCGCGTGCTGCAGATGCGCAGCCACGACTCGATCATGCGCGAGGCCGAGCTGCTCACGCGCGATCCCGAGTTTAAGGGCTACATCAATGACGTGGGCGGACCGACGGCCAACTTTAGCCGCCCTGCCTGCGACAAGCAGCTCAAGCACGGCGTGTGCAAGAACAAGCGCTGCCTGTGGCCGAGCGTGTGCAAGAACATGGTAGTCGACGAGAGCGGCTACACGCAGCTGTTGCGCGACCTGCGCCAGCTGCCGGGCGTCAAGAAGGTCTTCGTCCGCAGCGGCATCCGCTTTGACTACACCATGGCCGACGCCTCGGACGAGTTTTTGCGCGAGCTGCTGGAGCACCATGTCTCGGGCCAGCTGCGCGTAGCGCCCGAGCACGTGAGCGACGCGGTGTTGTCCGTGATGGGCAAGCCGAGCCGAGCCGTCTACGATGCGTTCTGCCGCAAATTTGAACGCTTGAACCGTGAATACGGACTTAAGCAGTACGTGGTGCCGTACCTAATCTCGAGCCACCCCGGCTCGACCATGAAGGAGGCCGTGGAGCTCGCCGAAGCCGTGCGCGACATGGGCTATATGCCCGAGCAGGTGCAGGACTTCTACCCCACGCCGTCCACCATGTCGACCTGCATGTACTACACCGGCGTGGACCCACGTACCATGGAGCCGATCTACGTGGCGCGTGATCCGCACGAAAAGGCCATGCAGCGTGCGCTCATTCAGTACCGCAAGCCCGAGAACTACAAGCTGGTGCGCGAGGCGCTGGAGAAGGCCGGGCGTCGTGACCTGATTGGCTACACCAAGCATTGCCTGATTCGCCCCGTGCCGCCACGCCCGGGCGAGACGTCTGCTGGCGGTGGGCATGGCACCGGCAAGAAGGGCGGTAAGGCCCACGGCAGTGCCGGCGGCAAGGGGCCCAAGGGCAACAAGGGCCACGGCGGCATGTCACGCGCACAGAACACCGCAGGCCGCAATCGCGCGGCCCAGGGGCGTCAGGGCGCCAACGGAGGCGGGCGTCGCAACTAGGGCAGCGGTACGCTCGCTGCGTCCATCCCACACGCGTGGCGCAGCGAGCGCATTGCCTCAACGAGGATGACGCCGGCGATCGCGACCGTAATTGCCACGTCGAGCGGCGTGTTCACAAACCAGAGCAACGTCATGAGATACGACCCGGCATTAAAGGCAAAGTGCAGCAGGATCGTGTAGCGGAGCTTTCCGGTCGTCACGAGCACCCAGCCAAAAATGAGGCCGGCAGCGCCCGCATAGCAGCCCTGCACCCAGTTCATATGCATAAAGCCAAAGATGGCCGCCTGCAGCACGATTGCCGCGGCGATACCCCACGTGCTTGGGGCCGCCCAAGGCACCATGGCGCCATCCTGCGCGCTCGCACGACGCCGGCGCTTCCAAAGTGGGCGGCACTGCGGATTAAACGCTCGGAGCGAAAACTCAAAAATAATGCCGCGCACCAGCAGCTCTTCACAAAATGGGGCGCCGAGTACCGTAGTCAGGACGGCGAGATAACTGGTGTCGCCCATGCCTGTTTCCTCGACAAGCTCGCTGTAGTCGGCCGCGGCATCGGGCAACAGCGACAGCGCGGCGTCGGTCACGTAGCCAACAACCACCTGCAGGGCCAGGCCGATCACGATAACGCAGGCGATGCGTTTCCACGCCCCACGCGCTCCCCCGCCGAGCGGGTGTTCGCTTTGCCGGCGTGCCATAAACGAACGCGGCCACAGATAACGCCACCACAGCAGCGCCATCAAAAACGATGCTGTCTGCGCGACGGCCTGAAGCAATTGAATGTCGAGGTCATCGATCGAAAAACCCATGAACACCGATGCGACGCCAAGGGCGGAAAACAAAACGACGCTCAGGGCAATATCGACAGCAACGACGCCAAAACAGGCAAGCGCCCAAATCATCGCATTGAGCATGCCAACCTCCTCCCGACGACTAGTCATTGGGAACGTTCTTCAACGACTAGCTGTTGGGGACAGTCTTTGCCAAAAGCCCCGCTGGGCGAGATGTCGAACGGGAAGGTGCCGCAGCGATTGAACGCGGCGATAAACATGCGGATGGCGTTGGACGGCGTGGTGCCCACGAGCTGGGTTGCCGCCGCGAAGGCTGCCTTCTCCTCGGGCAAGACCTTCGCGACTACGGGGGTCATGTGTTCTGCCATGGCGCTTCCTTTTTGAAACGACGGTAGTGCGGATAGATGCGGGCCACGCGGCTGGGCGACGGGCTGTGAAGGCAACCCGATTGGCCCGCATCCGGAGTTTGTTTCTGCGGCGTTGGTATTACTAGGTATTCCTAAGTATTACCCCGCAGATAGAATACCACACCCGACCCCATGGGGACGGAGGAAAACGAATCATTTTGTTGCTGAGTAAGTTTTTAGAGCGTGATGATGTCCGAGATATCGAGGGCTTGAGCGTCGACGACATCGTGCGTGGCGAGCAAGAGCGTGCGACCGTCGAGCAGGTCTAGCACGGCCTCGGCCGTCGCATCGCGCGCGGCGGCGTCCAGGCCGGTAAAGGGCTCATCCAGAATGACGGCACAGCCGCCACACAGCAGGGCTCGAGCGATCTCGACACGACGGCGCTGCCCGCCCGAAAGCTCAGCCACGCGAACATGCACGTCGATTCCCGGCACCAACCGGCGCAGCAAGGTCGTAGCGTTCGAAGCATCCACGCGCGCATCGGCACACACCAGCACGTTATCCAAAGCCGAGCTGCCCTCTACCAAGCGTGCATCCTGAAACACCATCGAGCACGGCGCGCACTCCCCCGCTGCCAACGAAAGCAGCGTCGACTTGCCCATGCCCGAAGCGCCCATCACGCAGATACGCCCACCCGCAGGCACGTTGAGCACCAGACCATCCAGCGCCGGCGCCCAGGGCGCACGATCGCCCACGGCAAGCGCAAGCTCCGCTGCGGCGCCATCGCTCGCAGCCCCCGCACGCCCGCGCAGTCCATGCCCATGCGCCCGCACGGCCGCGCGCCACGCCACGGGTCCCGAAACCCGCAGCAGCCACACCAGCACGCGCTCACACGCCCACGAGGCGGCAACGACCAGCACGGTCCACGCCAGCAAATCAGCCGTCTCAATCAAAAGCTTTGCCTGATAGATGCGCTCGCCCACGGTGCCCACCGCCATGCCGATCAGCTCGGCTGCCACGCCGGCCTTCCAGCTCATGCCGATCACGGCGCGGGCGCACGAAAGCACAAACGGCAGGACTTCGCGCCAGGTATGGGCGCAAAACAGGCGCCAGCCGCGCACGCCATGCAGACGGAACATCTGCTCCAGCGGTTTATTCACCTGTGCCAAGCCCTCGGCCAGCGAAAAATACACGCCCGGCAGCGCCATCAAAAAGACCGCGGCGATGCTCACGCGCGCCGATCCCAACCAAATAAGCAGCAGGACCACCACGCAGGCAACCGGCGTCGCCTTAACAAACGAAAATGCCGGAGCCACCAGGCGCGCAAACGCCCGCAACCGTGACGAAATCCCGGCAAGCACGCCACCACACACCGCGGCAAGCGCCAGCCCGCCCAGTATCCGCGCGCCCGAGCCCACCAAAATCGCCCAGGTACCGCCATCGCACACCAGGCGCAGCAGCGCCACGGCAACAGCACCCGGCCCCGGCAAGATCAGTGGCTGCGCCACCCGCACCGCCGCGAAGACCCACACGGCAAGCCAAAAGGCGGCGACGGCACCTGCTGCCGCCACCGCCTTCATACGCTCTGTCATTTGTCGAGCAAACGCACGCACGGGCTACTCCATGTAGTAGAAATCGTCAGCCGGAAGTTTACCACCCACGGCGCTCGCGTCCGCGTCGGACAGCACCTGCAGATACCCACTAAGTGCCGCCTTCATATCCTTGCCCGTCTGGCACACGAGCATGCACCCGGGAATCGCCTTCTCGGCGATCTTGGCGTTGTCCACGATGCCGGCATCGACCACGGCCTGCGCCCAGTCTGCCGGCGCCGCATTGACAGCCTTAACGCTCGCCGCATGGCAGCTCAAGAACTCCGCCACAGCCTCGGGATGTTCCTCGGCAAACGCGCGGCGCACCACGGTCACGCCCGTCAGCAGGCGCGAACCCGTGTCACCTGCCAACTCGTCCCACACATCGGTCAGGCTTACCGGAGCCGACAGCCTGCCTTCGCTCTTGGCGATGGCAGCGGTCTTGAACGGCTCCGGCAGCACGCCCACGGCGGACGGGTCGGCAAGCAGGGCCGACAGCACCTCGGTGGGCTCGCTCTTAAACTCGAGCGTCACCTGGCCGGTCAGGCCTGCGCGCTCCAGCAGGTAGTTCATGACGTACTCCGGTGTGGTGCCCTTGCCCGTCATATAGACGGTATGGCCCGCCAGATCGCCAAACGAGGCCACACTCGCGTCGCCCGTCACAACGTTCAGCACGCCCAGCGTGTTGATGTCGATGACCTGCACCGCACCCTCGGTCTTGTTGTAGAGCACGCTCGCCACGTTGGCAGGCACCAGGGCGATATCGACATCGCCCTGAATCACCTTGGGCACGATCTCATCGGCTGCAGTGCTGATCGCAAAGTCGAACTCGTTGTCCGTCTCACCATCGGCCGCCCGGTCCATAAACTGCACCAGACCCATCGACGTCGGACCCTTGAGCGAGGCGACGTGCACCTCAACCGGCTCGGCAGCGGCACCGTCAGCAGCAG
>URTL01000086.1 GCA_900550785.1 uncultured Collinsella sp. | reverse complement strand
AGCTGCTCGGCGGTTACGGTGTCGGCGCACTCCACCTGGACGGTCTGAGTCTCGTGGTCGGCGTCGGCGTCGGTTACGCCCGCAACGTTGAGCAGCGCGGTCTCGACGGTGGCGTCGCAGTGGCCGCACATAAGGCCGGAAGTCTTAATTGTGAAACGCATGGGTATTCCTCTCTGTTGTGTCGGCTTTCCCAGGCACCCGACCTTGACCTTCAAACCGTCGCTCGCGTACCAAAGTACGCGTCGCTCCTCTTTCAGGTCAATCTCGGGCACTTGGAAAACCCGTTCTAAATGGACTTAATGGTGAGCCTATTTTGCCACTTTAGGCTTAAAGGATTTCAAACGCAGGGCATTGGACACGACGCACACGCTCGACAGGCTCATGGCCGCGGCGCCAAACATCGGCGAGAGTTGCCATCCGGTGAGCGGGAAGAACACGCCCGCCGCCAGCGGAATGCCGATGCCGTTGTAGAACAGTGCCCAGAACAGGTCCTGCTTGATGTTGCGGATCGTGGCGCGCGAAAGCTCGATGGCGCGGGCGACGTCCATGAGGTCGCTGCGCATGAGCACCACATCTGCCCCTTCTTTGGCGATGTCGGCGCCGGTGCCGATGGCAAGGCCCACGTCGGCGCGCGCCAGGGCGGGGGAGTCATTGATGCCGTCGCCCACCATGGCGACCTTGCCGCCCGCATCCTGCAGTTCGCGCACGTGGCGTTCCTTGTCGGCGGGGAGGACGTCGGCGATGACCTGTTCGCTGCTCAGCCCCACGCGGCGGGCGATGGCCTCGGCCGTCACGCGGTTGTCGCCGGTGAGCATGCGCACGTCGACGCCAAGCGAGCGCAGTGCGGCGATGGCCCCGGCGCTCGTCTCCTTGACCTCGTCAGCCACGGCAATGGTGCCAGCAAGCTCGCCGTTCTTGGCAAAGAACAGCGGCGTCTTGCCTTCGACGGCAAATTGCTCGGCAAGACCCGCGGGCACGGTAACGCCCAACTCGTCCATCAGGCGCATATTGCCGGCGGCAATGGCGTTTTGCCCCTCGCGTGCCGTAACGCCTCGCCCGGGCACGGCAGTAAAGTCCTCGACCATGCGCGCGACGATCCCGCGTGTCTCACACTCGGCCATAATCGCCTCGGCCAGCGGGTGCTCGCTCGAGCGCTCCAACGCGGCGGCCAACTTGAGCAGCGCCTTTTCGCTCATGGCGGGCGAGCCGTCAGCGCGCGTGGCTACCACGATATCGGTCACGGCAGGCTTGCCGCGGGTGACCGTGCCCGTCTTATCGAGCACCACGGTGCCCACGCTGCGCAGGTTCTCCAGCGCCTCGGCGCTCTTAAACAGAATGCCCATCTCGGCGCCCTTGCCGGTGCCGACCATAATGGCGACGGGCGTGGCCAGGCCCAGCGCGCACGGGCAGCTGATCGCCAGCACAGCGACGGCGGAGGTGAGCGCCTCATTCACGTCGCTGGTCAGTGCCATCCACACCACAAAGGTCACGGCCGAGATCACGAATACCACAGGCACGAACACGCCGGCGACCTTGTCGGCCAGTCGAGCAATGGGTGCCTTGGTGGCGTTGGCGTCCTCGACGAGCTGGATAATCTTGGCGAGCGACGTGTCAGCGCCCACACGCGTAGCGCGGAAGGTAAACGATCCGGTGCGGTTGACGGTGGCGGCGTTGACGGTGGCGCCGGCGGTCTTCTCCACGGGGATGGACTCGCCGGTCAGTGCGCTTTCGTCCACGGCCGAAGCGCCCTCGAGTACCACGCCGTCGACAGGGATGGACTCGCCGGGGCGCACACGCAGCACCTGGCCGGGCAGAATGGCATCGACATCGACGGTGGTCTCGGTACCGTCGACGGCCACGACGGTCGCGGTCTTGGGCGCCAGGTCAATGAGCGCCTCGATGGCGCCGCCAGTCTTGGATTTGCTGCGTGTCTCGAGATATTTGCCTACGGTGACGAGCGACAAGATCGTGCCGGCGCTCTCAAAATACAGGTTGTCCATGCTCGTCATCATGGCCTCGTGGACCTGACCCGCGGCTAGCTGGTCGGCCATGATGAACATGGCGTAGAGCGACCAGGCGATGGACGCGGTGGCGCCCACGGCAATAAGGGCGTCCATGGTAGGCGCGCCGTGCGTAAGCGATTTAAACCCGTTGATAAAGTATGCGTCGTTGACGTAGACGATGGGAATGAGCAGGACGAGCTCGGTGAGCGCGAGCGTCATGCTGTGGGTGTGGTCGGTGAAGACGCCGGGCAGTGGCCAACCGAGCATGTGCCCCATGCCTATGTAGAACAGTGGGATGAGGAAGATGATCGAGATGATGAGGCGGGTGCGCATGGCAGAGGCGGCGGCCTCCAACTTTTTGGTCGGCGACTCCATATGGGCGGCGCCGGACCTGGCTTGCGCGTTGCCGTTTGAGTTGGCGGCATCGGTGCCCGTGCTAACGGGCGAGGCCGAATAACCCGCGCGATCGACGGCGGTACAGATGTCGTCGGGGGAGACCTGCGCGGGGTCGTAGTCGACCAGCATGGAGCCGGCGAGCAGGTTGACCGCGACGCTTTGGACGCCGTCGAGCTTGCTCACGGCACGGTCCACGTGCGCCTGGCAGGCGGCGCATGTCATGCCGCCCACGTCGAACTTATCTTGAGCCATGGCTTCTCCTTTCTGTGGCGTAGTGTCGGAAATGTTAACCATCCGATACTATACACCCATACCCCCTGGTGGTGTCCAGTGGAGATTGAAATGTATGACATTCTGGTATTGGTCGAGGTGATAGCCAGGTCGGCGGACCGTAGCCGGTCTAATGTCTCAATCTGTAACAACTAGACCCGTTTTTGTCGAGTAACTGTTACAGATCGAGACATTACATCGAGCCACAACTTAACGTCTCAACCTGTAACGCCTAAGGACCGTTTTTCCTGCTAGATGTTACAGATCGAGACAAACCGTCCGCGGTCAACTCAAATGTCTTGATTTGTAACATCTAGAGAGGTTTTTGACCCCTTACTGTTACAGATCGAGACAATTGCCGGGGAGGGGTCCCGTCACGGCAAGACGCCCGCCGCCTAGATACAGAACCCGGGGATCACACAGGTTAGCTTGCTTGGCTTTTCCGCAGGCGTTGCGTACGTAAAGACGTCGCCGTCGTGCCCCACGCGGTTCATATAGAGCGTGCCTTCGCTCTCCGATGTGTCGGGGCTCACCGTGCGCTCCCACCAACAGGTGTCCTTGCCCTTCCACTGGCGGACCATCGTCTCGTTCGTGGAATACGGGCTCACCTTGAGCTCGCGGAAGAGCTGATACTCCCTGCCCTCGCCGTTGTAGATGTCTGCCAGGTAGTGATAGCCCTCGGTAAACGAATCGGGCGGTTGCGTACCGCACAGCTCGACCATGGCGGGCAGCCAAAGGGTTGCGGGCAACTCGCTCAGGCACGATGCGCTGTTGGCGGCGCCCACATTGTTCGAGACCTTCTTGACCCCTTTAATGAGTGCGCGCAACTCGTTGGGCAGCAGCTTAAGGCCGTCGCCGTTGAGCCATTCCCGCAGCTCGCAATCTGCCCAGCCGGCGCTCGGCGGTTCAGCCGCAGCGTTGCGCTCGGCAATACCCGCGTCGAACATAAACGTTAGTCCGGCCTTGCCCGTCCCGTCCAGAAGCTCATCGTGGCGGATGCCCACAAGCTGCGCGCCAACCTGCAGCCCGTTGGTGAGCGTGACACGCTTGGTACACGGATAGGGGATATGCCCATCGGCATCGAGCAGATGATAGCGCCTGGCAATCTCGCGTGCCTCGCTACGGGTCTCGGTGGCCTTAATCTTGAGCGAAATCTCCTGCAGCTGATCCCAAGTGTAGTCGTCAAGTGAACTGCGGATGCCGTCCAGGTAGTCGGGGATGCCAAAGCCATGGGTTGCCGCCCCGATAACGCCTAGCCCCGCAACGGCTGCGACAACGCCACCGATAATAAAGCGGCGGCGGGTCATGGCATCGTGCCGGGCCTGCTCCAGGATCTCTCTCGCGCGCTCGCCGGCGACGTCGACCTTAAGGTGCGTACCGGAGTCGATGTCAATTGCGGTGTCACTGCCCGCGCCCTCGCGGCCCTCGGATTCGGCATCGGTGAGGTATGCCGAGAGCACCTCGAGCATCTGCTGTTCGGTGGGACGATCACGCTGCTCGACTGAGATGCCTTTCATGATGATTTGGACGAGCGCCTCGTCGTCACTGCATCGCGGCTCGAGCGGCGCCGGCTTGGTCTTGGTCTTTATGAGGTAGAACGAGCCGGTTGCCGCGGCGCCCGTCGACTCCACGTCGAACGGTTTGCGACCGCTGTAGAGCTGGTACAGAATGCTCGAAAGCGCGTAGACATCGACCGCGGGCGAGCGGCGAAGGGCCGCGATGCCTTCGATATCCTGCGTGAGCATCTCGGGCGCGGCGTATGCGGGCGTGGCAAAGCGCCAGATGTCGGCGCGCCGGGTGATCGTGTCGTCGCCGAGAGCCATGGTCGCGGAGCCCATGTCGATGAGGCAGGGGTCAAAGGAGCAATCAGCAATCTGCTGCTCGAGCGTTCGGCTGGTGGTGCGGAACATGATATTGGCGGGCGACAGATCGCGATGGATGACCGGGTTCACGAGGCCTTGGGTCATCAAGAGCGCACGAAGCACGGCGTTTCCGACGGCGGCGACCATCTGGGTGGTCAGCCCGCCCGAGGCGTCGTGCGGAAGCAGGGGCAGCGCCTGCTTGAGCGAGGTGCCCTCGACCCACTCCATGAGGATGAGAGGGTCATCCTCGCACGATCCGTAGCCATAGACGCGCGGAAATCCGCGCAGGTGCGAGACGGTACACAGATGACGGTACTCCTCGAACAGCGCGGCGGTGCTGGCCAGGTGCGCTGCCGATTGCTCGGCGGAGCGGTCGGGGGCTTGGCCGGAAAGGATGGCGTTGTCCTTGAGTAGCTTGACGGCAAAGACCTCGCCGCTCGTGTTGGTCGCGCGAAGCACGTGTCCGATATTGCCGCCGTCGCGGTATGCCGTCTGAAGAATAAGCGTCATAAACCGACGCTTGGTCTCGTCCTCGGCGCTGGGGTCGACCGCCACGGCGGTGTCGAACGTGTCAAGACGGATGAGTTTGTCGCCATAGGCGCTATCGGTAGTATCCATGGCGTTCCTTTGTCTGGCATGGGTTGCCGCACGTATACGTGAGCAGTGCGGATATCGGTAAAGAACCATGATAGCCGCACTGCCCACGTATGCCGCTGAGTATTGTCGTTTACGACGCAGAAGGTAGAAGACGAAAGACGGACGGCGACCGTCTTCCGATCGCCGTCCGTGCTAGTCCACAATGACAAGGAATGTCGTGTAGAGACCCAGATGGAGCCTGTCGCTGTTGGCGATTTCCACGGGGGGATAGACTTTGCCGGGCTCGCGTTGGTCGCGCGGCGGCTCAATCACAATATCGCCGTCGCCCGCGCCCGATTCGAGCACTGTGCCGTTGGTCGATCCAAGGCCCTGGGCGTACCAGTGCTCACCCTCGAGCCAAATGCGAAGATGCTCGCGCGATGCGTCGGCGCCCACATCGGTGATGCTGGGCGAGGTTTTGGGCAAAGAACCAATCACGGTGCCGCGCGGATCGCGTGTGAGGGGATGGATTTGCATGTCGGCGCAGTTGTCGGCATGGGTTCTGAGCAGACCGAGGTTGGGGGCGACGGTGCGCGGCTGTTCCAGGCTGTTCATAAAGCCACGTCCGACGGTAGTTTCGGTGGTGCCGAAGTGCCCGCCCGTCTTGCTGCTGCAAAAGCGCTCGACGGTGGCCACGCCCTGAACGGGATCGGCGAGCGCCCCCGTTGCCACAAAGAGCATAAGGTAAAGCGTGCTTTTCTCGCGCACGGCATTGCCGTCGAAGTTGTCGATGCGATTGAGGGCATTTGCATATAGGCGGCTGTCCAGCTTGTAGCTGGCGAGAGCCGACATCATTTCGTTGGCGGCCGGACCGCGATAGTGCTCGGCGATTGCCCGATAGGCGGACTCGCCGCCGCCGAGCTTGCTGCAGATTGCCGCGGAAAGGTTGAGCGTGGTGACGGTAAAGTCGCTGTAGATGGCGGGCGCGCACTGGTCAGGCTTGCGATGGACGATGTAACGGGTGAGATACGAGCGGTTGGAAGAGCATTTCTCGAGCAGGGTACTGCCGAGATAAGAGTTTCCATTGATGAGCATTCGGGCGATCTCGAGATGTTTAAGACCGCCGAACGAGCGAATATCGTTATAGAGGACCGAGCAAGGCGTCTCTGCTGCCACGGATACCTCCTTTGATTGCTTCCTAGCCAATATGGCGATAGGAATTAATGGCCCCCGGTGGGCGACGTATTAAATGGCTGCGCAATATATAGCGTAACCAAAGCAACATTATAGGCCACATGTTCGAAATTGCAGGAAGACCGAGAGATTTGGTTTGGACTGGACGGAAATCCCCCTCTGTCTTGATCTATAACAATTAGGACCCGGTTTTGTCCCGCAGCTGTTACAGATTGAGACAATCAGCCGGGCCCACCTCGTCCACCTCGTCATCTGTGGTTTACGTGGGGGCATGCGAAGCACGGGTATACTAACCGGCGGCGAATCTGCTCCATCGCTTAGAGCTGCTGCGTCTGGACGGCGCGTGATAGAGCTGCCAAAGCGATCGCCAGCGTGCTGAGCAACGTCCTCTCTGTGCGCACCTGTTTTTGTATGTATTAGCGCACTACCAAGCACGCCCGTGCGGCCGCATGCCGTGCCCATAACGCGTGCAGATAAGGAACAACGACATATGCGTAATTCTGTATCCGACGTCACGGACGCCGAGATTCTGGACGAGACCCGCGAGGCCATGACCCAGGCTGCCTTCGATGCCGCCGACGAGGCAAATGCTGCCCAGGCCGTCGAGTCCGCTACCGAGAGCCTGCCCGCCTTTGACGAGCTGGGGCTTTCCGACGAGATGCTTCGTGCTATCGAGAACCTGGGCTACACGGCGCCAACGCCTGTTCAGGCCGGCTCCATCCCTGTGGTGCTCGAGGGCCGTGACCTGCTTGCCGCCGCTCAGACCGGCACCGGCAAGACGGCTGCCTTTTTGCTGCCGACCATGAACAATCTGGAGCACATCGCTCCTCCCAAACCCGTGCGCGAGCGCGGCGGCCGCAACCGCCGTCGCGGTGTTAAAAAGCCCGAGGGCAACGGCCGTGGCCCCGTGATGCTCGTCATCACCCCTACGCGCGAGCTTGCCCAGCAGATCGACGAGGTCGCAAGCAAAATCGCCGACGTCACCGGCCATGTTGCCGTGACCGTCGTGGGCGGCGTGAGCTACAAGCCGCAGACCGCGGCACTTAAGTACGGCTGCGACATCCTGGTCGCAACGCCGGGCCGTCTGGTCGATCTGATCGAGCAGGGTGCTTGCCACCTGGGCGAGGTCAAAGTGCTGGTACTCGACGAGGCCGACCGCATGCTCGATATGGGCTTTTTGCCCGCCGTCCGCCGCATTGTGCGCGAGACGCCGGCCGAGCGCCAGACGCTGCTGTTCTCGGCGACCCTCGACGAGGAGGCCGTGGGCGAGATCACCGATCTAGTGAGCGACCCGGCCCGCGTGGAGATCGCGCCCGCTACGTCGACCGCCGACACCGTCGACCAGTTTGTATTCCCGGTGTCCATCGAGGCCAAGAACAACCTGCTGCCCGAGTTCCTCAAGAAGGAGGGCCCGGAGCGCACTATCGTCTTCATGCGCACCAAGCACCGCGCCGACAGCTGCTGCCGTCGTCTGGAGCGTAAGGGCATCAAGGCCGCCGCGATTCACGGCAACCGCAGCCAGGCCCAGCGCGAGCGTGCCCTTTCGGCCTTCCGCGACGGCACCGTCGACGTGCTGGTGGCAACCGATGTTCTCGCCCGCGGCATCGACATTAGCGACGTGCGCTACGTCGTGAACTTTGACGTGCCGGCCGAGCCGACCGACTATATCCACCGCATTGGCCGTACGGGCCGCGCCGGCGAGCTGGGCTGGGCCATTACGTTTGTGACCGAGCAGGACGTCGATGAGTTCTACGAGATCGAGAAGCTCATGGACAAGACGGCCGATATTTACGAAGCCGGCGACCTGCATGTGGGTCCCAACCCGCCTGCGGTTGATCCCGAGCGCGACCCTGCGGCCTTTAAGGTGAAGAAGAAGACTAAGCGCGGCAAGTCCAAGAGCAAGAAGAAGCTTGAGCAGGCGCGTCGCGACGGCAAGCGCAACGGCGACGATTACGGCGATGTTGCCGGTCGTTCCAACCG
>URTL01000085.1 GCA_900550785.1 uncultured Collinsella sp. | reverse complement strand
GCCGATATTGCCGTCTAGATGTTACAGATCGAGACAAACCGCCGCGGTGGGCTGCGCCGCCTCGCCCAAGCCGCAGAAAAAGGTAGATTTCCGGGCATGTCCCAAAAATCTACCTTTGTGCGTTAGCCCAGCAGGTCGATGACGTTAAAGCCGGCGTTGCTCTTGGCGATGACGTCTCGGCCGCCAAAGACGCAGGTGGGTGAGACGGCTGCGATGCGCGTCACGTCGGCGCCGAGCGAGCGAAGCTCACCGGGCGTGGCGGCGAGCATCTGGGCGCGGCGCTCCTCGCGTGCGTGCGGATCGAGCCCGGCCAGGTAGGTCGTGTTGCGGCGCTTGGTGAGCGCGTACGGCTTCACCGGCGCGTCCATGCCGCTTACGCAGCTCACGATAAAGCCCTCAAAGGCGGCCTCGTCGGGCTCAAAGCTGCCAAGCCATGCGCCCGCGCGCTCCACGCGCTCAATCGAAGGATCGATCGCCGGGTCGCGGTAGGTGTAGAACGCCGTCTGGCGCTCGCCGGCTGCGCGGAATCCGCAGCCGTACGCACCGCCCTTCACGCGAATCTCGTTCCACAGGTAATCGTAGGAGAGCGCGTTGGCAGCCACGGCCCAAGCGCCTGTCACGTCAATGCCCAGGCGACGCGGATCGCACGCACGCGCGGCAAAGCAGATGTCGCTGGGGATCACGAAAGCCTCGTGGCGGTCGCACGGCGTCGGCACCGCGAGCGCGCCGCGGTCGGCACCATCGCCCGCACCCAGCCCCAGGTCGCCCGCGGCATCCCAGTACGCGTCAAAGTCCTCGTCGCTGCCGGTAAAGCTCGCCATGCAGCCATCGGCCACAAAGATACGCTTCGCCAGCTCGGCAAGCTTGGTACGCAGCCCGTCCACGCGCTCGTCAAAATGCTCGAGCAAATCGCGCAGGAACAGGTAGAAGTCTACGCCTGAGAGCTGCTCACGCACCACGGCCGAAGGCGAGCTGTAGCTCATCGCGCGACCGAGCGCCGCCGAGTGGCCGTTGTTGATAAAGCCCTGCTCAAGCCCAATGCGAATCTGCGTGAGCACGTCTCGCACGCGGTCGGCGTCGGCGTCTGCCAAAAGCGTGCTCGACCACACCTCGCGCGGCAGGCTTGCCAGCGCATCGATTTTCTCGGACAGGGCGCCGGCACTCACCAGCAGGTAGGGGCGCACGCCGTCCACGTCGGGTTGGGTCATGACCTCGGTCGTAAAGCTCAAAAAGCCCAGCTTGCCGGCGAGCAAGTTGTCGAGCTCCTCGGCCGAGTGCTCGCTCGTGGGTAGCTGTTTGAGCAGGCGGCAGAGCAGCGTCACATAGGGCAGGTCCTCAAACGCGACGCGGCTCAGGTCGAAATACTGCATGGCGTAGGCCAGACGGTTGGTGGGGATGCCGTGGCGCAGGCAGGGGATGGGTGCGGTCGTGTCCACGATCAGCGGCGGCTCGGGGCGCGCCTCGCCAATGTCGGACACGCGCAGGCGCGGCAGCGTGGCCTTGGCCTCGGGCGTGTCTTCCGCCTCCTGCGCGGCACGCAGCGCGGCCGTGCGCTCGACCACGTCGGCCAGCTCGGCATCGGTCATGGCATCGCGCTTGGCTGCCAGCTCGGCGGCCTCGGCGCCCTCCGAACCCTCGGCAGCGTCCACCGGCACCAGCTCGACCAGCGCCATGTGATCGTTCTGCAGCACCAGCTCGCGCAGCAGGTCCTCAAAATAGCTGCCGTCCAGCTCGCTACGCAGCTCCTCGTACACCGGGCCGTACTTGAGCGCCAGCGTCGCGGCGTCGTCATCGTAGAGCCACGTGCTCAGCGCGTCGCACGCAATGGCCACGCCGTCGGCGATGCCGTAGTCGCGCTGACGCAGGTCGTATTCGTTGCTGCTGATGATGGCTTCCAGGCGCTCGCGCGGAACGCCATGCTCGCATAGGTCGCGGCAGGCGTCCTGGAACACGCGGCGCAGCTCGCGCGCCACGCCGGGCTGTGCGTTTTGCAGCATGATGAGCTCGTAGGGCTGCAGGCTCTCGGCCGCGGTGTAGCTCACCACGTTGCCGCCCAGGCCGGCGGCCAGAATGGCCTTCTTAACCGGCGCCTCGTTGGAGCCCAGCAGCGCCTCAAACAGGATATCCGCCGCGATCGTGCGCTTGCGGTCGAGCGCGCTGCCCAGCACAAGGCCCAGGCCCACCAGGGCGTTCTCGGGCGTGGTAGCCATCTCGACGCGCCTATACTCGCAGGTCACGGGCGCTTGCACGCCCAGAGGATTGGGCGCCAGCGTGGACGGGTCCTCGCCGGCCGCGACGGCGGCGTCCATGCGGCGGCTCGCGGCACTCGGCTGCGACAGATAGCGCTCGTCCAAAAAGGCCAGCGCGCGGTCCACGTTCAGGTCGCCGTAGAGCGTGATGTAGGAGTTGGAAGGATTGTAGTGGCGCACGTGCGTATCCAGGAACTGCTCGTAGGTGAGTTCGGGAATCGCGCGCGGATCGCCACCGCTCTCGTGCGCATAGGCGGTGTCGGGATAGAGCGCGGCGTTGACGGCATCGTCCAGCACACTCATGGGGTCGGACAGCGCACCCTTCATCTCGTTGAACACCACGCCGTTATAGCGCAGCGTGCCCTCGCGCAGGCTCGCGGAGCTGCTGTCGACCTCGGCGTCCTCCGGCAGGTCCAGCTCGTAGTGCCAGCCCTCCTGCTCAAAAATGGTGGGCTTGGTATAGATGGCCGGGTTGAACACCGCGTCCAGATACACGTCCATCAGGTTGTACAGATCCTGCTCGTTGGTGGTGGCAACGGGGTAGATGGTCTTGTCGGGGTAGGTCATGGCGTTGAGGAACGTCTGCATGGAGCTCTTGATCAGGTCCACGAACGGCTCCTTGACGGGAAACTTGGCCGATCCGCACAGCACCGAGTGCTCAAGAATATGGAACACACCGGTGGAATCGGCCGGCGGCGTCTTAAAGCCAATGGCAAAGGCCTTGTTCTCGTCGTCGCACGCCAGGTACAGCAGGCGAGCGCCCGAGGTAGTGTGTCGCAGCACGTAAGCGTCCGAGTCGAGCTCGGGCACGGTCTCACAGCGCTCGACGGCAAAGCCGTGGCAGGTAGTGCCGGGCACCAGCAGCGCGGCGGCAGCGGCGCGCGGGTCGGTTGAGGTGGTGGGCATATGCAGTCTCCTTTGACGCCCCAACAGGGGCGAATCGAGTCGAATCCTCGAGAGTATACCCATATGGGGCCGCGACCCTGCGGCGAACTGGAGACGATGCCAGCGGATTGGGCGAAGGGCTCACGTGACCGCCGCGCGAGCGTGGAAATTTGGACACTCGCCAAACGAGAGTGGATATTCGGACGGACGAGCGAGGATTTCCGGATACCTATCGAACGAGAGTGGATATTTGGACGGAATTTGCCGCAAAAGCCCCAAAAACCGTCCAAATATCCACTCTCGATATCCGACCGTCCGAAAATCCTCGCTCGTCCATCACTCGCGTATCTCTCGTCTCTCATTCGTCTCTAATATGAGAGATGACAGGAAGATGAGAGAAAAATATGAGAGATAACTGAGCAGCAAAGAGACAGACAATCATGGTATTGTCTCAATACCGATTGTTCTACCAGCAAAAATATGTATAAATGAAACAAATGGTAGACATTCCATCTCTATCTATCTCTTATCTCTAAGCCGAGAGATAGAGAGATAAATGAGAGATAATTACGAGAGATAACTGAGAGACGAGGGAAATCTATCCGCGACATTCTCCGCAGGACCGAGCGAAAGGACGTGCAGATGAACGAAAACGAGCTGACCGGTCTGCTTGAGTCTTTAAGGCGTATGGGCTCGGATGATCTTAACGTCGAAGTGAAGGAGAGCGCCACGACGCTTTCCCGCGACGTGTGGGAAACGGTGAGCGCATTCGCGAACACTGCCGGCGGAATCATCGTACTCGGAGTGAGCGAGCGCGCGGGTTTTGTCCCAGTTGCAAACTTTGAGACCGAGAAAGTGCTCAACCAATTCGTGGCGGGCATGGGCGATGCCGGCGGTCGCGGAAAGCTGGCCAATCCACCCAAATACACCATTGAGCGCGTGGAGCTCCAGGGCACCGTGGTTCTGGTCATCACGATTGAGGAGCTCGATCCGTCGAGCAAGCCCTGCTATGTCATAGAGCGGGGCGCCCAGGGCGGCAGCTACAAGCGCATCGATGACAAAGATGTGCCGCTTTCATCGACCGAGGTGCTCGCATTGGCGTCATATGGTCGAGCGACTCCGAGCGATCGCGACGCGGTGACGGGTGCGGGCGCGGACGATCTCGACGAGACGCTGGTCGACCGTACGATAGATCGGGCTTTCTCGTTGACGCCCCGGGCAATGCGCGGCGCGCCGGACAAACAAACGAAGCTGGAGCGCCTAAATATCCTTGATTCCCAGGGCAATGTCACCAAGGCTGGACTCCTAGTTGTGGGCACCTACCCTCAGCAGTTCTATCCCAAGCTCTTCATTGACGTGGCTGTCCATGCGGGAACTCAGAAGGGCATGGCGGGGTCGCTGAGGTTCATGGACCGCACAATCTGTGAGGGAACGTTGGGCGAGATGATCTCGGATGCCGTCGCAGCCGTCGCCAAGAATTTGCGGCGAACCTCGACCGTCCAAGGCGTCTCGCGTGTCGACTCGCTTGAGATTCCCGAGGAGGTTCTGCGCGAGGCAATCGCCAATGCCGTAATCCATCGAGAATACGGGGATCGGTTCTGTGGACAATCGATTGCCGTCGACGTCTTTGACGATCGTGTCGAGGTGACGAATCCTGGCGGCCTTTACGGGGGAAAGACTCGCGAGAACTTGTTTGACGGCAGCTCCCGATGCCGTAACGCGACGCTTGTGAAGCTCATGTCGATTGTTCCGCTGCCGGATGGCGCAGGTTCGCCGGCTGAGGGCAATGGCTCGGGCATCCCGATGATGATCGATGCCATGCGCGCGCATGGTCTGGCCGAGCCCCTGTTCTGCCTGGGATTCGATCGGTTCAAGGTCGTACTTTACCGTTCAAAGATCGAGCCGGTCGATCATGGCGGGGGCTTAATTGTGACGGCACTCAAACACTACGGCGAGCTGGGGACGCGCGAGCTGGCAGAGCACACAGGGCTCACAATTTCCCAGGTTAGGTCGCGCGTCAACGCGCTCATTGCTCAAGGCGAGCTTGAGCCCACGGCGCCGGCGACGAGCCGCAACCGCAAGTATCGACTGTCGGAGCGCGTGGGATAGATGCGTTAGTGGACGAGGCGACCCAATAATCGACCCTCGCTTGGCGTCCATTAAGGTAAAGCGGTTGTTGCCCAGTCGACGGTGATGCTAAAGACTCGGCTTACGCCGGCATGGCCCCGAACCCGTCTATCAAGAACAGCCTAAGAACCAGCTTGATGACATTTCCTGGTTTGACTTCAGCCGTGCCAAAGACGCTGCGCTCGGCGAGCTCGCTGCAGTATGCGTAGATGTCGCGGATAAGGTCCGCGCCCGAAAGCGTAAACATGTAGCCTGCGTCCGAAAGCGTATTGGGCGCGGCGGGCAATTTGGTCATGCGACAAAAGGTCAACAGGTCGGGCGCCATAGCGTCCTGGTAGCCAAGATGGCTGCCGTCTTCTTGTGCGACGAGTTCCAGCTGGCGTACTCGATTCAGCGCCGCTGCCAGCACAAAGCTCGGTGTGGGAGCATTGACGTCCTCCGTGCTCGCCACGAGTCTGCCTGCTGCCTGCGTGACAAGCCAGGCGACCTCGCGCTGGCAGCGCACGGCCTTGCGTGTAACCGGCTTGATGGACGAAGAAGAAACGCTTCCCTTAGGCGGATTCGAAACAGCCACAAGAACCTCCCATGAACGACCCGGCCCAACAAGCCCGGATGAAACACGTGCTACATCAGTATACAGGGGAGTGGGGTAGCGGGGTACAAGCGCGCCAGCGGCAAACCGAGAGCATCAACGATGTGCCGATCGTGGAATGAGATCTCGTAATAATTGACTCTCGGCCATATTATTGAAGGGCATGACTCGCGTTCGTATGGTTGTAGGTGCTGGCGATGAACGACATTGACCTTGCTGTTCCGTTGATGGATGGACCAAGCTATGACCGCGCCTGCAGTCTCGTGCCTTCCGAATACGTTGAGGCATGGGAGTGGTTTCTGGGTGAGGAACAGCGCGGCGGCGTTTGGACCAGCCTTCCGCACCACACCAAGGAAGATAGCCCTCAGTATCAGTATCGTTTGAGGATTGGCTCGGACTTCTTTCCCGTAACGCGGGATTCAGGGATCTTCTGGCCGGGCCAGGATCGGGTGAAGCAAGATCCCAATAAGATCTTTGCGCTTTCGGTCCATAACTCTAAAAAGAGCTTCTACACCGATGTGCCTCCGCTCTATTTGGACGATGGCACGTGGGTCATTAAGTATTCGGTTCAAGCGCCAGGCGCCGTTGGTTCTCGAGACCAAGACTATAACCGTAAAATGCTCAACTGCATGGAATGTGGCGTTCCGGTCGGAGTCATATTTGCAACCGAGGTGGGCTATAAGGTGCTCGGCCTTGCGTTTGTTGAGCGGTTCGAGCCCGAAAACGGATGGTTTGTTCTGCACGGTCCTGTTCATAAAGGCGGACCGGACCCTCGTTTTGCACCCGACATGAGTTATCTGAAGAACATGCCCGTCGATATTGAGTTTGCCGGACAGGGTACGACCGACGACGAAAAGGTCCGCTATGCGTTAAGGCGCGAGCGATTGGGGCAGCAATGGTTCCGCAAGCAGCTCGTTGCCGCCTATGATGGCCGTTGCGCGGTGTCGGACTGCGGCGTCAGCGAAGCTCTGGAGGCTGCACATATCGAGAATTACTCGGGACCCAAATCGCAGGTTGCCAGCAACGGCATTCTGCTTCGGCGCGACTTACATGCTTTATTCGATGCTCATCTGATTTCGTTTGAGCCTGTTTGCGGCGAATATCGGCTGTGCGGATCGTACCTGCTGGATAAGACCGACTACGCTTCCTTTGCGGGTGCGACGCTAAGGCAGCCGAATGAGCGTCAGTGGCGACCCAATACGGTGTTTCTTGAGGCCCATCGCATCGAGTTCGATCGCTCGGAAAAGAAGCGTGAAAAGGCGGGGCTTCTGCCGTATTAGCGTATTTGGCTTTGGCGGTCTTTTACGATCGTGTTGTTTGATCGGATCGCGTGGCGATGCAATCTCGCGCGCACTTGCTGGTGCATGCTCTTCCTGATTTGTATAGCGAGAGGGGAGCGTGTATGAGCTGGCGAGGCGATATTGCGATGGGGAAGTACGGAAAACTGCCGTGTGCCCTTATAGACAACAATATGTTTCCGAGCGTAGAGGTTGATTGCGGGTCGTTTGTCGTCACCTGCCCTTGCTGCGGCTCGCAAATACCGTGTCTCGACATTCGGTTCATCGATGCGCGCGACAGACTCAGCGATGAAGTGAGGAAACGTACGGGCGTTCATATGCCGGTGTATCCGGAGAAATGCCCTGTTTGTGGCCTCGATATCGTGTACGACGCCGGCGACGAGGGATAGGTGATGCAGAGGGGTTGGCTGTGAGCGTCTTTTGCCTCTATAAATAAATCCCCTCACCGAGTTGCTTGTGGAACTCGGCGTGATGGTCGCGTGCCCAGGTAAAGAGCGCCTGGTCAAAGTCGGTGCGCGTGGCCGGGACGCCAAAGACGCCGGCAACTTCGACGCGCACAAACTCCAGTGCCGGCAGCTTGTTGATGGCAGTGAGGGCAAACGGGGACGAGGGCTCCTCGAACAGATAGCGGCTGCCTTGCAGCGCGTCGCAACTGGCGCACGTGTTGCCGAGCGACGGGGCTTTGGAGGCTCGCGCGCCTACGGGCTTGTAGCCGCAGCGCTTATGAAGATAGTCGCGGATCTCGCCCGGCACGCAGCCAAGAGCGGGCACGATGGCGAGTGCGTTGGCGTTGGCCGTGTCGATGGCAATGTGCCCGGCTTCGTTGGGCGCGTGCGCGATGGCGATGCTCTTGTCGTTATCGGTTCGATAGGGAATGCCGAAGGCCGCGACCGAGGTCTCTTTGTGACACTTCCAGCACTCGCGCTTGCCCAGTACTAAATATATATACGGCGCTGAGGGGTCGGATCGGTCAACACCGGGCAGCCACTCGGCAAAGGGCTCGGGGTTGACGCCGCTGGGTACATACCAGATCTTCTTGGTCCGGTCCCATTTGGCGCCCAGCGCCTTGGCTTCTTCTTTGTGCGAAAAGGGGACATCGAGCTCGGTGCGCATGGCGGCTCCTTGGTGCTGCAGGTGCAAGTGGCTCAAGGATACCGCAGGGCGCAGACATCGCGGCGTTTTGCTGAGAAGTTGCGGCTCGGATGGGTTCGAGACGCGTTGGTCTCGGCCTCGGTGGCTATTGGGGCGGTTTTGATTGACTGCGGAGTCAGCCGGGATAGGCACCTGGGTCGCTGACGCGGTTTTGTGCATGGGCAGGGTGGTTGCTTGGGCGGTTGGAATTGCCAGCGGATTTGGCGACATAAAACAAAACAGCCCAGAGGGCATAGCCTCTGAGCTGCGAACATTTGGTGGGCGTTAGAAGATTTGAACTTCTGAC
>URTL01000084.1 GCA_900550785.1 uncultured Collinsella sp. | reverse complement strand
CGTGTGGAGCGCGTGCTCAAGTGCTCGGATGTCGAGACGACCGAACTCGTCTATTTTGAGGGCTCTGGCGGCGGGTCTCTCGGTCCCTTTGTCCGCAAGCGCATCGATGCTTCGGCGCAGATTGGCGGGGCCTACGAGCGCCTGTTTTCTGCCCAACGGGCGGGTCACAGATTTGAGCACCTGCCAAGAATCGTTGATTGCCGCCGTGTGGGTGATGAACTGAATGTGGTCATGGAGTATGTCGAAGGCAAGACGCTCGAGGCGCTCGTAGGCCGGCTGGGCGCCACGCCCGATTACGCGCGCGAGTTGTTTGGCGCCCTCTGCGATGCGGCAGAAGAGCTTCACGCCGGATTTGAGTTGGCGGGGGAGACGCCGGTACCGGTGATTCATCGCGATCTGAAACCGTCGAACATCATTGTTTCGGGGGTACGATATGCGCCCGATGCCGGCATGACGTTTTCGTCCCTGGTGATTATCGATTTGGGAATCGCGCGCGTGTGGCGCGAGGGGGCCGATGCCGATACCGTTAAGTTTGGCACACGCCCCTATGCGCCGCCCGAGCAGTACGGTTTTGGCCAGACGAGTGTTCGTAGCGATGTCTACGCGCTTGGCGCGCTGTTGTTCTTTTGCCTGACGGGGACCGACCCCAAGCCGGGGCGGGGTATGCGCGAGCAGTGCGAGGCGTGTGACGTCCCCGCCCCGCTTGCCGATGTTATCTGCATGGCGATGGCGCTCGATTCGGCCAAGCGCTTTGCAAGTGCGAAGGCGCTCGGGCATGCCGTGCGCGCGGCATATGGGCTATGCCTGCCTGGGTCTGGCTCGATGGGCGTGACGGGGCCTTCAGTGACGCAGGTTGCTCCGCAAGCGACGCCATCTTCCGAGCGGCAGTCCAAGGGCGTCTCGCCGGTGGCTTCTTGCCGCAAGAGCCTGCTTTCTCGGATCCCGGAGCCCATCGGGCGTATATGGAACGGCTTTATCTATGCGGCGACCTTGCTGCTGCTGGTTGGAAGCCATTTTGCGGTATTCCAACCCACGGGAGCCAACCGCAACTATCCAGTGTGGTTTTTGGCCCTTGAGTATTTTCTTATGGTTGACGGCATGGTGGGGCTCATTGCGTTTGGCATGCTCGACCGCCGTAGGCTCCGGCGTCGCTTTCCCGTGCTCGATCGTTATCGAGGTCGTGAGTTTGTCACACTGTGGCTCAAAGCGTTGGGGATTATAGTCGCCATCACAACCGTGGTTATTGTCGTCGGCAATGCAACTGGCGTCGTCTCCTAAACAAGAAAGGGCCCCGATTGGGGCCCTTTGAGTTGCATTTAGATACGATTCATTTGGGATGCGACCTTGTTGTACCAGTCCTGCCATGTGGGCGGGCAGTACTTTTTGGCTGCTGCAGGCGTAAGTGTGGAGCCGTAGTTGGCGCCCAAGTAGGCAACGTGGGCGGAAATGCCTTCGCTCCAGCTGCCAAAGCCGCGCCAGCCGCCGCCGCGGGCGCTCCAGCCCCAGGCGTTATACGAATTGGCACAATAGAGACCCTTGCTGCTCTCGATGCAGGCGATGGCGGGAGACCAGCGGGGGTCGACACCGGTGTTCCAGGCGGCCACGGCGAAGTTGTATCCCTGACCGGCCATGGGGGAGCCGGCGAGGTAGTTGTCGATACGGCTGGTCCACTCGTTGATAAACGAGTCGTAATCGGAGTTGCCGCTGTTGGAGTTATTCACCGTGGTGTTGATGGTGGTGTTGGTATTGGTGGCCTGACTGTTGGAGTTGTTGCCGCTCACGCCCTCGCCCGAAAGCTTCTCGGCAGCCGCGGCTTTGTCGGCCTCGAGCTTGGCCAGCTCGGCGGCGTTCTCCTGCTCGGCCTTTGCCTGAGCTTCGCTGCGGAGCTGCTGGGCCTGCGCCAGTGCCTCCTCGGCGGTTTTCTGCTCGGACTCGAGCTGGGACTTGGCCTGCTCAAGCTCGGTCTTGTTCTGCTCGAGCTCGGTCTGCATCTTGTTGAGCGCCTCGATCTCATCGACACTCGAGCTCGTAATCTGGTTGGTGTACTTGCAGGTCGTGATGAACTCGCCGAGGTTCTGCGCGTTGACCAGGAAGCTCACGATGGGGTTGGTGCCTTTCTGGTACTTATACAGATCGCGCATGGCGGAGCTTGCCTTGGCCTGCTGCTCAGGAAGCTCAGCTTCGATCTTTTCGATGCTCGCCTCGTTGGAGTCAATCTGATTTTGCAGATCATCGAGCTTGGTGCGGGCGTCGTTGTAGGCGCTCGTGGCGTCCTCGATCTTTTTCTGGGCGGCGGACAGCTGATCCTGCGTTGCCTGCGAGGCGGCATAGGCCGCGACGGGGGAGAGCATTGGCGTGGCCGTCAGCGCAACGGCGAGCGCGGCACTCGTGATAATGCGAGCCGGCTTCGACGCGATGAGCGCTACGGTGCGATGATTCGAATGCTGCATCCAGACCCTCTGCAATCAATCGTAGGTAATGGTTCGAAAGGTATTCTACTACTGCTTTCGACCTCAACTTGAACCTTAAAGGTTCCAAAGGGTCAAGTTGAACTTGAGGCTTTACCTTTGACCTGCAGGAATGATGAATTGTTGAGAAACCATAGAGTTCAACTTTAACGTTACGGACCGGTGTTTTGAGGCCTCTTTTTTGTCGCCCTGCACGTTTGACGTGGAGTTTTGCAAGATATTAATAGGTATCTTGCCCGCCTGTCATACAGCGGTGTGTTCTGTTGTCGTGCGGCGTTGCATGGATAGATACGGTGGATGTTTGGGAAGAGCTGCGCTGGCACGCTAGAATAAATCAGTTGCGCAAAGACCGCCCGTTGTTTGGGCTGTTCTAGATAGGAAGTTTCCATGGCATTGCAGTTTAAAGAGCGTGATTTTATTCCCGTGCTGCTCGGCGGCGACATCAACGCCTATTCGGTGGCGCGCGCCTTTTACGAGGAATACCAAGTTAAGAGCCTGGTCTTTGGCAAGTACCAGACCGGTCCGGCGTACCGCAGTCAGATTATCGATTACACGCCCAACGTGGATATCGATACCATGTCTGTAATGCTCAAGACCGTGAACGACGTGGCTCGCGCGCACGCTGACAAGACAATTGTCCTGATGGGCTGCGGTGACAACTATGTTGCCCTGGTTGCCCAGGCCAAGGATGCGGATAATCTGGCAGACAACGTCGTCGCCCCCTACGCCCCCTACAGCATGCTCGAGCAGTGCCAGAAGAAGGAGATCTTCTACGAGCTGTGCGAGAAGCATGGCGTGCCCTATCCGCACACGTTTACCTTTACCGCGCAAATGCTCAACGCCCAGGGCGAGGCTCCTGCCGAGGTGCTCGACCAGATTGATTTTCCGTACCCGATGATCCTTAAGCCCTCCGATGGCATCATGTGGTGGGAGCACGAGTTCGAGGGCCAGAAGAAGGCCTACGAGATCGCCGATCGCGCCGAGCTTGAGCAGGTCATTCGCGATTCTTACGCGAGCGGTTACACCGATGACCTGATTTTGCAGGATCGCGTGCCCGGTAACGATGAGTACATGCGCGTCCTTACCAGCTATTCCGATCGCAACGGCAAGGTACGTATGATGTGCTTGGGCCACGTGCTGCTCGAGGAGCATCAGCCTCACGGTGTCGGCAACCACGCCTGCATTATTACCGAGCCCAATGACGAGCTCATGGGCGGCGTGCGCAAACTGCTCGAGGACCTTCACTTTGTGGGTTATTCCAATTTTGACGTCAAGTACGATGAGCGCGACGGCTCGTTTAAGTTCTTTGACTTCAACACGCGACAGGGTCGTAGCAACTACTATGTCACCAACAGCGGGTTTAACGTGGCAAAGTACGTGGTGGACGAGCACGTCTATAACCGTCCGTTTGAGCCGGAGTTTGTGACGGCACGGGACGAGGCCCTGTGGATGGTTGTTCCCATGAGCGTGGTCGACAAGTACGTCAAGGACCCCGATCTGCGCGCGAAGGTGCATCGTCTGGCCAAGGAGGGCAAAGGCGCCGATCCTTCATTTATGAAGGGCGACTTTGTCTTTAATCGCTGGCTGCGCATGTGGCACACCAAGCTGCGTCACTTTAAGCTGTTCAAGACGTATTACAAATAGATGAGCGCGGCGCCCGTCCGGTATGCATCGGGCGGGCGCGGGTATGATACGCGCAATGGCGCGGGCATCGGCAAGGAGGCGGCGATGGAAAAGCTGGGAGTTATCGGCGGCATGGGCGCCGAGGCCACGTCGTATTACTACGACCAGGTGGTACGTCATACGGCAGCTACCTGCGATCAGGAGCATATCGACATGGTGGTCCTTTCCAAGTCGACCATGCCTGACCGTACGCTGGCCATTAAAACTGGCGATCACGACGAGCTTCTGGCGACCATGAAGGAGTGTGCCCAGGCGCTCGAGGCGCTGGGCTGCGCACATATCGCGATTCCCTGCAACACGTCCCATTACTTTTACGACCAGATCCAGTCGTTTACCAAGGTGCCGATTATCCATATGCCGCGCGAGTCGGTGCGCTATGCGCTTGCCGGCGCCGTGATGGGGGAGTGCGAGTTCGACCCCAATCTGAGCATGCCTGCCGAGCCGGTGCGCAAGATTGGCATCATGGGCACCGACGGCACGGTGGGCGCGGGTGTCTATGGTCGCGAGTGCGAGACTGCGGGCGTCGAGGTTGTCTATCCCAGCGAGAGGCGCCAGGCAGACGTGATGTCGCTCATTTACGACGATGTGAAGGCTGGACGCGAGCCCGATATGGATAAGTTCGATCGTGTGATGTGGGAGTTCGCCCGCTGCGGTTGTGACCGCGTAATCCTAGCTTGCACAGAGCTTTCGGTGCTTCAGAAGTATCGCGAAATGCCCGAGATTACCCTGGATGCCATGGATGTCTTGGTGCGTGAGTCCATCATCCGCAGCGGTGCGCCCTACCGCCTCTAGCCCTCGACCTGCCAAAAAGGGACAGGTTTTTTGGCAGGTTAGAACAAGAAGCCGAGGGCAATGAGGGCTATGCTAATGGCAAGCACGGCCATGTCCAGGCCTTTGATGGGGTAGCGCTTGTATGAGCTGGTGCGCGTGCGCAGACAAAAACCGCGCTGCTCGGCTGCCAGGGCCGTGGCGTCGGTCTTGCCCACGCTCGAGATGAGCAGCGGAACGCACAGTGGCAGCATGAGCTTGAGCTTCTTGATGGGGTTCTTGGTGTCGTACTCCACGCCGCGCGCGGTTTGCGCCTCCATGATGGCATTCATTTCCTGGCCGAACACCGGCACAAAGCGCAGGGCCGTCGTAAAGGTGAAGGCGTAGCGATAGGGCACGTGCAGCACCTCCACGCAGGCGTTGGCAAGGTCGTTGAGCTTGGTTACCATGAGCATCAGGATAAGCGGCAGTGCTACGCCCAGCAGGCGCAAGCACGCCTTCGACCCGGTGATAAGGCCCGTGTCGGTGATAAAGCCCCACACTACGTTGCCGTCGCGCATAAAGGCGAGCTGCAACACCAGCATGATCAGCGCCAGTGGAACCAATAGTTTGAGTAGCGAAAGCAGACGGTCGACGACGCCGGCGTAAGTGCCCAGCGCGAGCGTGAGCGCCATAAAGCCCAGCAGCGCTACGTAGGTATCGGATAGGAAAATGCCGATGATGATGGCGGCGGCAAGTCCCAGCTTGACGACGGGGTTTAGACGATGCAGCAGCGTGTCGCCCGGCATGTAGTCGATGACGTTAACCACGGCGGACCATCTCCTTGGTAATGCGAACGATGTCAGAAACCTCACTCACCTGAGCAAAGGCAGGCGAGACGGAGGACGCCAAGCGGCGGGAAAGCTCGATGACCTGAGGCGGCTCAACGTAGGCGCGCCGCATGAGCTCAATGTTCGAGAACAGCTCGTGAGTGCGGCCGCGGTCGAGGATGCGACCGTTTGCCATCACGACGATGCGCTCGGCAAAGTCCGAGACGACCTCCATGTCGTGGCAGACCATGACAACGGCACAGCCGCGCTCTGCCATGGTGCGTACCGTTTCCATGACGGTCATGCACTCGCGGTAGTCCAAGCCACTTGTGGGCTCGTCAAGCACCACGATCTTGGGCTCCACCACCACGACGGAGGCCAGCGCAACCATCTGACGCTGGCCGCGCGATAGCGAGAACGGCGCCTCGTCGGCGGGTAGGCCAAAGCGGTCGATGACGAGTTGGGCACGACGCAGGGCCTCGGCACGGTCCATGCCGGCGAGCTCTAGTCCAAACGCGACTTCGTCGAGCACGGTATCTTTGCAAATCTGGCGATCCGGGTTTTGGAAGAGGGTCGCCACCTCGCGGGCGATGCGGCTCGTCGGAACCGTGGCGGTGTCCAGGCCCGTGACGCGCACGCTGCCTGATGCCGGCTTGAGCAGGCCTGTGAGCAGCTTAGTGAGCGTGGTCTTGCCGGCTCCGTTTTGGCCGACGATGCCCACGAGTTCGCCGGGATAGAGCGTCAGGCTAAGGTCGCGTACGGCGGCTCCGCCATTGGGATAGGCAAACTCAACATGGTCGAAGGTGAGTACGGGTTCGGCGTCCTTGGCATGAGGACGCAACGACGGTGCATGCGGGGAACCGGCAGGCGCTTGGGCTTCGATGGCCGCGTGTGCGGGGTCGACGATGCCCGAAATCAGGCGCTCGGCCTCATCGACATCCAAGCAGGGGGTGCCGCTTACCAGGCCATCGGTTTCGAGGCTATTGAAGATACGCGTGACGCGAGGGCAGTCGACGCCGATGGCACGGAGCTCGTCGGTATGCGCGAAGACCTCGTGTGGCTCGCCCTGCAGCGCGATTTCGCCATGATTGAGCACGAGCACGCGGTTGCAGTACTCCGAAAGCAGGGCGACCTTTTGCTCAACGACGACGATGGTGATGCCGAGTGCACGGTTGGCCTCACGCAGGGTCTCGAAAACCAGCGTGGAGCTGGCGGGGTCGAGTGCCGCGGTGGGCTCGTCGAGAACCAAGACGCGCGGACGCATGGCGAGGATGGCGGCGATGGCCACTTTTTGCTTCTGTCCGCCCGAGAGGGTGGCGATCTCGCGGTCGCGCAGGTCGCTGATGCCGACGGTCTCGAGCGTTTCGCTCACGCGCTGCTCGATCTGGTCGTGGGGAACGCCAAAGTTCTCGAGGCCAAAGAGCATCTCGTCCTCGACGACCGAAGCGACCATCTGCGTGTCGATATCCTGCAGCACACTGCCGACGATTTGCGACACGTCGGTGAGCGAGGCCTCGCAGGTGTCGTGGCCGTCAACCATGACGGACCCAAAGAACGTGCCGGTGTAGTGGTGGGGCACGGCACCTGACAGGCAGGCGGCAAGCGTGGACTTGCCGGCGCCCGAGGGCCCGATGATGCCGATGAAATCTCCCTTGTTCACGCTGAGCGAAATGTGGCTGAGCGTCTGCTCGGTCTGCGTGCCATAGGAGAACGAGACATCGTCGACGTTGATGATCGTTTCCATGGATACCTTTCATAGTCATTGGGGACGTTCTTAAATGACCAGTCGTTTAAGAACGTCCCCAAAAGCTCGTTGTTTGGGACAGTCTTTGGTGGTGAAGCACGGAGACGGCTTTACGAGGGGCCCCAGGTTGGCGCGAAAGAGGAGCGAAGCGTACTTGGGTACGCGAGCGACGAATTAACGCCAAGATGGGGTGGCTCGTAAAGCCGAGCGGGTTAGTTGAGCCTAAGGGCCTTCTGGATGGGCAGGTAGAGGGCGCCGACCAGAATGGCGTTAAAGACGGCGGTCATGGCAACGACGGGCAGCATGGCGGCGGCGAGCTCGCCTACCACGCCGAGCATGGCCATCTTGATGACCATGAAGATGACGCCGGAGGCAAATGTGGTCAGGAAGGTTGCGACAATGGCGATGGCGGGCTTGATTTGACCGTTCTTGCCGGCGGCGTTGACGATGCCGGCCATGAGCATGGCGGCGATGCCCTCGGCGGCAAAATCGACGAACGGCGAAGTGGTGGTGATCTGGATCACGGCAGCCGAGATGAGGCCGATGACGAGCGCCTGGCCGATGTTGGGGCGAACGACCAGGATGGTGAGGCAGAAGGCCGAGATGATGAACTCGGGGCTGATCATGCCGCCCGAGATGCCCGAGATGGCCTTGCCGACGGTGAAGTTGAGGATGAAGCCGGCGGCGAGCAGGATGGCAAGCAGGACGAGGGCGCGGACATCGAGTTTGCCACGGTCGGCGGTCTGGACGGTGCGGGGCTGGGTGGCGGTGGTGTTCTGAGACATGGTGAAAATCCTTTTGGAATGGGAGTGCAAGAGAAAAGCGGAGGCGCGTGATGCGAATGCGATCGGGCTCGAGATAGAAAAAGGCCCCCGGTCGAAACCGGAGGCCTTCCAATCACCTAGAGCGCAAAAACAGGCGTGAGGGACTCACTTTCGACCGATCGTATTCGCATCACGCCACCACCAGTTGTTAAGAGACTTCATCGTGTTCTTCATGTCGGTGGCTCCTTTCGTGATGCCATGGCGCGGTCGCACCTAGTTGCTGTTGCGCTGCACTATAACACAGCAAAGTGTGTGCGGGGAAATCTTTTTTGAAAAGATTTCGGCGGCGTTTCCTGCCGGTCAAAAGGGCAGGCT
>URTL01000083.1 GCA_900550785.1 uncultured Collinsella sp. | reverse complement strand
TCGCGAGGCCGAGGAAGCCGCCGCGCAGGCGGCAGAGACCGAGGCCGAGGAGGCCGCTGAGCCCGAGCTCGACGAATACGGCATCGCCATCGAGGGTGCCGGCCAGGAGACGGCTTCAGCTCAGGATGCCGCTGCGCCTGCCCCAACCGAGCCCTGCACTGCCCGCGTTCTCGAGGTCGGCTGCGGCACGGGCTGCATTTCGCTCTCCCTTGCCTGGGAGCGCCGCGGCCACGTTACCTGCACCGCCACCGATATCGAGCCGCGCGCCATCGATCTGGCCACCAAAAACCGCGACGCCCTCGGCCTCACGGCAGATGAGGTTGCCTTTAGCCTCACCAACCTGGTGAGTTCCATTCCCCGCGAAGAGTGGGGCACCTTCGACGTGCTTGTCTCCAACCCACCTTACATCCCGACCGGCGTCATGCGCTCGCTGCCGCACGAGGTCAAGGATTTTGAGCCCGACCTGGCGCTCGAGGGCGGCGCCGACGGCCTCGATATCTTCCGCCGCCTGCTCAATGCGGCGCCTTACATGCTGCGCGCCGGCGGCCTGTTTGCCTGCGAGCTCTACGAGGGTGCCCTCGATGCCGCGGCCGAGCTCTGTCGCCAGGCAGGCCTTTCGGACGTGCGTATCGTCCATGACCTCACCGATCGCCCCCGCATCGTCCGAGCCATCGTCACCGAGCCCAAACAGCGCCAGTAATATTTATTAACTGGTTAGCAAAAATTATAAAGTAGTTTATAATTAGGACGGCTGAAAGAGGTCGGCCCATGCAACCTCCTACCTTTCGGGAAATCATTGCCCTACTCAAGCACGATGGATTCGTGAAGGTCGCGCAAGTCGGTAGTCATGCTAAGTATGTTTCTGGTGACCGTGTTGTCACCGTGAACGGCTCTGGTGGTGATCGACCAAAGAAGGGCACGTGGGCAAGTATTCGTCGCCAAGCTGAATGGTAGTTGGAGGCAAAATGAGGCAGCGATTTACCTATGACTGCGTTCTCATAAAAGAAGACGACGGTTACTGCGCCAGTTTCCCGCAGATTCCCGGCGCCTTTGCCGATGGCGATACGCGCGAAGAAGCGATTGCCCATGCCACCGAGGCACTGATGGCGTTTTTGGCCGACGACCTCAACAACGGTTTGACTCCGGCAGGGTACGAACGCTCGGCCGAGGTCGTGGCCCTTTCAGTCGAAATCGACCACGAGGACGCTCGGGAAGCGGCGTGCCGAACATTTAAAGACGCAGCGCTGGACCTCAAAGTCTCCGCTCCGCGGATTACCGCTCTGGTCAAAGCCGGAAAGCTCGATGTTGAACTCGTCGACGGCCGTCGGATGATAACGATAGACAGCATCGAGCGCTACGCCGCCCAAGAACGCCACGCCGGCAGGCCAAAGAAGTTCGTCGCAGTCCAATAACCCCCTCACTTTCACCGACTACTAGAGCCGCTCACCAAACCAACATGCGCTCTGGGCAAATAGGTTGAACGTTTCGTGCGAGAATGCCCCACAGTAAACAAACTTGCACCGGAGCGTAAGGGGCTGGCATACACATGCAGACGGTCTATCGGGTATTCGAGGGAGCGCGTGAGCCGCATCGGCTTGCCGTCGAGCGCACAGCCGAGGTGCTCGGCCGCGGCGGCCTGGCCTTGATTCCGACCGAGACCGTCTACGGTGTCGCCGTGGCAGTCAACGCCTTCTCGGACGCCGTGCCCCAAGATACAAGCGAATTCCCATCGTGGCCGCGCGATCCGCAGGCTGCCGTCAACGGTGCCGCAGTCCCTGCGCTCGGCACCGGCTATCGACGCATCTTCACTCTCAAGCAACGTGAACTCACCCAAACGGTCGCCTGGCTGGTCGATGGCGTCGAGGCGCTCGACCGCTATGGCGTGGATATCCCGGAAGATGCCCGCGTACTTGCGCGACGATGCTGGCCGGGAGCCCTGACTATCGTGGTCAAGGCGGCTCCCTGCGTGCCGACCTTTATGCGTGCTGCCGACGACACCGTGGCCCTGCGCGCTTCGGCCTCTCCCGTGGTCCAAGCGCTCATCCGCGCCTGCGGCAGTCCCCTTGCCTGCACGAGCGCCAACACACACGGCGCGCCCTCGCCGGCAAGCTTTGCCGCCGTCGAAGGTCGCATCCTGGAGGGGGTCGATGTTGCCGTCGACGCCGGCGAGACCCCGTGTCGCGACGCCTCGACCATCGTGTCGTTCCAGCATGGCGGGCTCCAGATCCTGCGCCAAGGCGCACTTCCCGCATCAGAGATCGAACGGGTCCTGTCCGACCCGATGCAATAGAAAGGTGTAAGCGATGTCGTTGAATCTGGGCAACCTGGGCATGGAAGATGCCTCGTTTAACTTTGGCGGTTCCTACATCATGGCGCTCGACTGCGGCACCACCTCGGTACTTGCGACCATCGTCGACGAGTACGGCTGCATCGTCGCGCAGGCGCGTCGTAGCGTCAAAACCAGCTTCCCGCGTCCCGGTTGGATAGAGCAAGACCCCATGGAGGTGCTTGCCAGCCAGATCGGCGTGATGATGGAGGTCCAGTTTAAGAGCGGCATCCATTCTGACCGCATCGCCGCCATCGGTATCTCCAACCAGCGCGAGACCACGGTGGTGTGGGACCGCATAAGCGGTCAACCCATCTATAACGCCATCGTGTGGCAATGCCGTCGCACCGCACCTCTGATCGACGAGCTGGTCGAGCGGGGCGCAGAAGAGCTGGTGCGCTCCCGCACGGGACTCACACTCGATCCGTATTTCTCGGCTTCCAAGGTGCAGTGGATCCTCGACAACGTCGACGGTGCGCGTGAGAGCGCGGCGGCGGGCGACCTCATGTTCGGCACCATCGACACCTGGCTCATCTACAACCTCACCGGCAGTCAGGTCTTTGCCACCGACTACACCAATGCCAGCCGCACGGCGCTCTTTAATATCCATACGCTCGATTGGGACGACGACCTGCTGGCGCTCTTTGACGTTCCACGTTCCATGATGCCCGAGGTTCGTTGGAGCTCGGGCGACTACGGCCGCGTCGCGAGCGACATCATGACCAACATGCCGCCCATCATGGGCGTGGCGGGCGATCAGCAGGCGTCGCTGTTCGGCCACTGCTGCTTCCATCCCGGCCAGACCAAAAACACCTATGGCACGGGTTGCTTTATGCTCATGAACACCGGCGACGAGGTCGTCGAATCCAAGAACGGTCTGGTCTCCACGATCGGTATCGCCGCGGACGGCAAGATCAGCTATGCGCTCGAGGGTTCTATCTTTGCCGCCGGCTCAACCATGAACTGGCTGCGCAACAACATGGGCATCATCTCGAGTGTGAGCGAGTCCGCGCAACTCGCCGCTTCGATCAACGACAATGAGGGCTGCTACTTCGTCCCCGCCTTCGCTGGCCTGGGCGCTCCCTGGTGGGACCCGCGTGCCCGCGGTATCGTGTGCGGCCTGACCGGTGCCTCGAGTCGCGCGACCATTGTGCGTGCAGCCTGCGAGTCCATGGCCTACCAGAGTTATGACGTGCTGCGCGCCATGGAGCAGGACGTGGGACTTTCGATTGAGCGCCTGTCCGTCGATGGCGGCGCCTCACGCAACGAGTTCATCATGCAATTCCAGGCCGACCTGCTGGATATCCCCGTGCTGCAATGCGAGACGGTGGAGACCACGGCAATCGGTGCCGCGTACTTGGCGGGTCTTGCCGTCGGCTATTGGGAAGACCTTGAAGAGCTGGAGCAAAATGCCCAGATCGTTAGGACCTTCCTTCCCCATATGTCCGCCGAGCGTCGCGAGCAAAACCTTGCGGGCTGGCGTGATGCAGTCAAGCGCTCGCTCAGTACCGCACAGTAGGGCTGCGATGGGCGGCCCGATACAACAAACCGTTAAACTTATGCACGGCGCGAGGCAACAACGTCGACATGCGCCTTGTCAGCAAGGCCATCTTCCGGCCGCAACGAAAGGGGCATCAACCCATGACCGTCACCTACGATACGTCCCGTGTGACCCTTGTCGATCACCCACTCGTCCAGCATAAGCTGTCGATCCTGCGCGACAAGAGCACCGGCACCAACCAGTTCCGCCAGCTCGTGCGCGAGCTCGCGCTCTTTGACGGCTACGAGGCCATGCGCGACCTGCCCATGGAGGATGTCGAAGTCGAGACTCCCATCACCACTGCCACGTTTAAGCAGCTTGCCGGCAAGAAGCTCGCCATCGTCCCCATTCTGCGCGCGGGCCTTGGCATGGTCGACGGCATCCTCGACCTGGTGCCTTCTGCCCGCGTGGGCCACATTGGCATGGAGCGCGACGAGGTTACCCACGAGCCGCATGAGTATTACTGCAAGATGCCCAAGGATATCGACCAACGTATCTGCCTGGTCGTCGATCCCATGCTCGCCACGGGCGGTTCTGCCGAGATGGCTATCAGCTATCTGCGCGAGCGCGGTGTCAAGGACATCCGCATGCTGTGCATCGTCGCGGCCCCCGAGGGTCTCAAGTCGCTGACCGAGAAAGACCCCGACGTGCATATCTATACCTGCGCCATTGACGACCATCTCAACGAGGCCGCCTACATCGTCCCCGGCCTGGGCGATGCCGGCGACCGCATCTACGGCACGCTGTAGTCTCTGGGCCAAACCGGCTAACGTCGAAAATACGAAGAAACAGTGCGCGCGGACAAATAAAAGGCGACCGCGCTCACCCCTGTTAACGGACGTTTCGCCCCGCAGGGTTCGAGAAAAACGTATTACCGTAGCTGCGGCATAAAGAAGGTCTTAAGAAAACGAACAGGTGCGTATTAACCGATGTTTTTACGGTTGTACTTTAGCGATTGGCTCGTACAATAGTCACCAATGTTTGGCGGGAACTGTTCTGTGAGGCGTTAAAAAGGAAAGTGAGGACGCCAGTGTTTCAGATAGCCGATCTGCTCGCTATCGTTGCAGGCGCCATCGCGGGCGCAATTGCCTTCCTTCCCTTTGTCTTTACGCTCAAGCCGGTTCTTGACGATAAGCAGAATGCGGACATGCTCAAGGGTATGGTGAGTCTGGCGGTCTCGGCAATCGCGCTGCTCGTCTTTACCCTGGTCGTGTTCGCGTTGTTCGGAGAGGCGTTCCGCATGTTCCTCTTGGGCGAGGCGATCGGCTTTGTGGCCTTTATGGCCGTCTGCACGGTTCGCGTCGCCAAGGCGCTGCGAGATCCTCATGAGGTCGAAAGGTAAGTCGTGGAAATTTTTGAAAAGCTGCCTGATGAGATTAATCATCTGGTCAGCGAGTTCAGCTCCACCCCTGTCGTGGGCGATCTGAGCTGCGGCATCACGCAGTACTCGTTTTGGCTGATCGTCTCCACGATCGTGCTCCTGATCGTCCTGGCCGTGTTCAAGAAGAAGCAGACCCTGGTTCCCAAGGGCTTCTTCGTCAACGGTTTCGAGTACATCATCGAGTACGTCGAGAACGATATCGGCAAGGGCGTCGTGGGTGAGAACTGGAAGAAGCACTTCCCGTTCCTGTGCTCGCTTTTCCTGTTCATCCTGATCAATAACATGATCGGCCTGATCCCGGGAATGAAGCCCGGCACCGGCGCAATCGGCTCCACCGCCGCGCTCGCCATCTTCGCCTTCGTGTATTTCATCTACTACGGATGCAAGGCTCACGGCGTGATCGGCTACATCAAGAGCCTCGCCCCGCAGGGCGTGAGCTTCCCGATGAACGTGCTTGTGTGGGTCGTCGAGCTTTTCTCGACCTTCCTGCGCCTCATCACGCTCGCCGTCCGTCTGTTCTGCAACATGTTCGCAGGACACGTGGTCATGGGCTCGTTCGCCATCATGGCGAGCATGTTCATGCAGCCGCTGCTTCAGCAGGTTTCCGCGGCCCACGCCGTCGGCGCCCTGCCTTCGCTGGCCTGGCTTGCCATCCTCATCCTGATCTATACGATCGAGCTTGTGGTCGGCGCCATCCAGGCTTACGTCTTCACGGTCCTTACCGCCGTGTATGTCTCCGAGGCAGAGGAGGTCGCGGAGGAGGAGTAGTCTTCCGTTCGCGCCTTAAAGGTAAGGCAATTCGTTAAACCGCTGGTGCCCGTACCCATGGAGCCCGGCAGTTATAAATAAGGTTATCCTGCGTGAAATAAGACACGCACGACAAAGGAGGAATCGTGGGAGTTATCGGTTACGGTCTCGGTGTTATCGGCGCTGGTCTTGCTATCGGCCTGTCTGCTCTGGGTGCTACGGGTGCTATGGCCCGTCAGCCTGAGGTCCAGGGCCGCGTGTTCACCGTCTTCATCATGGGCTCCGCCTTCGGCGAGGCTCTGGCTCTGATCGGCTTCGTTGTCGCGCTGATCGTTAAATAGCACGGAGCGTCAAGTATGAATCTTTCATCCCAGAAGAGCGCGATCGCACTCTCCGCGTCCGCGGCCGCGCTGCTCATGCCGGTTTCCGCGTTCGCCGAGGACGGCGCTGCCGGTGCGGACATCCTCATCCCTAAGATGGCGGAGTTCATCCCGGCGCTTATCGCCTTCCTGATCATCTGGATCGTGCTGGCCAAGGTCGCCCTGCCGGGCATCATGAAAACCATGGAGGAGCGCGGCAAGAAGATCGAGGAGAGCCTCGACGAGGCCGAGAAGACCAAGCAGGAGGCTATCGCCAAGCGCGCTGAGTCCGACTCGATCGTCACCGACGCCCGTCGTCAGGCTGCCGACATCGTTCTCGAGGCCCGTAAGGACGCCGAGTCCGAGCGCGCCCGTATCATCGAGGCTGCTCACAAGGAGGCCGAGGAGATTATCGCCAAGGCCCACACGACCGTCGAGGACGAGCGCAAGTCCATCTACGCCGGTGCCGCGAGCTCTATCGCCGACCTGTCCGTTGCCGTTGCCACCAAGATCGTGGGCGAGGCACTCGAGGACGATGTCGAGCAGAAGAAGCTCATCGAGCGCTACATCCAGGAAGCAGGTAGCCTGAATGCCGACTAGCCGCTATCAGGACAAGGTGCTCGAGACCTACGCGCGCTCCCTTCTGGAAGCCGCCAAGGCCGAGAACCATGTGTTCGAGGACCTCGAGATGGTCGAGCGCCTGGCTTCCGCCAGCCCCGAGATCATCGCCGTGCTCGACACCATGTCCAAGCGCGACCAGCTCGACCTTCTTCCCAAGGTGGCAGCTGCCTTTAAGTATGTTGCCGAGGAAGACGAGGATGTAGTGGGCGTGACCGTCACCACGGCGATCCCGCTCGACGACGAGCTGCGTCAAACCATCACTAAGAAATGCGAGCAGGACTTCGGCCGCAAGGTATTCCTTATCGAGCAGGTCGACCCGTCTATCGTGGGCGGCCTGGTGCTCGAGGCCCGCGGCGAGCGTCGTGACATTTCCGTCAAGACGCAGCTGCGCATTGCGCAGGAGACCCTCGCAAACTCTGCTAATTCGTACGGAGGTGAAGCCTAATGTCCGAAACCCTCAATGCCCAGGATATCGCCAAGAAACTGCAGGAGCAGCTCACGAGCCTCTCCGCGACGGTCGATACGCATGAGGTTTCAACGGTCGACGAGGTAGGCGACGGCATCGCGCGCGTCTCCGGCCTCAAGAGCGCCATGGCAGGCGAGCTTCTGGAGTTCAAGAGCTCCGATACCGGTGAGACCGTCTTCGGCCTTGCCCAGAACCTTGACCGTGACGAGGTCGGCGCCGTTCTGTTTGGTGCCGTCGACTCCATCAAGGAAGGCGACGAGTGCCGCACCACTGGCCGCATTATGGATATCCCCGTGAGCCGTGCTATGCTCGGCCGCGTCGTCAATCCGCTCGGCCAGCCCATCGACGGTTTGGGTGACATCGTTGCCACGCATCGTCGCCCCATCGAGTTTAAGGCTCCCGGCGTTATCGACCGTACCCCGGTCTGCGAGCCGGTTCAGACTGGCCTGTTGGCTATCGACTCCATGGTGCCTATCGGCCGCGGCCAGCGCGAGCTTATCATCGGCGACCGTAAGACCGGTAAGACCGCTATCGCCATCGACGCTATCCTCAACCAGCGTGGCAAGGGCATGGTCTGCATCTATGTCGCCATCGGCCAGAAGGCCTCCACGGTTGCCAACATCCGTGAGACCCTCGCCCAGCACGGTGCGCTCGACTACACCATCATCGTTTCGGCAACCGCCGCCGATTCCGCCCCTATGCAGTACATCGCGCCTATGGCCGGTGCCGCTATCGGCGAGTTCTTCATGTACAACGGCGAGGACGGCAAGCCCGCCAGCGAGACCAATCCCGGCGGCCACGTGCTCGTCATCTACGACGACCTGTCCAAGCAGGCTGTGGCATACCGTCAGATGTCGTTGACGCTGCATCGTCCGCCCGGACGCGAGGCCTATCCTGGCGACATCTTCTACCTGCACTCTCGTCTGCTCGAGCGTGCCGTCAAGATGTCCAAGAAGAACGGTTACGGCTCCATGACGGCCCTGCCGATTATCGAGACCCAGGATGGCGACGTTTCGGCCTACATTCCGACAAACGTCATCTCCATCACAGACGGACAGATCTACTTAGAGACCGAGATGTTCAACTCCGGTTTCCGCCCGGCGATCAATGCGGGTCTTTCTGTATCCCGAGTTGGCGGCGCGGCACAGATCAAGGCGATGAAGAAGATCGCTGCCCC
>URTL01000082.1 GCA_900550785.1 uncultured Collinsella sp. | reverse complement strand
ACCGGCTCCATCCGCAGCAACCTGACCTGGCGCGATGAAGCTGCGACCGACGAGGAGCTCTGGGTGGCGCTCGACATGGCGCAGGCGAGCGAGTTCGTGCGCAACAAGCCGCAGGGGCTCGATGCCCCGGTCGAGGCGGGCGGTAAGAACTTCAGCGGTGGCCAACGCCAGCGCCTGACCATCGCGCGCGCCCTGGTGGGCTCGCCTCAGATATTGATCATGGACGATTCTGCCTCGGCGCTCGACTTTAAGACCGACGCGGCGCTTCGCCATGCCATCCGCGAGCGCAGTGTGCGCGGTGCCGCCGAGGGCGGGCTGCCGCTCACGACCGTCATCGTGAGCCAACGTGTCTCGACCGTTCGCGATGCCGACATGATCTGCGTACTCGACCACGGCTCGGTTGCGGGCCTGGGCACGCATGACGAGCTGTACGCGACCTGCCAGCTCTATCGCGAGATTTGCCAGTCGCAGCTGCGCCGCGAGGAGCTCGAGGGCCAGCAGAGGAGTGCGGTGCCCACGTCCGTCCCAAGTCCCGCGTCCGCCCCGGCTGCCCCGTCATCCACTTGCGCAAAGGAGGGCTGCTAAATGAATCCGTACACTTCCTCCGGTTCGGTCGCCACGATGACGGCCAACGTGTCCGGTAACGATAACCTCAACGACCTGGGCGACGGTCCGCGCCAGCCCGGCGACCCCGAGCGCTATCCCGTGGGTGCGGTGACCCGCCGCTTGCTGGGCTATGTCCGCCCGCACCGCGTCTCGTTTGCGGCATCGTTTTTGAGTGCCGCCGTCTCGGTGATTTTGCAGCTCTATACGCCCATTCTCATTGGCGAGGGTATCGACCTTATCGTCGCCACCGGGCAGGTGGACTTCGATGCGCTGCTGCCGCTCGTTACCAAGCTCGCGATTGTCGTCGTAGGCGCTGCGGCCTTCCAGTGGCTGCAGGGCTATTGCGTCAACCGCCTGTCCTACGAAACGGTGCGCGACATGCGCGTGGAGGCGAGCGATAAGCTCAGCCGCATGCCGCTCAGCTTTATCGACAGCCATGCCCACGGCGACCTTATGAGCCGCGTGGTCAACGACGTCGACCAGGTGGGCGACGGTCTGCTGCAGGGCTTTACCCAGCTTTTCACCGGCGTTATCACCATTGTGGGCACGCTCGCGTTTATGCTTTCCATCAACCTGACCATGACGCTCGTGGTGGTGCTCGTCACGCCGCTCTCCATCTTTGCGGCCAGCGCCATCGCCAAGCTTTCCAACAAAAGCTTTACGGCGCAGCAGCGTATTCAGGGTCAGCTTGGCGGCCATATCGAGGAGTACGTGGGCGAGCAGAAGCTTGTCGACGCCTTTGCCTATGGCTCGAACGCTCAGCAACGCTTCGATGCCCTCAATGCCGAGCTCTACACCGCGGGCGAGCGCGCGCAGTTTATGGGTTCGCTCTCCAACCCCGGTACGCGTTTTATCAATAACATCATCTATGCCGTGGTCGCTGTGATCGGCTGCGTGGGCGTGATCACGGGCGTGCCCGCGGCGCTTACGGTGGGCGGCGTGCAGATCTTCCTGTCCTATGCCAACCAGTACACCAAGCCGTTCAACGAGGTCACCAACGTCATTACGCAGATCCAGACCGCGTATGCCTCGGCGCGCCGCATGTTTGCGCTGCTCGACGCCCGCGAGCAGGAGCTCGACGCTGTGGATGCCATTGGGCTCACGGCTCCGCAGGGCGAGGTCGCCTTTGAGCATGTGGACTTTAGCTATGTTCCCGACCGCAAGCTGCTGCAAGATATCTGCATCGAGGCTAAGCCCGGCACGCGCTTTGCCCTGGTCGGTCCTACGGGCTGCGGCAAGACGACGCTCATCAACCTGCTGCTGCGCTTTTACGATATCGATGCCGGACGCATCATGGTCGATGGCAGGTCTTCGCGTGACTACACGCGCGCAAGCCTTCGCCGTGCCTTTGGCATGGTGCTGCAGGACACTTGGCTGTTCGAGGGCACGGTGGCGGAAAACATCACCTACGGCTGTCCCAACGCCACACGCGAGCAGGTTATCGAGGCTGCCAAGCGCGCGCATGCGCACAAGTTTATCGTGCAGCTGCCAGGCGGCTACGATACGGTCATCGGCGAGGACGGCGGAACGTTTAGCCAAGGCCAAAAGCAGCTGCTGTGCATCGCGCGCGTCATGCTCACCGACCCGGCGATTCTGCTGCTGGACGAGGCCACGTCGAGCATTGATACCCGCACCGAGCTGCAGGTGCAGGCGGCATTCGACGAGCTCATGGCCGGTCGCACAAGCTTTGTCGTGGCGCACCGCCTGTCGACGATCCGCAACGCCGACTGCATTTTGGTCATGCGCGACGGGCAGATTATCGAGCGCGGCACGCACGACGAGCTGCTAGCGGCAGGCGGCTTCTACGCCGAACTCTACCGCAGCCAGTTTGCCCAGTAGGGGCCACCGATTGGCGGCAGATGGTTTACATCTGCGTCGTTAGTACTAAGATATTCATCTAATAAATTGCATTAGTGGCTTTAGTTTTGGGGGAAACGAGGCAACGTGACTATGACGTGCTCTTTGGTGGTTAACAGCAAGAGCGGTAATACTAGGATGGTTTCGGGCGCGATCAAGCGCGCTCTGCAGGCTGCGGGTGTTGAGTTTGTCCATGCCGCGGCGTTGAGCGACGATGCGGATGCAGATCAGGTTGCGCTCGAGGCGCAGGGCGCCTGCGCGGCCGACACGGTGCTCGTCGGTTTTTGGTGCGACAAGGGCGCGTGCACGCCTTCGGTTGCCGCGCTGCTCTCCGCTCTGCACGGCAAGCGCGTTTTCCTCTTTGGTACTTGCGGTTTTGGCGCCGACCAGAGCTATTATCAGCAGATTATCAATCGCGTGACCTCCAATTTGGCCGAGGATGCCGAGCTTGTGGGTTGGGCAATGTGCCAGGGCAAGATGGGCCCCGCGGTCAAGCAGCGCTACGAGGCCATGCTCGAGCAAGATCCCGACAACGCCCGATTTAAGATGCTGCTCGACAACTGGGTTGCCGCAAAGGATCACCCCACCAAGGAAGATCTGGACAACATGGCTGCAGCCGCCAAGAAGGCCGTACTGGGAGAGTAGCTTCGCCGTCCGCGATCCTTCGTGCAAAACAATACAAACGTGAAAGCCTCGAAATTCTCGAGGCTTTTTTCTTGACACTTGTGGACGCAACCGTGGCAAGCGTTTGGGGTGACATTTTCCATCACCTCGATGACGAGGTCGTTCTGGACAACACGCTCGCATACGTTCGCTGGATGTATTCAGAGCGGGACGGGCTTTCTGGATGGATGGGGTTTCGGAAAGTGCGTTCCAGAATTTGCCTTTGGAGTGGGATGCAGTTTCCGGTTGAGGGCTCTGGCGGAAAATGCGACCCGGAATTTGCGTTCGGAGTGGGATGCAGTTTCCCAACGGGGCCGTAAGCGGAAACTGCATCCCATTCCGGACGTGAATTCTGGGACACGGTTTCCGGATGCAAAAAAAGCCACAAGATGTGGCCTTCGACTTATATATGTTTAGTGGATACCCCCCATGACAAGCCACGCCCCAACATCAGGGCGTCTGTCCAGGCGGAGGCATATAAGGTTCATCGCGAGTTCCGCACGCAAAGAAAGCCACTTAATGTGGCCTCCGTCTTGCGCAGGACTGTCCGAGCAGGGAACCTTATATGCCTCCGCCCGGACAGACGTTTCAGTTATGAGTGACCCGTTACTTGATCTTGGTCGTACCCGGTGCCAGGTTGGGGTCGGTCTCGTTGGCCTCGGTCTGGAAGTGCTCGGTGTACACGTTCTTGCCGTCGCGGAACATCTCGTAGTACTGCATCTTGGCGTAATCCTCGCGCGCCTTGGTTGCGGCTGCGGCAGCGGCGTCGTCACCGGTGACGTTGGAGGAGAGCGCCCAGCGCAGGCTGGCGTCCTCGTAGCCCACCGAGTTGATGGCGGGCAGCGACTTACGCAGCGTCATGTGCGCTTTCTGGTAGTCGGTCAGCGGTGCGCCGATCAGCTGCATGAGCTGGGTGGACAGGTAGTTGGTGGACAGGTCGTCGGTCTCGCTCGTCTGGTCGCAGCCGGCAACGTCGTAGTTGGCCCAGATGATGTAGTCGGTCTGCCACAGGCGCTCCTGATGCGTGGCATCGTCCTCGCCGGTAAACCACTTGTCGTTGAACTTGGACGGGAAGAACGGCTGGTGGTCGCCCCAGAACACCACGACCACCTTACGGTCGAGCTTGCTCAGGGCGTTGAGGAAGTAGCGCAGCGCCTGGTCGGACTGCTCGATGCACGAGACATACTCGTCGACATCGGAGAGCGTGCCGTCCTCGACGGTCTTGGCGTCCAAATCGGTCGTGTCGATATTCAGGTGCATCTGCTTGTCGACCGGCAGCAGGCCCGTATCGTAGCCCGAGTGGTTCTGCATGGTCACGTCGAAGATAAACTGCGGATCGGCGTTCTGGTCGAGCAGCTCAAGAATCTTGTCGTAGGTAGCCTGGTCGGTCACCATGCCGCGCAGGGTGTCGGCTCCCTGGAAGTCATTGATAGACAGGAACTGGTCAAAGCCAAAGTCCTTGTAGACGTTCTCGCGGTTCCAGTTGGTCGCGTGGTTGGGGTGCATGGCCGTGGTGGAATAGCCGAGCGATTTGAACTGTTCTGCCAGGTTCCCGGTCGTCTCCATGTTGTAGATGGTGTAGGGGTACACGCCCGAGCCCAGGTTGGCCATGGAGTTGCCGGTCATAAACTCAAACTCGGTATTGGCGGTACCGCCGCCGTAGGCGCTCACATAGAGCTTGCCGCGGCTGAGGCAGTTGGACAGGTTCTTAAAGTACTGCGGGCCCTCGTAGCCGGCGCGCATGTTCTGGTAGATCGAAAGGTCTGAGAAGGTCTCGTTCATGATGGCGATGACCGTGGGCTTCTCGCTGTCGAACTGCTCCTTTGCGGCGGCGCGCTCGTCGCTCTTGGCCGCGTCGGACTTGTCGTAGGCCTTGGCGTACTTTTTGAGCGTGGCCTTGGCATCGTCGACGGAGTAGTCGGCGGGTTTGGGCGGCTTGATGGACTGCGCCGCACTAATAAAGGCGGGCAGGTAGCCCTCGCGCCAGTAGCTCTCGAGCGGGCGCCAGGTGTAGACGGTGATGCCGAGGGTGTTGTAGTAGTCGATGAGCGTGACATGCGCGGTCACGCCGCCCAGGCACAGCACGGCGACGAGCAGATTGGTGAGCAGCATGCGCTTGGCGTTGGCGGCACCCTTCTGGCGGTGCGGTGCAACCAGGCCGGCGTACTCGCATAGCAGCATGGCGATGGCGGTAAAGCCCATGGACAGCACGCAGAACAGCGAGATCGAGAAGGTGTAGCCGTTGCCGGCGACCGCGGCGGCGGTGGAGATGGCCGAAAGGTCGCCCGGCTGGATGGGCATGGATTTAAACGTGATGACGAAGAACTCGGCAATGCCCAGGACAAAGAGGGCAAAGGCCAGGACCGCGGGAGCTGCGCCGTGGCGCTGGAACAGGAAGAACAGGCCGGTCATGAGCACGGTGATGATGGCCCACTCGAGCAGGATGCACAGGGGGTAGACCCAGGTAAAGTCGTGGTTGGACGATACCTCCATGCCCAGCAGCGCAAAGACGCCGGCGAGCAGCAGGCACAGGACGGCGGCGACGAGCGGTTTGCCCACAAAGGCGCCGCGCAGACGGGCGAGCTTGTCGGTGGGGGCGGGGGCGTCGGGCGTGGCGAACGCAAAGACGCGCGGGGCGATGCGGTCGCGTGCGATGCTGGCCCAAGCGCAGCCGGTGAGGATGGCGTTGGTCAGGATGAGCATCACAAAGGCGAGTGGCTCGTTTTGGGCGACGAGGCCAATGGCGCCCCAAACGGTCAAAAAGACCTGAAACAGGCCGAAGGCGACGCTCCATCCAAGAGCGCTTTTGGCAACGGTGCCCGACTTTGCGCGAATGGCCTTGGCCTCGCGCAAGACAAGGTAGACGGTCGCCGCAAGACCGACGAGCGAGATGGCGGCAGCGAACATGCTGAGACTCCTCACAAACTAAAACGTACGAAAGCGGGGGTTTACCCGATTGTTACCAAGATATGCGCAGCATTTGAGGGTTGCGCACAACAACCAGCCATAATAACGCGCACGTGTGGCGGTGTGGCGTAATGTAGTGGCGACCTGCGCGATAATGGACGGGAATTACACGGAAACGTAAAGGCTTCTTAAAGAATTAGCGAGGATGAGGCGATGAACGAACGGGCTTGTATGACGAGTGCGGGTGACGTGGACGCTGGCATGGACGCGGGCGGCTATCCGGTCGAGACGACGGGCAATGCGGTGCTGGACACGTTGGAGCACCGTTCCTCCACGCGTGCCTTCGCGCGTGATGACGACGACCGTCCCGTGGCGGTGACCGACGAGCAGCGGGCGGCAATTTTGCATGCGGCGAGTCGCGCGCCGTCGGCGGGCGCCATGATGATGTATTCCATCGTGAGCATTCGCGAGCAGGCAACGCTGGATCGTCTGGCCGACCTGTGCGACCACCAGCCCATGATCGCCAAGGCGCCCTGGGCACTTATATTTGTGGTCGACTATGCCAAGTGGATCGATCTGTTTGAGCACGTGGGCTGCTTTGAGCCCGAGTTTGTCGAGCGCACGGGCAAGGCGCCCCGCCGTGCACCGGGTTTGGGTGACTTTGCCATCGCGGCCCAGGACGCCGTGATCGCTGCGCAAAACGCCGTGGTCGCCGCCGAGGCCCTGGGCCTGGGGAGCTGCTACATCGGTGATATCGTCGAGAATGCCGAGGAAGTGGCCGAGCTGCTCGATCTGCCTCCGTATACCATGCCGCTGTCGATGCTCATCATCGGCACGCCCCGTAAGGAGCGTCCGGCCATTGCGCATCCCGTGGTGAACCTGGTGCACGAGGAGCGCTACTGCCGCGCCGATGCTGCGACTATGGACGCGCAGGTAGCCGAGATGGACGCGATGTTCCGTCCGCATGCCCGCGTGGTGGGGGAGCGCGTCGTGGACATCTATACCCGCAAGCACACGAGTCCCTTTATGGCCGAGATGAGCCGCTCCATGGAGTGGTGGTTCAAAAATTGGCTCGGAAAATGACGGATGCGACAAAGAGACAGTCCCTTTGTCACATTCCATATCGCCGAGGTGGCTTAAAGGCCGTATAAATGTTTATCTAGCTGGGAAAACAGTGCCATTCAAACATGGGCCGATTACCTATAATTCCTTCGAACATTAAAGTTGGGAGGAAACCGGCTTATGGAACAAAAGGCCAAGGAGGCAGCCTCGCACGCTGCGATTCCTGTGAGCATCTCGGCGATGCTCGTCACGCTGGGTGTGGTGTATGGCGATATCGGCACCAGCCCCATGTATGTAACCAAGGCGCTCGTTGCCGGCAACGGCGGCATCGGAAGCGTGACGGAGGAGTTCGTGCTCGGCGCGCTCTCCCTTGTCGTGTGGACGGTCACGCTGCTGACCACCATCAAGTATGTGCTCATCTCGCTGCGCGCCGATAACCATGGTGAGGGCGGCATCTTTGCCCTGTACAGCCTGGTCAAGCGCTGCGGCAAGTGGCTTATCATCCCCGCCATGCTGGGTGGCGCCGCGCTGCTCGCCGACGGCATCCTGACGCCAGCCGTTACCGTTACCACGGCCATCGAGGGCCTGCGCACCATCCCGGCGGTCCATGCCGTGCTGGGCGATGACCAGGGCCGCGTCGTCGCCATTACGCTCGCCATCATCATCGTGCTCTTCTTGGTACAGCGCATCGGTACGGCCAAGATCGGTCACGCCTTTGGCCCCATCATGACGCTGTGGTTCCTGTTCCTGGGCGGCACGGGTCTTTTCTTTGTTTTCCAGCACCCCGCCGTGCTGCTGTGCCTCAACCCGGTGCGCGGCATCGCCTTTTTGCTGAGCCCCAACAACCACGCGGGCATCATGATTCTGGGCAGTTGCTTCCTCGCCACCACCGGTGCCGAGGCGCTCTACTCCGACATGGGCCACGTGGGGCGCGGCAACATCTACTTCACCTGGCCATTCATCAAGGTTGCGCTGGTGCTCAACTACTTCGGCCAAGGCGCGTGGATGCTGGCCAATAGCGATAACCCGCAATACACTGCGACGGAGTCACTCAACCCGTTCTTCCAGATGATGTCTCCGAACGTACGTTATCTGGCCGTGATTCTGTCTGTTTCGGCCGGCGTGATCGCTTCCCAGGCCCTGATTACCGGCGCGTTCACCATGGTCTCCGAGGCCACCGGCCTCAACTGGATGCCGCATCTGCAGGTCCGTTACCCTGCCCGTACCCGCGGCCAGCTGTACATTCCGGTCGTCAACGTGGTGCTGTGCGTGGCCACGCTGGCCGTGCTGCTGCTGTTCCGCGATTCGGAACATATCTCGGCGGCCTACGGCTTGGCACTGACCATCACGATGATCACCACCACGATCCTGCTGGGCATCTACCTGTGGCACCGCAGCAACAAGTTCGGCGCCGTTGTGTTCACCATCGTGTTCCTGGCGATCCAGGTCCTGTTCTTCGCCGCCTCGATGGCCAAGTTCCTGCACGGCGGCTGGTTCACGCTGCTGCTCACGCTGGCGATCCTCATGATCATGTACACGTGGAACGAGGGCACCAAGCTGGAGCGCTCGCAGCGTCGGCACATGATGCCGAAGGAC
>URTL01000081.1 GCA_900550785.1 uncultured Collinsella sp. | reverse complement strand
CCGCCCAGGCCGGCGCGGCGGCTCCGGCCACACATCGGCGTTGGCCATCGTCGCGTTCGCGGCGGCGACGGCCTCGTGCGGGTCCTTGCCCTCGGCCTCGGCACGCATACCCAGTACCAGGTTGCGCAGGCCCGCGACCGTACCGTCCACATCGGGAGCGGGCTGGTCGGCATGCAGATAGGCCCAATCCATCATAAAGGTCGCCGAAGACAGCGCGCCGATGGCCAGCGCGTCGTCGGGGCACGAAAGCTCAACCTCAAAGACGCGCTCGTCGTGCTCGCTTACGCGCGTGCGGCCGCACGAGATGCTACCGGCAAGACCGGTCTCGTTCATGAGCTCGACCGTCACATGCTCAAGCAGATGGCAAAGCTCAGTCTGACCCATGCAGTCCTGGAACTCGCGACCGGAATCACCCAGGCACAGGTGCTTGGCAATCGCGGGCACCAGGTAATACACGCGCGCCGTGGCCTCGATGTCCTCCGAGGTCATGAGCGGCATGCCGGGGTTCACCAGCACATGCGCGCAGATCTTGTCCTCGCTGACGGTGACCTTAAGGATGTTGAACAGGCCTGCCATAACTCTCCCCTACTCTTCCTTGCCCTACTCGTCGCCGTCGTGCGGGCCCGCAGAGCCCGCGCCCGGCGTCGCCGGCTTATCTGCCGAGGACTCGGAATCCTTCTTATCGGTTTCGGCCGGAGCGATCACGCGAATAAGCGAGATGCGCTGGCCACGCATCGACTGCACCTTGAACTTGTACCCTGCAACCTCAAACACCTCTCCGATGTCGGGCACCGAGTCGCAAAGTTCCAAAATCCAGCCGGCGATGGTCTCATAATCATCGCTTTCCTCGAGCGGCCAACCAAGCTCAATCGCATCATCGCACGAAAAACGCCCATCGACGAGCCACTCACGGCGCGAAAGACGCGTGAGGTACTTGTTGTCGGGGTCGAATTCGTCCTCGATCTCGCCCACGATCTCCTCGACGATGTCCTCGATGGTAATGATGCCAGCCGTACCGCCGTACTCGTCCACGACCACCACGATCTGGTCGTGCGAAGTCTGCATCTCGGACAGCAGCGGCAGGATGTCCTTGGTGTCGGGCACAAAGGTGGCGTCGCGCAAATAACCGGCGATGGGCTGGTCGCCCTCGCCGTCGAGCGAGGGCTGAATCAGGTCCTTGATGTGCGCGATGCCCGCCACGTTGTCGGGATCTTCGTGATAGACGGGGATGCGGCTAAAGCCGGTCTGGCGCATAGTGGACAGCACGTCGGCGACCGTCTCGTCGTCCTCGCACATAGTGGTGTCCACGCGCGGCACCATGACCTCGCGGGCAACGGTATCGCCCAGGTCGAAGATCTCGTGGATCATACGCTTTTCCTCGTCGAGCAGGTCGTCCTGCTCCGAGACCATGTACTTAATCTCTTCCTCCGAGACGTTTTGGCGATCGTCGGCGCTCTTGATGCGCAGGATGCGGGCCAGGCCATCGGAGCAAGCGCCAGTCAGCCAAACGAGCGGACGGGCGATCTTTTGGAAAAACGACAGCGGCCCCACGACCTGCTTGGACACGCCTTCGGCATTGGCCAGACCAATGCGCTTGGGCACAAGCTCGCCAATCACGATGGACACGAAGGCGACCGCAACGGTGATGATGACCGGCGCCAGTCCGCGCGCGATGGCAGAGAGCGGCGCGATGCCAAAGCTCATGAGCCACGTGGCGAGCGGGTCGGACAGGCTCGTCGAGGCGACGGCGGACGAGGCAAAGCCCACGAGCGTGATGGCGACCTGGATGGTGGCGAGCAGCTGGTCGGAGTCGGCAGCCAGCTTAACGGCGCGCTCGGCGCGTTTGTCGCCTTCCTCGGCCTCGTGCTCCAGCACGGCGCGCTTGGCCGTGGTGAGCGCCATCTCGGACATAGAGAAGTAGCCGTTGATGAGGGTCAAAACGAGGGTGGTGATAAGGGAGATGGTTATGTCCATCGGGAGTTTCTCGAACCTCCAAGATTCGGGACGTTAGGTAGTAAGCGTAGATAACGGATAGGGCAGTTGCGTCCGGCGGCCGCTTGGATGGGTCCGCAGGCACAGACGTGATCGCTAGATTACGAAGAGGATCACCGCCATGAACTGGAAGATACTGCCGGCGAGCACCCACAAGTGAAACACACTGTGCAGGTAGCGCACGTTTTTAGCGATGTAGAACGGCACGCCCACGGTGTAGCACACGCCGCCGACAGCGAGCAGGGCAAGTGCCACGGGGTTGAGCAGCGACACGAGCTCGGGCAGCTTAAAGACGACGAGCCAGCCCATCAGCAGGTAGACCAGGCCGCTTACCCAGTGCGGTTGGCGCTCGCGCATAAAGCACTCGAGGGCGATGCCGATAATGGCGATGGCCCATACGGCAAAGAACAGCATAGGGCCGCCGTCGTTTGCCAGTGTGATGAGGCAAAACGGCGTATAGCTGCCGGCTATGAGCAGGTAGATGCAGCTGTGGTCGATGATGCGAAACACGCGCTTGGCGCGCGCGGGCTGAATCGCGTGGTAGAGCGTAGAGGCTAGGTATTCGAGGATAATGCTGACGCCATAGACAATCGCCGCGGCCATGTGAGCCGGGCCTCCGCCGCGAAGAGCGGCAAATACGATCAGGAGCACCAGGCCCGCGATACCCAGCAGGCAGCCGACACCATGGGTGACGGAGTTCATGATCTCCTCACCCACCGTGTAGTGTGGAACGGCCGCGGTCTTGGGTCGCGGCTTAGAACTGTCGCTCGAATCGGACATGCCGGTTACATCCTCCAACGTAAAGAGTTCTCAACACTATATCAAAGCGTCTGGGTACGTGCGAAATTTGCACCATACGTGACCCCTTGTTTACCCATTCTTTGCTTGTTGACGCATCAACGGCGAACAATCATGGTTGATTACAGCGCTGGAGGACCGTTTTGGCTCCCGCCTTCGGAAGTATGCGGCAAAATCTGGACCTGCCGACCAGACCGCACTTTTACCAACAATTTATCAGGGGTTTTGTTGCCAAAAACGCCTTGTGGTCGGCGGTATTCGATTTTCCCCGCACTTCCGAAAAGCCGCCCGTGAGCGCTGTGCTCGCGGGCGGCTTTTGCTCGAATTACGCCACAAAGGCGCTTATATTGTCCAATAGCTAGGCGCTATTTGACCTCGATAAGCTCGTACTTGCTCGTGCCCAGGCCGATCTTCTCGGCGTGCGCGATGCACTCGCGCCAGTCGGTGTCGGGATGCGTGATGCAGAAGGGGTCACGCGCCTGCTCGCCCTCCAGATGCTCGTGGTTATGCTCCATCTTGGCCGCGCTATCGGTGAGCTCGGTGTTGGGCAGCGGCTCGGACGCCATGACGGCATCGGCACAGGCCTGGTCGATGGCGACCGGGTCGAAGCTCGCGAACATGCCGATATCGTTGACGATAGGCGTATCGTTTTCGGGATGGCAATCACAGTTGGGGCTGATATCCATGGCAAGCGAGATGTGGAAGCTCGGGCGGCCGTCGACAACGGCCTTGGTGTACTCGGCGATCTTGCAGTTGAGCACGTCGGCCGCGGCGTCATAGACGGGCTTGATGGCGTCCTGGTTGCACACGCCGATGCAGCGTCCGCAGCCCACGCAGCGATCGTGGTCGATGGCGGCCACGTGCACCGTGCGAGTAGCGCCGCTGGCAAGCTCGCGCTCGCGGGTGTCATCGAACGAGATAGCGTTGTGCGCGCAGATCTTTTCACAGGCACGGCAGCCAATGCAGTGCTCGGTCGCGACGTTCGGCTTGCCGGCGGCATGCTGCTCCATCTTGCCGGCACGGCTGCCGCCTCCCATGCCCAGGTTCTTCATGGCACCGCCAAAACCGGCCTGCTCATGGCCCTTAAAGTGGGTGAGGCTAATCACGATATCGGCATCCATGAGCGCCTGGCCGATCTTGGCCTCGCGCACGTACTCTCCGCCCTCGACCGGGACGAGCGCCTCGTCGGTGCCCTTGAGGCCGTCGGCGATGATGACCTGGCAGCCCGTGGCATACGGGGTAAAGCCGTTCTGATAGGCGGTATCGATGTGCTCGAGCGCGTTTTTGCGGCTACCGACATAGAGCGTGTTGCAGTCGGTGAGGAAAGGCTTGCCGCCCAGCTCCTTCACGACATCCGCGACGGCGCGGGCGTAGTTGGGGCGCAAAAAGCTCAGGTTGCCCAGCTCGCCAAAGTGAATCTTGATAGCGACGAACTTGTTCTCAAAGTCGATCTGCTCAATACCGGCGCGGCGGATGAGGCGCTTGAGCTTGTCGAGCTGGCTCTCGCGAGCATGTGTACGCAAGTTGGTGAAGTACACCTTAGCGGGTGCTGCGGGTGAAGTTGCGGTCATAGATCTATCCCCTCAGTCTATATGGCGTTACAGACATAGAGGATGGTACCCGTTAAAGCGGGGTCAAAGTCAAGTACGGCGCCTAGTCATTGGGGACGTTCTTAAATGAGTGAAACCACTCATTGGGGACGGACTTAAATGAGTGCCTCGCCACCTGGCAGTTGGGACGGACTTAAAGAGGCTTCGGTAGTTTGTGTGACAAGGGGCTAGCCTAGGCAGCAACGCTCTTCGCTCCCTTCACGCCCTTCTTCCTCGCCTTCACCGGGCGACCCGGGAGCTGGGGCTGGCAGTCGCCGCACCTGAGCATGAGCAGGGCCACGAGGTTGTCGGTGTTGCGGAAGCCGTAGCCCATCCTCACCGTCACCTTGATCTTGTTGTTGATGGCCTCTACGCGCCCGTTGCTGATGCCGAGCTCGACTGCGGCGATGATGTCGTCGCGCCGGCGGCGCACCTTCTTCTCCACGGCGACGACCTTGGCGATCTTGCAGTAGGCGGCCCTGTGCATCCAGTCGTCGAGCAGCTCGGCGGCCTCGGAGCCGTCGGCTGCCCGGAAGACGGCCCGCAGGTCCTCCTTGAGCTCCCAGGCCCTGACCAGCCGCGAGCCGGCCCTCTTCTTGAGCGCCTCGAGCCTCGCCCTCTGGCCGTCGGTGAGGTCCTCGGGGTTCTTCATGTTTTTGATAGCTTTTATTTTTAGGAAATCACGAGATAAAAGTTTCGGGTTTCACGACGATTGCTTCGCCTCATAAGCAAAGGCGCCGACCACCTCCAACGGATGGCCTAACTTAGTCATTGCTTCGGTAATCGACTCAAGGAGGCCGGAAAGGAAATGATCGGCATGTCAACTATTCTAGCAATCAAGCAGCGCGCTGCCCGTGGCGACAGCGTCGCCCAGATAGCCAGGGAGGAGGGAATCTCCGAGCCCACGGTGCGCAAATACCGCGACATGGACGACTTCTCCCCTCAGGTCAAGCCCAGGAAGAGGCGCGGTTCGAAGCTTGACCCGTTCAAGGCGACGATAGATCGTTGGCTTGCGGAGGACAGGAAGCGGCGCCCCAAGCAGCGACACACGGCCCAGCGGGTATTCGACCGGCTCGTCGCGGAATGCGGCTACGACGGCAGCTACACAATCGTCCAGGCCTACGTCAAGAAGCGCAAAGCCGAGCTCAAAGGCGCCAAAGACGAGTTCCTCAACCTCGAATGGGCGCCCGGCGAGGGGCAGGTCGACTTCGGCGTGTGCGACTTCAGGGTGCTGGGCGTCATGCGCGAGGTGCACTACCTGGTGGTCACCTTCCCGTTCTCCAACGTGTCGCTGGCGCAATGCTTCTGGGGCGAGACGTCGGAATGCGTCTGCGAGGGCCTGAAGGCCGTGTTCGAGTTCTGCGGGGGCGTGCCCACCCGGTTGGTGTTTGACAACGCCACGGGCGTCGGCAGAAGGGTCGGCCAGGTTGTCAGCACCGCCGACACGTTCACGCGCTTCGCCGCCCACTACGGGTTCGACTTCTCCTTCTGCAACCCCAACTCCGGCCACGAGAAGGGCTCCGTGGAGAATGCCGTCGGGGCCATCCGGCGCAACCTGTTCGTCCCCGTTCCCCGCATCGACAGCCTGCCCGCCTACAACAAGCGGATCCTCGGCAGGTGCCTGGATCGCGCCGGCAAGGACCATTACCTCAAAGGGGAGCCCGAGCGCCAGCTGTTCATGGAGGACTGCGTGGCCATGGCCGACCTGCCGGCGAAGCCCTTCCGCGTCGCGAAGATAGTCACGGCCAAGACCGACAAGTACGGCGACGCGTGCCTCGACGGCAGACACCGCTACCCGCTCGGGCCGGACCACGGCGAGGAGAGGGTGATCGTCGAGCTGGGCGCATTCCGGGTAGCCTTCTACGACGGCGAGGGCACGCAGATCGCCGCCTTCGACCGAGCATACGGGGATGCGCCCACCAAGGCCAGCGACCCCATGTCGCAGCTGGCGCTCCTTTGCAGGAAGCCGGGCGGATGGCAGAACAGCGCCGTCAGGGCGACCTTGCCGAAATCGCTGGCCAGGTCGATGGATTCCATGGGCAGGGCCGACAGGGGCACGATGCTCAGGATGCTTCGCGACGTCAGCGCGGATGCGGGCTACGAGGCCGCGGTAGCGGCGATGGCCGCGCTCGGCGCCGACGGCGGCGTCCCCAGCCGCGCTGACGTCGCATTGGCTGCCGCATGCACGGCGAACGGCCAAGGGTCCATCGCATACGACGACAGCCCCGACCTCGGGATGTACGACGCCGTCTTCGCAAAGGAGGCCTAGCCATGGACATCGAGCAGATGACGAGGGGCCAGATCGAGGCGGAGTTCGCCGCGCTGGCCAGGACCATGTACTTCACCAAGTCGACGATCGCGGCGTTTTCCAAGGATGCCACGCGAGGCCAGCTGGTGGCTGCATGCGAGCTGATCAGGAGCGAGAACGCCACCAGGGAGGAGAACAGGAAGGCAAGGCTCATGAGGCAGGCCAAATTCCCGGCCGTGAAGTCGGTCGCGGACTTCGACTTCGGCGAGGTGTCCTTCCCAGACGGCTACACCGTCGATGACCTGGTGTCATTGGAGTTTGTCCGGCAGGCCCAGGACTTCGTGTTCTACGGAGGATGCGGACGCGGAAAGACCCACCTGTCGATCGCACTGGGCGTGCTGGCGGCCGAGCGGGGCTACAAGGTCAGGTACTTCGAGACCGCGTCGCTGGTGCTGATGCTGAAGGCGGCCGTCGCCGACAACAGGCTCGAGCAGGTGCTTCGCGACATAGCCAAGGCGGACCTGCTGATAATCGACGAGTACGGCTACATCCCGATAGACATCGAGGGCGCTCGGCTGCTCTACCAGGTGATGTCGGCAACGTACGAGACGAGGAGCATGATCGTCACAACCAACATAGAGTTCGGCAAATGGGGCACTGTGCTGGGAGACGCGCACCTGGCCACGGCGACGATTGACAGGATCATGCATCATGGTCGGCTGGTTGAGTTCGGCGGGCAGAGCAGAAGGTTCGAGGAAGCCTTGATGATGGGAAGATCGGACAGTTAGCGAAGAAAGGGTGCGGCACCTTTGCAAAACGGTGAAACCCGAAAGAAATTAGTCGTGAAATCCTAAATTTAGTTGTTGTGAAAAACAGCCCGGCCCTCCCCTGTCAGTGGAAGCATAAAACTGAACACTTGGGGGAGATATTCAAGGGGGATTCAAGAGGGGATGATGTAGGGGCCGCGAATCAGCTTGTTAGAAGCCCGCCTGGCGGGTACACTGGCTATCGATGGCCCCGGGATGACCTCTGATTCAAGTCACCGGGGCTCAATTTTTACCCATTTGGAGTCCCCATGGCAGAAGAGATGGCGACCGGCACCCGCGAGTGGGCGGGGCTCTGGCTCTCCGAGGAGCGCCTCGTGCCCTACCTCGAGGCGTGTGGAGGCGACGCGGACCGCGCCGTCGAGCTCCACGAGTGGAACATCTCGCTCGCGCAGGTGCTCATGCGCGATGTCGCGCACCTCGAGGTCGCCATGCGTAACGCCTACGACAGGGCCCTCTCGGACGCCTGGGGCGGGGGCGCGCACTGGCTTCTGGATGACGGCTCCCCCGTTCGACGGCCCCTCATGAGGAAGGCCGCGAGGGGCGAGCTTGACCTCAACCGCATCAACCGCAAGATCATCGACGCCGCGGTGGAGAAGCTCCCCGCGGGCTTTACGACCGGCCAGCTCGTCTCGAACCTCACGTTGGGCTTCTGGGTGCACCTCGCGGACCGCTCGCGCGAGGCGGCGATATGGTGCACGGCCCTCTACCGCGCCTGGCCGAGGGGAACGAGGCGCAAGGAGCCGCTGCAGGCCCTCGACGGGGTGCTATGCGTGCGCAACCGGGTGGCCCACGACGAGCGCCTCTTCGACCCGAGGCGGCCTGAACTCTCCCCAATCGGGGCGGACGCGGATGCCGTGAGGCTTTTTCGCGGGCTCTGTCCCGACGCTGCCGCGCGCGTCCTCGAGGACGACGCCATGACGCCCGTCGAGCGGTTCCTCGCGGAGAATCCCGCGCCGGCGGACGTGAGGCTCTAGCCCCTCACTTGAACAGTCCCTTGAGGACGTCTCCTAGGCCGAAGGTGGCCTTGCGGTAGCCTTCCCTGGAGCGACGCAAAGGGGCCGTTCGAGTGGGTGGTGTTCAAGGCCGACATGGAGCAGGTGGAGTTCCTGAGCATAGACTACTGGTTTTACGCATACGGCGGGATCAAGTCGTTCGAGGGCTTGGGGCACCTCGGCCGCGGGCTCGTTGCCGGCGGCATTCGCTGCCAAGCAGGACACGATTCTATAAGCATGTTTTGTCTCGGCCGTCTCCCCATTACCTCCAATCCTGGGAGGTATCTGCATCATCTCGATGCACGAGAAATCGCAAGTAGTCATCGAGCATCTCCACGCCCGTGCGAGAAAGGGAGTTGATACGGTCTTCCATGCTTTCACAGGGTCGAGGGGCGTCGATGTCCTCGCGGCCGACCACGAGGTCGATGGAGCAGCCCAGCTTGTCCGCGATCTGCCACGCCGCT
>URTL01000080.1 GCA_900550785.1 uncultured Collinsella sp. | reverse complement strand
GCTGCGCACTACGTGCGGCGGAGGTTCTTTCGTCCTGTGGAATGCGCCGGGAGATAGGCCGGTCCGCCTCGGTCGAGTGCTCTGCATTCCTTGCCAGGAGGTTACTGGGCTGTAGGGGAGATGGTGCGCGTTCTATTGGCCGCGCCTTTTATTTGGCTGTTAGGGCTTTGCCGTAGTTGCAGCCGAAGAGGGGACGTGCACGTTTTTTCGGTTGCCGCTCGCCTGGGGTGGGGCGGGGCGTGCATTTTTGGGAGTTTTCAGCAGCCGAGGATGCCTGCATACTGGATTTTGGACAAAAGGCAGGCACTATGGGCCGCATCCTGTGGAAAATGAGCGGCTCTTGAGGCGCTGGGGACTCTTAATCAGGGCTTTCAGCGCAGTTTTGCGCGCCCGCGGGCTCCGGGATGCTGAATACTCCGGAATTTGTACACCGCCCCCAGGGGTACCTGTGGACAAATAGCAACCGCCCCGCCGAAATATGCATTCGGCGGGGCGGTTTATGCAATAAAGCGACTGTGGCACGTCGCAGCTCGCTACAACTCGAATCCGAGAACAGGTTACTCGGCGCTCTTGAGGGCGCCGACCATGTCGATCTTGTTGAGCGTTCGGTTGGTGACGAGGTTGACGATAAACGTAAAGACAAAGGAAAGCACTACGGCGAGCACATAACTCAGCGGCTCGACCTCAACGTCAAAGTAGAGCGACGGCATCTGCAGAATGTACGTAAAACTCTCGGCCAGCAAGCCGCCCAGCGGCACGCCCAGCGCAGTGCCGATCGCCGTGAGAATCAACGTCTCCTTGTTGACGTAATGGTGCACCTCGCCGCGACGGAAGCCCAGCACCTTGATGGTCGCCAGCTCGCGTTCGCGCTCGGAGATATTCGTGTTGGACAGCGTAAACACCACCACAAACGACAGGCACGCCGCCATAAAGGTCACAAGTACCACGACGGAATTGATGATAGTGAAGTTCGCCTCATAGTTTTCCCAATGCTCGGCCGTGCTCGAGATGGTGAGCCAACCGTCGCTCTTAAGCTTCTTGCTAAACGCAATCTGGTCAGAAGATGAGCCCTTAAGCAGCGTAAAGATGCCGTTAAGACGCGCGCTTCGGTCGAACGCGCGCTCATAGGTGCTCTGCGTCATATAGAGCGTGTTGCCCAGATAGTTAAGCGAAATGTCGCTGACTTTGACCCTGGCAACGTTGAGCGACGAATCCTGGACGTGAGCCGTATCGCCCGGCTGAATCCCCAGCACCAGCTGTGAACTTTTGCTCAGATACACGTCTCCGTCACGCAAAGACAGCGGTTCTTTGGACTCATCCTCCAGGCGCACGTAATCGCCCAAGTCACCCGTGCGGTCGTTGGGAATCACGATGAGCTGCACAGTCTCGCTCTTGCCGCCAAACGTAAAGGTGACGTTGTCGGTCATAATCGGCAGGGTCGAGGTCACCGTCACGTTGGAATCATTGGCCGTGCTGCGCTCATCCAATGCCGCGCACGTCTGCGAAAAATCGTCAGGATTGGCGACCGCCAGCAAGTCATAGCGCGTGATATGCCCGTACTGTTTGGGCGAAAGCGCCACCGACGTGTCGCGAATGCCCATACCGCAGATCACAAGCGCCGTGCAGCCCGCGATGCCAAAGATGGTCATAAAGGCGCGCTTTTTGTAGCGGAACAGGTTACGCGCTGCTACCTTGTTCAAAAAGCCCATGCGGCGCCAGATAAAGCCAATGCGCTCGAGCAAGATGCGCGAGCCGGCACGCGGGGCCTTGGGGCGCATGAGCGAGGCCGGGGTCTCGGCCATCTCGTGGCGGCAGGCGATAATCGTGGCACCCACCACGCCCACGGCAAACAGCGCCACCGACACAATCGACGACACGATGTCGTACGAAAGCTGCATCTGAGGCAGCGTGTACATGTCATCGAACACCGTAAACAGGAACAGCGGCAGGCCCACAAAGCCGATGATATTGCCGAGCACGCCGCCGATCAGACAAGCCCACAGCGCGTAGTCTACGTATTTGGACAGGATGCGCCCGCGCGAATAACCGAGCGCCTTATACAGGCCGATGAGCGTACGCTCCTCCTCAACCATACGCGTAGCGGTGGTAAGGCTGATGAGCACGGCGACGATAAAGAAGATAAACGGGAACACCGTGGCGATGGCCTCGATCGAGGAACTATCGCTCTCGACGCTCGAGTAGCTTGCGATATTGCCGCGGTCCTGAATGTACCAGGTGCATTCGCCCAGGTCGGAAAGCTCGGCGCGGGCATCGGCAAAATGCTGGTCGGCGGCGGCGCGGCGCTGGTCCAGGTCGGCTTGCGCCTGCACACGCTCCTCGCTGCCCTCTGTCATGCGGTTGATGTTATCCTGCTCGATCCCAAAGAGCATAGCGGCCTGACGCTCGGCCGCATCCAAGCTTGCCGGCGTGTCGACCGTCAGCTCCCGAGCGCGCGCCTTCTCGCGCCCCTCGCGTATCTTCTCGATATTGCCCTTGACCTCATTGATCTTTGCCGCGTAGGCATCCGAATAGGAGTTGAGGCTCTTGGCTCCCTCGACGACCACGTGGATCGCGGAATAGGACGACGACGTCGCGGCATCCTCGCTCACATAGAACTTATAGTCCGCAGCCGAAGCAGCGCGAAAGGCGTTGACTGTCGAGTCGGAGCTCACATCAGTGGGATCGAGGACCTCGGCCGTAATGGTGTAATCGCCCGCGGCAAACTGATCCTTGGCGCTTTGGTTCGACGAGCTCGCGTCATTGGCGGCAAAACTCACCGTATCGCCGAGCTTTTTGCCCGAAGCCTTCAGGAACTTCGAAGTCACCGCGACCTCATCGGCACTCTCGGGCAAATCGCCGTTCACGAGCACTGGCTGATCGATGTTCTCCTTGGAGAGACTTTGCACGACCACGCGCTCGCGCGCTGTGCCCACGGCGGTGTAGGCGGTCTCGGTGTAGATACCCTCGGCCGTCTCGACGCCGTCGACCTCTTGGATAGCCGCAAGATCGTCGCGCGTAAGGCCATAGGTCGACTGCACGTTAATGTCATAGACATTCTGCTGGTCGAAGTAGGCGTCGACCGAATCGCGCAAATCTTCGCAGCCTGCCTTAAGACCGCACATCACGCTCACGCCAAGCGCGGTGATGACCACGATAGATAAGAAGCGCTTAAGACTGCCGCGGATTGTGCGGTGGATGCCGCGGCGAAAAACCGTCGGCACCATATCGTTTGAACTTTGGGCGGTGCGATAGGTCGTAAAATCCTGCTCGTGCTCCATGTTCCGCGCGTCGCGGCGTTGGCTGTTTTGGCGGTCCTGGTCCATGGGCGCTACCACTCGATCGTCTCGATCGGCACGGGATTTTGCTGGACCGTCTCGCTCTCCACGCGACCACTCTTAAAGCGGATCAGGCGATCGGCCATGGGCGCGAGCGCGGAGTTGTGCGTGATGATGATGACCGTAATGCCCTGCTTGCGGCAGGTATCCTGCAGCAGCTGCAAGATCTGCTTGCCGGTTTTATAGTCGAGCGCGCCCGTGGGCTCGTCGCACAGGAGCAGCTTGGGGTTCTTTGCCAGTGCGCGGGCGATGGACACGCGCTGCTGCTCGCCGCCCGAAAGCTGTGCCGGAAAGTTGCCCAGGCGCTCGCCCAGGCCAACCTGGCGAAGCGTTTGCTCGGCATCGAGCGAATCGGGGCAGATTTGCGCCGCGAGCTCGACGTTTTCGAGCGCTGTCAGGTTGGGGACCAGATTGTAGAACTGAAAGACAAAGCCGACGTCGGCGCGGCGGTATTCCACGAGCTGTGCCTCGTTGGCAGAGCTCACGTCGCGCCCGTCCACTGTCACGGAGCCGGAGGTTACCGTATCCATGCCGCCTAGGATGTTGAGCGCCGTAGTCTTGCCGGCGCCCGAAGCGCCCAGGATAATGGCGAGCTCGCCGCGCTCAACGGTAAAGCTCGCGCCGTCGAGCGCATGGATGCGGGCATCGCCCTCGCCATATGCTTTGATGACGTCTTTGAATTCGATATAGGCCATCGATCGGTTCCCATCTGGTCGGATAACTCTTTAGTATTACCCATTTCACGCCGACCAAAAAGGGACAGGTTCATTTTGGCAGGTTTTATATGGGGAAACGACAGCCATAGATGAGGCGCCGGGAAGGCAGAGAAATCATCGACGGGGTCAGGCCGACCGCCAAACACAACGCACGCATCTCTATCTGTCAGCAAAATCATTCGAACAACTGTTCGTTTCTATGATATGATTCCGTTATCTAAGCAGGCCAATACGCAGAAAGGCGGCCAACATGGCGTTCGACTTTAAGAAGGAATGCAAGGAGCTCTACAAACCTGCAAGCAAGCCGAGCATCGTAACTGTCCCGCCTATGAGCTACGTTGCCGTTCGCGGAAAGGGCGACCCAAATACCGAAGGTGGCGAGTATCAAAACGCCCTGCCGCTGCTTTACGGCATCGCCTATACCGTCAAGATGTCGAAGAAAGGCTCAAGGAGTATCAAGGGCTATTTCGACTTTGTGGTACCGCCGCTCGAGGGTTTCTGGTGGCAAGACTCCCCGAGCGGCGACATCGATTATGTACGCAAGGACGATTTCAACTTTATCTCGTGCATTCGCCTGCCCGATTTCGTCACCCGAGATGACTTTGACTGGGCAGTCGCGGAAGCCACGACCAAAAAGAAACTTAACTTTTCTGCCGTCGATCTGCTTAAAGTTGACGAGGGCCTCTGCGTTCAATGCATGCACACCGGGCCCTACGACAACGAACCGGCGACCGTAGGCGCTATGAATGAATACACGACCGAGCAGGGCTATGTCCCCGACTTCTCAGACACCCGTTTCCATCACGAAATCTATCTCTCCGATCCACGCAAATGTGCACCGGAGAAACTTAAGACTGTGGTTCGTCATCCTATCAAGCGCGCTGAATAGCGTGGGGCGCCGCCCCGCCATTCAATCTCAGGGCGGGATTCAGTCGGGATTCAATTTCAACAAACGACATCATCCGGCAACCGATATGTAAGGCTGTATAAATCGCTTCCGTTTGCCTAACAAAATGACCGCTCGGCTAACAAGCTCGGCCCATGTCCTCACGCGATGGTACCGTTCTCTAGAGTTCTTATTAGAGAGGGGTGCTTCATGGAGATCACCATCAATCGCGAAATTGGGAAGCTCGAACTTCCCAGGCATCTTGTGCTTGGCATGGATCCAGGTATTGCAAGCTGCGGATTCGCACTTATCGACACAGCTAATCATGAAATCCTGGATTTGGGCGTCAGATTATTTGACTCTCCAACTCATCCTAAAACGGGCCAAAGTCTTGCGGTTATTCGCAGGGGCTTCCGCTCTACCCGTCGAAACATTGACCGTACCCAGGCGCGCTTGAAGCACTGTCTCCAAGTCCTCAAGGCTTATGGCCTCATCCCCCAAGACGCCACCAAAGAGTACTTCCACACCACAAAAGGCGACAAGCAACCGCTCAAGCTTCGTGTTGATGGTCTTGACCGTCTGCTCAACGATCGCGAGTGGGCGCTAATCCTTTACTCCCTCTGCAAACGCCGTGGATACATCCCCCACGGAGAAGGCAATCAGGATAAATCAAGCGAAGGTGGCAAGGTTCTATCTGCCCTTGCGGCCAACAAGGAAGCAATTGCAGAGACCTCTTGCCGCACCGTTGGCGAATGGCTCGCTCAGCAGCCTCAAAGTCGCAATCGTGGCGGCAATTACGACAAGTGTGTAACGCACGCCCAGCTTATCGAAGAAACTCATATCCTATTTGATGCTCAACGCTCCTTTGGCTCCAAATACGCTTCGCCGGAATTTGAGGCCGCATGTATCGAGGTTTGCGATTGGGAGCGTTCGCGCAAAGACTTCGACCGCCGCACGTACGACCTCGTTGGTCACTGCTCATACTTCCCAGCAGAAAAACGAGCTGCACGCTGCACGCTTACGAGCGAACTCGTTTCAGCCTATGGCGCACTCGGCAACATCACCATCATCCACGAAAACGGGACCTCTCGCGCCCTGAGCGCTACGGAGCGTGATGAGTGCATTGCAATCCTGTTCTCGTGCGAGCCAATTCGAGGCAACAAAGATTGTGCTGTTAAATTCGGCGCCCTCAGAAAAGCGCTCGACCTTAGTTCCGGCGATTACTTTAAGGGAGTTCCAGCTGCCGACGAAAAAACACGCGAGGTGTACAAGCCCAAGGGATGGCGCGTGCTCCGCAATACCCTCAATGCAGCCAACCCCATTCTCCTGCAGCGTTTACGCGATGACCGTGATCTCGCCGACGCCGTTATGGAGGCGGTGGCATACTCTTCAGCTCTCCCCGTACTTCAAGAGCGGCTTCAGGGGTTACCACTCTCGGAAGCGGAGATCGAGGCGCTTTGTAGGCTTCCCTATTCATCCGAAGCTCTTAACGGCTATGGCAACCGTTCCAAAAAAGCACTCGACATGCTGCTCGATTGCCTCGAGGAGCCCGAGGTCCTCAACCTTACGCAGGCCGAAAATGACTGCGGCCTGCTGGGACTTCGCATCGCTGGCGCCCAGCTCAAGCGCTGCAATCGCCTGATGCCCTATGAGACCTGGATCGAACTTACCGGTCGGACAAATAACAATCCCGTCGTCATTCGCTCCATGTCGCAAATGCGAAAAGTGGTCAACGCCGTCTGCCGCAAGTGGGGCGTGCCAAACGAAATCCACGTTGAGCTTGATCGAGAGCTCAGGTTGCCTCAGCGCGCAAAAGACGAGATTGCCAAGGCCAATAAGAAGAATGAGAAAAATCGTGAGCGCATTGCCAGGCAAATCGCTGAATTGCGTGGCTGCACGGCAGATGAGGTCACGGGCAAACAGATAGAGAAGTACCGCCTGTGGGAAGAGCAGGAATGCTTCGACCTTTACACGGGCGCTAAAATCGAAGTCGATCGCCTAATTAGTGACGACACCTACACGCAGATCGACCACATCCTGCCGTTCTCTCGCACGGGAGAAAACTCTCGCAACAACAAAGTCCTAGTCCTCGCCAAAAGCAATCAGGACAAACGCGAACAGACGCCTTACGAATGGATGTCCCACGACGGCGCGCCTTCATGGGATGCTTTTGAGCGTCGCGTTCAGGAAAACCAGAAACTCAGTCGTCGCAAAAAGAACTTCCTGCTGGAAAAAGACCTGGCTCTTCGGTGGTTTCTGTGGGAGAGATTCCGGCATAGGCCCAGCTCAGCGGGCGAAAACAACGATCTGGAACTGAAACGGCCCCGGGAGGGGCCGTTTCCGCGTCATCCGCCTATGATTGCTAAGCCAAATTCAGACAACCGAAGAGGTGTGACGCATGAAGAGTCTACTACTTCTCGCCCTCGGTCTGGCCCGCACGGTCGTCCTGGGCGCGCGCATCGAGGCCGAGCGCATCGTCGTGAGCGTCCGGCCCTACAAGCGCGAGCAGCGCCGCTGCCCCGTATGCGGCAGGGCCTGCGACTTCTACGACATGGCGAACCGCGGGGCCCCCAGGCTGTGGAGGGCGATGGACCTGGCGCGCTCGGCCTGCTACCTGGAGTACGCGCCCTGCAGGGTGCGCTGCCCGGAGCACGGCGTGCGCACCGAGGCCGTCCCCTGGGCGCGGCACGGGGCGCGCTTCACGCGCGACTTCGAGGACTGGGTGGCGTGGCTGGCGGTCCGCTGCACCGCCTCGGCGGTCTCCGAGCTCGCCCGCGTCGAGTGGCACAGCGTGGGCGGCGTGTGCAGGCGCGTCTACGCCGAGCTGGAGGCCGCGCGCGGCGCCTCGAGGTTCGACGGCGTGCGCCGCATCGGCATCGACGAGACGTCGTACAAGAAGGGCCACAAGTACGTCACGGTGGTCGTCGACCACGACCGCGGCTGCCTCATCTGGGCGCACGAGGGCACCGGCAAGGACGTGCTCAACCTGTTCCTCGACGAGCTCACGCGCGAGCAGAGGCGCGCCATAGAGGTGGTGACCGCCGACGGCGCGAGGTGGATAAGGCAGCTGGTCAAGCGCCGCTGCCCCAACGCGAGGTGGGTCATGGACCCCTTCCACGTGGTCCAGTGGATGAACGACGCGCTCGACGCCGTGCGCTGCGAGGAGTGGAACGCCGCCAGGGCCGCCAGGCCCAGGCCCGAGGGCAAGCGCGGCAGGCCTGCCAAAGGCGAGCTGGATTGGCAACACCTATTTGGACGATTCCGGGAGGGACAGCCCCGCCTCCCTGAACTCGACCGGAGACATGTAGCCCAGCGTCGAGTGGATCCTGAAGTTGTTGTACCAGTGCACGTAGTCCGAGAGCTTGGCCCGGAGCTCGCGCGTCGTGCCGAACGTCTCGCGGTGGACGAGCTCGGCCTTCAGTATCCTGTTGGTCGACTCGTCGACGGCGTTGTCGTAGGGGCAGCCCTTGGCCGACAGCGACCTCTCAATGCCGAAGGCCTCGAGCATCAGGTCGATCTCGGCGTTGTCGAACTCGCTGCCGCGGTCCGTGTGGAAGACCTCGATGTCCGAGATGGGGAAGGAGAGCGTCGCGAACGCCGACTTGACCAGCCGGGCGTCCTTCCTGGGCCCGGCGGAGTGGCCGACGATCTCCCTGTTGTAGAGGTCGACGAGCAGGCAGACGTAGTTCCACGAGGCCCCGACGCGCACGTAGGTCAGGTCGCTGCATATATGGGTGCGCGGCGCCCTGCCGCCGAAGCCGCGCGCGACGACGTTGGGCACGTCGGCCTCGTTGACCGCCCCGGGGTGCACCTTGAACCTCTTCCTGCCGTATGCGCTGACCAGGCCGTTCTCCCTCATGATGCGGCAGACCCGGCGCCGGCTGACGGTGACGCCCGACCTCTCGAGCGACGCCTTTATCTTGCGCGAGCCGTACCGGCCCTTGCTGGCGGCGTGGGCCGCGACCACGGCCGGC
>URTL01000079.1 GCA_900550785.1 uncultured Collinsella sp. | reverse complement strand
GGCGCCGATATGGTGTTCATCACCTGCGGCGAGGGCGGCGGCACCGGTACCGGCGCTGCTCCCATCGTTGCCGATATCGCGATGAACGAGGTCGGTGCGCTGACCGTCGCCGTCGTGACCAAGCCCTTCACCTTCGAGGGCCGCAAGCGCAAGAAGAGCGCCGAGGAGGGCATTAAGACCCTCTCCGATTGCGTCGACACCATGATCGTCATCCCTAACGATAAGCTGCTCGACATCGCCGAGAAGAAGACCACCATGCTTGAGGCCTTCGCAATCGCCGATGGCGTCCTTTCCCAGGGCACCCAGGGCATCACCGACCTCATCACCGTCCCCGGTATCATCAACTTGGACTTCGCCGATGTTAAGACCATCATGAAGCAGGCCGGTACCGCCATGATGGGTATCGGTACCTCTTCTGGGGACACCCGTGCCGTCGACGCTGCCCAGCAGGCCATCTCCAGCCCGCTGCTCGAGAGCTCCATCGATGGTGCCACGCGCGTGCTGCTCTCCATCGCCGGTTCCAAGGACCTGGGCATCCAGGAGATCAGCGACGCCGCCGACGTTGTCGCCAACGCCGTCGACCCCGAGGCCAACATCATCTTCGGTACCGTTGTCGACGAGTCCCTGGGCGATCAGGTGCGTATCACCGTCATCGCTACGGGCTTCTCCGACTCCAACGTCAACCGTCAGGACGAGCTCTTTGCTGCTCAGCAGTCTCAGAGCAAGGCCGCTGCCTCCGCTGAGCCGCAGCGCACCGCTCCTGCCACGAGCCCGGCTCAGGCCGCTCCGACCCGCAACGTCGGTGGCACCGAGCTTCCTAACTTCGGCAACGATCAGTTCGAGCTTCCCGACTTCCTGAAGCGCGGTAGCTTCTAAGTCGTTCTTTGCATTGTTGTGCACAGGGGCGTGTCCGTATGGACGCGCCCTTTTTACTTCGACTTTGTAAACTAGAACCTCCAATCTCTTTACGTTCCCTTTACGATTGCCTCCAGCGCAGCAGGTATCCTTTTAGAGAAGTATGACAGCCGTATAAACGCGGGCTGTAGCGGCGATGCCGCGGTACTTGTGTTATTAGGAGGCTTTAGTATGGCAGCACGTGCGGACAAAGTTTCGCGTGTCGACCATGATGGAGTTACGTTGGTGGAGGGCGCGACATCCGATGTTCGCTTTGCCTTCACCGAGCGCGCCGGTGGCGTTTCCGAAGATGCGTACTCCTCACTCAACTTGGGCTCGCATGTTGGCGATGACCCCTTTGCTGTTCAAGAAAATCGTCGTCGTGCGCTCGAGGCTATGGGTGCCGCCGAGTGCGAGCACAACCTGCTCGTTCCCAATCAGGTCCATGGTGATCATATCGTTGCGGTGACCTCGAACGGCGCCGATGACCTTGAGGACGTTCGCGAGCAGATTGCCAAGGGCTGTGACGCCATCGTCTGCACGGCGCATAACGTGCCCGTGCTGCTCTGCTTTGCCGACTGCGTTCCCGTGGTGCTGGTGGCCCCTGGCGGATTTGCCGTGGTGCACTCCGGTTGGAAGGGCACGATTGCACGTATTTCCGCCAAGGCGTGCCAGGCGCTTTGCGATGCTGCCGGTTGCGATGCGAGCGACGTTTCCGCCTATATCGGCCCCCATATCTTGGGTGACGAATATGAGGTATCCCAGGAACTCATGGATCGCTTTGCCGCCGAGTTCTCTTGCATCGATGCGAATACCTCTCGCATGCTTGATCTTTCCGCTGCCATTCGCGAGGCGCTGGTAGATGTCGGTGTCGACGCGGATAATATCGTGGATACCCAGCTTTCGACCGTGCGTCAGAACGACCGCTTTTATTCCTACCGTAACGAGGACGGCACCTGTGGGCGCCATGCTGCGATCGGCGTGATGCTATGAGAAAGATCGTATCGGTCCTGAGCGTCGCTGTGCTTACGCTTACGCTGTGCGCCTGTTCTTCGGGATCTTCTACCTCTTCCATTACCGTGGCCGGCTCCACGACCTGCCTTCCTATCGCCGAGATTGCGGCCGAGGGCTTTAAGGAGGAGACCGGCATCGACGTGCTCGTTTCCGGTTTGGGTTCTTCCGCTGGGATCGAGGCCGTCAGCGCCGGCACGGCCGATATCGCCAGCTCCTCCCGTGGACTCAATGCCGACGAACAGGATCTGGGCCTGACTCCCATCGTCATTGCCCACGACGGTATTGCGGTCATCGTGAACGACGACAACCCCGTCGATAACCTCTCGACCGAGCAGCTCCGCGATATCTACGCCGGCAAGATTACCAATTGGAAAGAGGTCGGTGGCGAGGACCTGAGGATTCAGGTCATCAACCGAGACGAGGCGTCCGGTACGCGCGAGGCCTTCCGTACCATCGTGATGGATGGCACGCCGTTCGATCGCCGTTCGGCTGTTCTTTCGGGTACGGGCCAGGTGCGCGACGTGGTATCTCGTTCGCGCGGTGCCATTGGCTACATTTCGCTGGGCTTCGTCGATAGCCTCAACGCCAAGACCTCGGTCAAGGCCGTCTCGGTCAATCATGTTGAGGCGTCCGAGAAGACGGTCGCGAGCGGCGGCTATCCCATCTCGCGCGACCTTTACTTCTTTGTGAAGGGTGCGCCTTCGCAGCAGGCGCAGGATTACATCGACTACGTGACGTCCGAAAAGATGGACAAGCAGATTCGCGAGGCGGGCTTTATCCCCGTCACCAACGACGAGAAGGGGAGTGAGTAGCATGGAAGCACAGGAAAACTCCCAGACTGAGCAGAATGTTCAGACGCCCAAGAAGCGCGAGCTGGCGCTCGTATCGCGCAGTACCTATATCAAGGAGAAGGCGCTGCAGTGGATCTTCTTTGCCTGCGCGTTCTTGGCGGTCGTTACCGTCATCCTGATTTTTGTCTTTACCACGTACTCGGCGCTGCCCGTCTTTACCGACATCGGTCTGGCGGACTTCTTTAGCTTTACGTGGGCGCCCTCTGAGGGCCACTACGGCATCATGTCGCTGCTTGCCGGCTCAGGTCTGGTGACCGTCGGTGCGCTCGCCATAGGCGTGCCGCTAGGTGTGGGTACGGCCGTATACCTGGTCGAGATCGCCGGCAAGCGCGTGCGCAAGCTCATCAGCCCTGCCGTCGACCTGCTGGCCGGCATCCCTTCTATCATCTACGGCTTTTTCGGCATGATCATCATCCGCCCGTTTATCGCACAACTGACCGGTGGTCTTGGTTTTGGTGCGCTGACAGCGTGGTTCGTGCTCGCCATCATGATCGTCCCTACCATCACGACGCTTACCATCGATGCCCTCAATTCCATTCCCATGGGCATTCGCGAGGCATCGTATGCCATGGGTGCTACTAAGTGGCAGACCATCTATAAGGTCGTGCTACCTGCCGCCAAACTGGGTATCGTTGATGCCATCGTGCTGGGTATGGGCCGTGCCATCGGTGAGACCATGGCCGTGCTCATGGTCGTGGGTAACGCTCCGGTTATTCCCGACAGCATTGCGAGCCCCATCTCGACGCTCACGAGCCAGATCGCGCTCGACATGAGCTATTCCTCGGGCCTGCACCGCTCGGCTCTGTTCGGCATGGGCGTGGTCCTGTTTATCATCTCCGCCATGCTGGTGGGCATCGTCCGTCTGATTTCCAAGAAGAGGGGGTAGGCTATGTCCGATTCCGTTGACACGACGGTCGATACGACCTCGTCGCGCGAGCGCATCAAGCGTGCCCTTTCCCACGGTAAGAAGGGCCGTATCAACAAGGACCTGTCAAACAAGATCATGCTCGGCGTGTTCCGCGCCGCGGCCTATATCACCACGCTTGTGCTGGTCGCTATCATCGCCTACGTGGTTGTTAATGGCTTACCGCATATTTCGCTCGACTTTATCTTCGGTTGGCCCCAGGGTGTCAACGCCGAGGGCGGCATTTGGCCTACGATTGTCTCGACCATCTACGTGACGGCGCTCGCCATGCTCATCTGTACGCCGGTCGCCGTGCTAGCGGCCGTCTATCTGGCCGAGTACGCCAAACAGGGCAAGGTCGTCGAGCTCATCCGTTATGCTGCCGATGCTTTGGCCTCGGTGCCCTCCATCGTTATGGGTCTCTTTGGCTACGCCTTGTTTGTCGAGGCCATGGGCCTGGGCCTTTCGATGGTCTCGGCCGCTCTGGCGCTCGCGCTCTTGATGCTTCCCATCGTCATGCGCACCACCGAAGAGGCCATTCGCGCCGTTCCGCGCTATATCCGTTGGGGCGCGTACGGCCTGGGCGCCACCAAGTGGCAGGTTGTCTCCAAGATCGTGCTTCCTTCTGCCTTTGGCCGTATTGCCACGGGCATCGTCCTCGCCATCGGCCGTGCCATTGGCGAGACCGCGGTGGTGCTCTACACCATGGGCCAAGCCATCAATCTACCTATTTCGCCGCTCGATTCCGGCCGCCCCATGACGGTCCATCTGTACCTGCTTGCCAACGACGGCATCAACATGAACGCAGCCTACGGCACGGCGCTCTTGCTGATGGTGATCATTTTGGCCTTCAACCTGTTTGCGCGCTTTCTGTCGCGCAAGCGTCGCTAGTTAAGGAGTCCCATGTCCGTTTATCAGTCCGCTCCCACGTTGGAGCAAGCGGCCATTACGGCCAAGGATTTCAACTTTTGGTACGGTGACTTTCATGCGCTGACGGGGCTTGACCTCAACATCGCCAAAAACGCCATCACCTCGTTTATTGGCCCTTCGGGCTGCGGCAAATCGACGTTTTTGCGCTGCATCAACCGCATGAATGACCTGATCGAGGGTACGCGCGTCGAGGGCACCATGACGCTCGACGGCAACGATATCTATGCCGAGGGTGTCGACCCGGTCGATCTCCGTCGTCGCGTGGGCATGATCTTTCAGCAGCCCAACCCGTTTCCCAAATCCATCTACGAGAATGTCGCCTTTGGCCCTCGTCTGCAGGGCGTGACTAGCAAAAGTGACCTCGATGACATCGTGGAAGAATCGCTCAAGCGCGCCAACCTCTGGAAAGAGGTATCCAATCAGCTCAACAAGGATGGTTTGGCGCTCTCGGGCGGTCAGCAGCAGCGTCTGTGCATCGCGCGCGTGCTTGCGGTGCAACCCGATGTCCTTCTGATGGACGAGCCCTGCTCCGCCATCGACCCCACGTCCGTCTCTAAGGTCGAGGATCTGATGGCCGAGCTGGCGCCCGAGATGACGATCATCATCGTCACGCATTCAATGCAGCAGGCAGCTCGTATTAGCGACTACACCGCATTCTTCTTGCAGGAAGTTGCCGGCGAGCCCGCCACGCTCATCGAGTATGGTCAAACCGACGCGATCTTCACCAGTCCGGTGGACTCGCGGACGGAAGACTATATCACCGGCCGCTTTGGCTGATCGGTGCGACTAGTCCCAAGCCGATCGGATCTGGTCCGGTGCGTATTCACTGTGCGGGCGGCATGACCGCACCCAACTGATTGGAGTGAACCATGCGTAAACTGTTTTCCCGTCAGCTCATCGAGGCCCGCCACGAGATGCTGAGCATCTACGAGGCCGTCGATCTGGCCCTCCACGATGCCGTTAAGGCCTATGTGACCGACGACCGCAAGCTCGCCACCAAGACCAAGAAGCGCACGCTTTCGATTGACGCGCGCTGCGCTAACTTGGAGGCCGTGTGCTACAACCTGATCGCCACGCAGTCACCGGTCGCCTCCGACTTCCGCCTGCTTCAGACGATCATCTACGTCGACTTTAACCTGCAGCGCATGACCGATAAGGTCCGTCAGATCTGCCGCGCCACGCGTCATATGATCAAGGCCGACATCTCGCTGCCCAAGGAGCTTGTCGGCACGGTTGAGGCCGAGGCTGAGGCTGTCTACCAGGTGCTGGGCTCTTCGCTTTCCGCGCTCGTCACCAATGATATGTCCATCATCTGCAACTTGGCCGTCGAGGACGAGCCAGTGCACGCCGCCTACGAGAAGTTCTTCCGTACCTTTAACCGTATGGATACGGGCGACTTTATGGACGACGACAGCAACTATGACGACCTGCGCCGCGCCATCATGGTTTCGCGCTACCTCGATCGCATCGCCTCGATTTCCATCGATGCCGCCTGCCGTCTGACCTTCCTGTTGACTGGTCAGCGCATGAATGCCGGCGATATCGCCCGCACTGATGAGGATGAGCTCGAGAGCATGCGCGTGCCTTCGGGCGAGGGTGTTATCATGAGGCCCGCCGTCGACGCGCGCTACGTTGCCAAGGTGCCCGTTAACGAGGTCAGCGAGGGTCTTCGCTATCTGCTCGATCATCTTGAGGACGAGGACGATGGCGAGGACGACGAGGAGTAAGTAACCCCGTTCGTCGAAAGATTGTAAATACCTAAGTGAGCGCGGCCTTGCACATGCGGGGCCGCGCTCTTGCGTTAGCATGGGACTACTTGTTTGGCTGTTAGCGGAGGCGATTAGCAATGGATAACTATTTGGACTTGATGCGCGCTCGCCGCGAGCAGATTCTTGAACGTTTTTATGCGGCGCTCGATCGCGCAGGCCGTCCCCACGACGCCGCGCGCCTCATTGCCGTGTCCAAGACCGTTGGTGTCGATGAGACCGTTGCCGCCATCCAGGCGGGGTATCGCCATTTTGCCGAGAATCGCCCGCAGGAGCTGGTTCGCAAGCTCACGGGTCTGGCGGAGCATCCGGAGCTGCCCGAGGTGCGCTTCGATATGATCGGCAACCTGCAGACCAATAAGATCAATGCGGTGCTGGGCTCAGCCGAGCTGATTCACTCGGTGGGTTCGCTGCATCTGGCGCAGGCGATCTCGAGCCGTGCCATTCGCAAGATCGAAGCTGGCGAGCTCGCCGCCCCCCAGCAGGTGCTGATCGAGGTTAACGTAAGCGGCGAGGAGTCCAAGGGCGGTTTTTCGCCCGATGAGATTCGTGGCGCTGCCGGCGAGCTTGCGGAACTTGAGGGAATTTGCGTACAGGGGCTTATGACTATGGCGCCCCGGGGGAATAAGGATGTGGCACGCCGCACCTTTGCGGGGCTTCGTGAGCTGAGGGATGAGCTGGAGGCGGCGCATCCCGATCTGAGCTTGCCCGAGCTCTCTTGCGGCATGAGCGAGGACTTTGAGTCTGCCCTTGAGGAGGGCTCTACGCTCGTTCGCCTGGGCAGGGTAGTATTTAGCCCGGAGTTTGCAGTAAAATAAGGCTCTGAAGTGCGCACTGATTATCGGGGCGCCTGCACTAAACCGCGAGAGGACACAACCATGGGCTTCCTTGACGAGATTAAAAATAAGATGCACCTGGGCGGCCAGCAGGGTTACGACCAGGGTTATGGCCAGGACGACGACTACGGCTACGATGATGGCTATGACGATGGCTATCAGGGCAACGGCTACAGTGGTGCTTCGGGCGAGGGCTTCTACACCCAAGACGAGCCGAGCAACGGCCTGCTTGGTCAGACGCGCCGTGGCGAAGCTGAGTCGGTTGCCGTGTATACGCGCTCCGGTCAGCTGGTCGGCGACGACTCCCGCCATGCCACGACGTATAACCCGCCTTCGCGCTCGCAGGACAGTGTTGCGAGCGGTTATCGTCCTGGTGCCTATGACACGCCGTCGAGCTACGCCGAGAACACCCGCGCCCGTGCCGCCGCTGCGCCCGCGCCTGCACCGAGCGATGCCTCGGCCTATGCGAGCAATATCATCAACGCCACGCCGCAGCTGCCGGCCTATGTCCTGCGCCCCGAGAGCTATGACGACGTGGAGACCGTGGTGCGCCGCGTTCGCACCAAGCAGCCTGTCGCACTGATTTTTGTGGGCGTACGCACCGAAGTGGCCAAGCGCGTCTTGGACTTCTCTTATGGCTTTGCCTGCGGTCTGGGTGCCACGGTCAAGGAGGTGGGCGACCGCGTGTTCATGGTGCTGCCCGCCGGTTGCGAGGTCAAAGATTCCGATCTCAAGAAGCTTCGTGCGGACGGCTACCTTAAGTAAAGACAAGACGAGGAGATTCCCATCAACATCTACACTATCGTCCAGCTGGTCAACACGCTGTTCAACTTCTATTCCACGCTCATTGTCGTCTACTGCTTTATGACGTGGATTCCCATGAAGCAGGGTGGTTTGCTTCAGGATATTGCTGCGGTGCTTGATAGCGTGTGCGGTCCGTGGCTCAACCTGTTCCGTCGTTTCATCCCGCCGATGGGCGGTATCGATTTTTCGCCGGTCGTTGCGATTATTGCGTTGCAGTTGGTGCAGAGGCTGGCTCTGCAGCTTCTTATAGGTATACTCGTGTAGAACTGACTTAGTAACTTACGTCGGGCGTGTAGCGCCGAGGCGATGAAAAAGGAGACTTGTTATGGCTATTACCCCTGCAGACATCCAGGCTCAGACTTTCTCTGAGGCCAAGCGTGGCTACGATCCTGCTGAGGTCGACGTCTTCTTGGAGACGCTGTCCTCCGAGGTTGACGCTATGCTCGCTAAGATCGTCGACCTTAAGGGTCGTCTGACTGCTACCGAGCAGCAGCTTGCCGATGCACAGGCTCAGCTTGCCCAGGCTCAGGATACCGCCGACCAGGCCGTTCCTGCCGCCCCCGTGGCTGCTCCCGCCCCTGACTTCTCCGCTCAGGAGCGCCAGATTTCCGCTGCCCTGATCGCTGCCCAGCAGACCGCTGAGACCATCGTCAACGATGCCAATGAGAACGCTGAGCGCATCCGCAACGAGGCTGACGCCAAGGCCCGCGAGGTTATCCGCCAGGCTCTGACCGAGAAGCAGGCCGAGCTCGAGGAGATCGATCGTCTCAAGGCTTCCCGTGAGGAGTTCAAGGCCGAGTACCTCAAGCTCATCCAGCACTTTATGGACGATGCCCAGAACTCCTTCCCGGCCGATCTGATGGCCTCTACGCCGGTCGGTTCTGCCGCTTCTCCTGCGGTGACTGTTCCCGCCGAGCCGCTGCCCGTCGCTGACCCGGTTGTCCCCGTGGCCGATCCCTTCGCCCCGATCGACAACTTCGCTGCCGACGACCTGGACTAACATTCGGCCTACAATTTAGTGCCTAGAAAGGATCCGCATCTTGCGGGTCCTTTTTTATGACTGTGCCGGGGTGCGTAACATAAAAACCGAGCCCTGCACATAGTGGCGCAGAACTCGGGGTAGTGTCGAGAAAGTTGGTGTAAGGGCCCTTGCGGCCCCTGTGTCCGATATCC
>URTL01000078.1 GCA_900550785.1 uncultured Collinsella sp. | reverse complement strand
CCCGTCGAATCCGAGGTGCCCACGACCTCCATCTTCTTGACGGTCTTGCCGCGCGAGAACTCCATCTCGTAGACGTTGCCATCACGGCGCACCTGCACGACCACGCGCTTGGACAGCGCGTTGACGACGGAGATGCCCACGCCGTGCAGGCCGCCCGAGACCTTGTAGGCCGAGTTATCGAACTTGCCGCCGGCGTGCAGGATCGTCATAACGACCTCGAGCGTCGGGATCTTCTTGATGGGATGCTCGTCGACGGGGATGCCTCGCCCGTTGTCGACGACCGTGATGGAGTTGTCGGCGTGGACCGTCACCTGAATCTCGGTGCAGAAACCGGCCATGGCCTCGTCAACGGAGTTGTCAACGATCTCCCACACCAGGTGGTGCAGGCCGCTGGCGCTCGTCGAGCCGATGTACATGCCCGGGCGCTTACGAACGGCCTCGAGACCTTCGAGAATCTTAATCTCGCCGCCATCGTAATCGTTTTCGTTTGCCACACGTCCTCCTTCAGCTAAGAAAATGTGTACAGCCTTACTAGTTTATCGTAAAAAAATACCCTCGGGAACGAGGGTATTTGGCTCTACAAGGCCACCAGATGCGATTTAAGGCTCTTTTTTGCTTTGCACCCCCTTGGCCCACTCGGCACTGGCTCTCATGGCATTCTCGAGGGCCTCGCGCAGTTTTTGATCTTCGATGGGCGCCACTTGGCGCTCGATCTCGCCGCGTTCGGCTTCGCTTAGATCGGCGTGCGGAGCCGGCGGGCGCTCGGTCACGGCCGGGCGCAGGCGCTCCTTGGCAGCCGGCGGCGTGTGACCGGGCGCGGTCGTTTTGAACACCAGCCCGTCCACATGCGCCCCGGCCCGCTCCATGCGTGCCCGGATGATCTCGCGCAGCAGCGTCATCTCCTGCGTCCACGAGGGCGAATCGAGATACACCAGCAGCTCATTGGACTCGGGCAGGTAGCGCAGGCCCGTCACGTGGCGTCCCTCGCGCGTGCCCGAGCACACCGCATTCCAGGCGCGATAGACCGCACGAGATTCCTCTGCAGCCTCCATTTGCGCGCGGCGCTCAGGTGTTGCGGCCGCCAGGATGCGCTGACGCTCGGCATCCAAAAAGCCGCCAAAGGCAACCGTTCCGTTCTCGCGCTCGTAATTAGCACGCCTCACCCATGCTCACCACCTTGGCTCGTTCAAGCAGGTCATCAGTAAAGTACCCCAAGTTGGTGGTGGTTATGACCGTCTGGATGTCATCACCGATCAGCTGCAGAAAAGCGCCTCGCCGCCCGGCATCGAGCTCGCTCATCACGTCGTCCAAAAGCAGCAGTGGCGCGGTGCCCAGGATATCGCGCGCCACGGCCACTTCTGCCACCTTCCAGGCAAGCACCAGCGTTCGCTGCTGGCCCTGGCTGGCAAATGAACGGGCCGATCGGCCCGCGACGGAAAACTCAATCTCGTCGCGATGCGGACCCACAAGCGTCACGCCGCGGCGCATCTCCTCATCGGCACGCTCATCGAGGGCCGCGAGCATATGCTCGTATGCCCAGTCCTTAAGTTCCTCGCGCCCCTCGGTTTGAGGCAAATCCCCCAGCGTGGACACATAGGACACGCCTGCGTCCTCACCGGACGCCACCTGCCCATACGCGGCGCGCACATGGCCTGCCAGTCGGTCGAGCAGGGCCAAACGATGTACGAGCAGGGCTGACCCGGCGCGGGCGATGGAGTCATTCCATGCGCCAAGCATCTCGCGGCAGCACCAGGACTCCTTGAGCAGGGCGTTGCGCTGCGTCACGCAACGCCCGTAGGTGCTCGCCAGGTCGGCGTAACGGGCGCTCAGTTGCACGCCAAAGTCATCGAGGGCGGCGCGGCGCACACTGGCACCGCGTTTGACCATATCCAGATGATCGGGGCAAAACAGCACGCTCGGCAAAACCCCGCGCACGCCGGGGGCCGAACATCTCTTGCCGTTACGGCTAAACGAGCGCTTGCCGTCCTCAACGCCCAGCCCCATATCGAGCACGCGGCCATCGCCCTCGAGTCTCAACTCGAGCCTGCACGAGCCCGTGCCGTCGTGCACGAGCTCGGTAGCGGTGGGATGCCTAAACGAGACGCCGCTCGTCAAAAGCTGCAGCGCCTCTATAAGGTTGGTCTTTCCCGCCGCGTTGGGCCCCGCAAGCACCGTCACGCCCTCGTCCAGGTCAAGACGGTAGCTATCGAAACTGCGGTAGCGCGCGACGGAAAGGTTGCGGGCAAACATGGTCATGGCGCAGCGCTAGATGCGAACCGGCATGACCAGGTACAGGTAGTTGATCTTGTCGTAGGACTTAAAGATACCCGCCTGCGAGTAGCTCTTGAGCTCCAGCGTGATCTCCTTCTCCTTGGACAGGGCATTGAGGCAGCCAAAGATGTAGTGGTAGTTAAAGGCGATGGTGCCCGACTCGCCCTCGGCCTCGACATCGATCGTCTCCTGCGCCAGATCCTGGTCATTGGAGATGGAGGACAGGCCCATCTGACCGTTCTCGACATCGATCTCGAACTTGACGGCGGGGTTCGCGCTCGCGATGACCGCCACGCGCTTGAGGGCGGCATTAAAAGCCGCCGCGTCGATCTTGACGCTCGTTACGCACGAATCGGGGATGAGCTGCTTGTAGTTGGGGTACACGCCCTCGATACGGCGCGACACGTAGGTGGTGTTGCCGGCCTCAAAGACAACCTGGGTGTCGGTGGCGCCGATCATGATGGTCGCCTGGCTGGCCATGATGCTCAGGGCGTCGTTGAAGGCGTCGGCCGGAACGTTGAGCTCAAAGGACCCCTCGAGCGTCGAGGTCTCGACCTGGGTGTCGCATACGGCAAGGCGGAAGGAGTCGGTTGCCACCAGGCGCACGGTGTTGTTCTCGACCTTCATGTGCACGCCTCCCAGGATGGGGCGGGCCTTATCAGTCGAAGTGACGCGCCACACGCGGCCGACCATCTCGGACAGGATATCGGTCGGGAGCTCCACCGCGCTCTCGATGGCATAGGCAGGGAACTCGGGGAAATCGTTGGCGTCGAGCGTGTTGAGGCGGAAGGAACTCTTCTCGCATCCGATCAGCACCTGGCGCTCCGAGAGCTCAAAGGTAACCGGGGCGTCGGGAAGGGTCTTCGTGATGTTCGAGAGCATCTTGCAGGGAATCACCATCTCGCCCCCTTCTTCGACATGCGCGGCAATGCGATGACGAATCGAGATGGTGTAGTTTGAGGTTTGGAATTCCAAGATGCCGTCCTGCGCCTTAACGAGCACGCCCGACAGGATGGGAAGGGTGGATGCCGAAGCGACGCCTTTCATAACGACGCCGATGGCTTGCGTGAGCGAGCTTTGGCTGACGGTGAACTTCATCTTTTAATACCTTTCTATAGATATAAATATCTTAATAATAGTAATAGCACTGACGAAACTGTTGATTACTCCCAAAAGCGCTGGTCAACCCCAAAAAGAGAATCGACAGCAACCTGTGCGCAACCGACCGTGTTTTCCACGTTCAAAACCTGCGGAAAACTTTTCATCGCCTTGGGGTGAGTTTTAGACATGTTATGCCCGGCGTTTCGACAAGTTTTCAACAGGTGTCTCTATTTCCCTACGAGCGCAGTGTAATTTTATCTCGCAGCGATTTGAGATCTTCGGTTACGGTGCGGTCTTCCTGAATCATCTTCTGAACCTTTTTATAGCTCGTACTGACGGTTGAGTGGTTGCGGTTGCCAAACTCCGCGCCCACCGCCGTAGTCGTCATCTCGCACATCTCGATGGCCAGATATATGGCGATATGGCGGGCTTTGGCTATGTTGGCGTTGCGGCGCGGGCCGATGAGCTCCTCGTGCGTCACGCCGTACTGCTCTTCAATGACAGACTGGACCGTCTGCACGTTAATCTTTTTGGCCGACGTATCGAAGTACTGACTTGCGATGGCGTCGATGTCGTCGAAACTGAGCTCGCTGCCCTCGCGTTCGCGGTCTCCTGCCTCGCCGGCGCAGCGTTCGCAGAAGCTCTCGAGTTCGCGGATGTTGGTTCCCGAGACTTCTGCCATGTGCTTAAAGTGCTCGTCGGTCAGATGCCCGCCATCGCCGCCATAGGCCGCCAGCAGCGAGTCGTCACCCGCCTCGGGTGCGGCGGCTATCGTGTTCTCGTAGTAGCGCTGCAAGATCTTGTATTTCATCTCGTAGCTGGGCTCCGCCACCAAACAGAGCATACCGGCATTAAAACGGCTGGTAAGGCGCTCGTCCATGCTCAGGTCTTTGGGCGCACGGTCGGCTGCGATGACGACTTTTTTGTTGTTGCGGATAAACTCGTCCATGAGCTGGAAGAAGTAGTCCACGCTCGCGCGCTTGCCGATGATGTTTTGAATGTCGTCGATGATGAGCACGTCCACGTCGTGGTATGCCTGCATGATGGGGGCGTTGCTCTTCTTTTGGCGGTCGAACTCCGTCATCAGGTCATCGAGGTACGCTTGCGAGTTGGCGTACTTCACCTTGATCTCGGGCGACTTTTCGGCGAGCTCGTTTTTGATGGCGAGCAGCAGATGGGTCTTGCCCAGCCCCGATTTGCCATAGATGAACAGGGATGTGCATGTGCCGCGTTCGTCCGCGAGCGCGGCAAACTTGAGGGCCGAGCGATAGGCATGGCTGTTTTCTGGGCCGTAGACAAAGTTTTCGAAGGTGAATTTCGAGTTGGCCGCGAGCGGCGCGCCATCGGTGTTCTGCTCGATCGGTGCCGCAGCTGCGGGGACGCTCGTGGGCGATGTGGAGGCTGGTTTTGCACTCTTTGCAGGCGCCCCGCCCTTCATCTGGTTCATCATGCGGCGGAAATCGTCGGCCGAAAGCGTGTTTTTGATTGCGATGCCCGAATCCTCGCCCAGTGTTGCGTCGTGCGCGATAGGCATGTGTGTGGCAGCGGGCATAGGAATTGCTGCCGTTGGTGCGGCGGGCATGGTTTCACGGGAAACATCGCCGATTTGGTGCTCGGGAGCCGATACTGTGGTGGTAGCTGGTGCCGCCGGGGGGACGACGGGTGCCGTGGGTGCGGCGTTATCTGCCGCGGAGCCCTGTGGTGCCACGATGTTGAGCGCAATCGGTGCAAAGGCGATCTCTTCCAGGTACGCCTCGATGGTCGGCTGATGCTTTTTGAGCTGAGCGATGGCAAATCGTGAGGGGGCCTCAATCGTCAAGGTGTCCTCGGTCAGGCTCACGGCGCGCGATTGCCCCAGCATGTTGATGAGGCGCGCATCTTGGCCGTCGCGCTGGCAAAAGGCGATGGCATCCCCCAGGATGATGCTTGCTTCCTCGTCCACTGTCTCTCCCGTTCCTTAAGCTTGGGCCCGCACGCGAGCGCTTCCAATTTCGGTCAGATGGTATTTCTGCCCATGTTTGACTATCAAGCCCGTCTGCGCCAAATCGTTGAGCGTGCGCGACCAGGTGGGTGCGGAGTTTCCAAACGCCCGCGCCAAGTCCGTCGCGCCGCACTCTTGATGTTGGGCCAGATACCCTAATGCAGCGTTGCCGCGTTCGCTTATAAACACGTCCGACTGCGGTTGTGCGTATTGATTCGCCGCATTAGGATACATCATTTGAGCTGCTGGTTGTTGAGAACTCTGCATGGGCGGCACCTGCTGTTGAAAACTTTGCGGCCACTGTTGGTAAGGCTGCGGCGGCATCTGCTGAGTCCAGGGGTTCAATTGCCCCTGCGGTATCTGCTGATACGGCTGCTGGTACCCCTGAGGATACTGCTGCGGATACGGCTGGGCATATCCCTGCTGCGGCATATATTGGGGAGAATACCCTTCGGGGTACGGTTGGTAGCCCATTTGCTGGACGTTTGGCATGGCCGCCGTCTGCTGCACAGTGCCTGTGTCCAGATCTGCCGAGCCCATGGTCTCCGGCATGTTTTGCGCCGTGTGGCGCAGCGGTGCCTGGGGATTTTGTGCGGGAAAAGCTCCAGGCTGCTGCATGTGCGCCACGGGTTGCTGCATCTGCTGTGCCGCCATGGGCTGCTGTGCAAACGTGCTGGGTAGGGGGTATGCCGGCTGCTCCGTCTCGGGGCGCACGGCGGCTCCTCGCCCTCCGGCACGCTCGATTTCCTGCACACGCTTGGGGTCCAGACTTACCGTGACCACGGTGCCATTGCCCATGTTGTCCTCGATGGATACGGCGCCGCCGGCGTTTTCCAAGTACTCCTGCACCATGGGAAACCCGGCTCCAGTTCCGCGGATGTATCGCTTCATGTTGCTGTTTGCGCTGGTTACGCCAAAGTCGAAAGCACGTTCTTTGTCTTCGATCCCCGGTCCCTGGTCTGCGAATCGGATGGTGTCGCCGCCGTCCAGGATCGAGATGATAGGCTCTGCAAAGTGGGCGTGGATAAAGTTTTCGACAATCTCGCGGATAACCATGAGCGAGATGTGCCCGCCCTGTTCTTTCATGCACTGGTAGACGGTGTTAGTTGTCTCTTCCAGATAGGTGCGCACGTCCTGCGGTTCGATGACGATGACGCGCGGCGTCGACAACATGTCGTCATAGACCGCGATGCGTGCGGCATACATGGCACCCTGCGCTTTCGCAGCAGCCTGCTCTTCCTGGCCTCGCTTTTCGCGCACGCCGGTGATGTGCTCGTTGTCGGGTGCCGGGTCTCCGGAATCGACCATGGTGTAAAAGTCGTCAGACATGCCGCTCGCAATCTTTCAAAAGGTTTCGAACAAATAGTAGCTCACTGTGCAATGTTTCTCATCTTTCGACAACTTTTCAAAACCTGTTGAAAACTTTGGAAAACGGGCGAAAAGTTCTCAACATTGCCAACATGACCTGTTGAAAACTAGGTGAAATATCGTGAAAAGTTGCCGTACACCGCAAATTTCAGTTGGGCTTATGGGGGAACCGTGTGAACTGCGCGACCTTTTACCTTTGATTTCTTGACATTTGAACATTGATTTCCCTACAATCTTCAAGCTCACGTGTCTATATCTGCGTCCGCGCTCCCGCGGACACTCGAAATGCAGCAGGAGGAACTTAAGATGAAGCGTACGTATCAGCCTAATAAGCGTAAGCGTGCCAAGACCCATGGCTTCCGTGCCCGTATGGCCACCAAGGGTGGTCGTGCCGTGCTCGCCCGTCGCCGCGCCAAGGGCCGCAAGCGTCTCACTGTCTAGCAGCGATACACACATCTCGCATGAAGACTATTAAGTCTCGGCAAGATTTCGAGCATGTGTTCAGTCAGGGGCGTCGTTTCAATCACCCTCTGATTCGAATGACCATATGTGAATCGGTTGGCGAAGGCGACTCCGGAAGGGTCGCCTTCGTTGGTGCTAAACGGCTCGGTTGTGCAGTTGTGCGCAACCGTTCTAAGCGTGTGATGCGCGAGGCCGCCCGCAGCTGCGGATTTCCCGTTGCGGGTTATGACATCATCTTGTTCGCGACTCCCAAGACGAGGATCTCCTCGCCGCAGGAGATGGACAAGGCATTGCGTTCGCTTATGAAACGCGCCGGCGTTGCCGGGGAGGAGCGATGAGCAATCACGTTTTGCGACGTGTTGCCATCGCTCCTATTCGCATATATCAACAGGTTATTTCGCCCTTATTACCTGACGCCTGCATTTATTACCCAACGTGCTCGCAATATGCCGTTCAGGCGATTGAGAAGTACGGTGTTTTGAGAGGCTGCTGGCTTGCCGTGAGGCGCATCGCTCGCTGCAATCCCCTGCACGTCGGCGGTTATGACCCTGTGCCCTAACGGGCACTCGCTATCGGAGGAAAACTTACATGTGGGATTGGATCGTTAACATCCTTTTCGAGCTGCTCAAGCTCATCCAGACCTTTGCGGTCGACTGGGGCCTGTCCATCATCATCCTGGTGGTCATCATCCGTCTGCTGCTGACGCCGCTCATGCTCAAGTCGACAAAGTCGACGGCGCGCATGCAGGTGCTGCAGCCCAAGATGCTCGAGATCCAGGAGCGCTACGCTGACGATCCCCAGCGTCAGGCCGAGGAGATGCAGAAGTTCTACAGCGAGAACAAGTTCAACCCCATGGCTGGTTGTCTGCCGCTGTTGATCCAGATGCCTGTCCTGTTCGCCCTGTTTACGCTGCTGCGTAACCTGCCGCAGTACTTTAGCGACGGCACGTTCTCGTTCTTCAACATCCTGCCTGACCTTACCACCACGCCGAGCGCTTCTTTTGCCGATGGCTTTATGGTTGCGCTGCCTGCACTGGTTTGCCTGATTCTGTTCGCTGTCTTGACCCTGATTCCGCAGCTGTATATGTCTCGCAATCAGACCGGTCAGCAGGCCCAGAGCATGCGCATGATGGCCGTCGTCATGACCGTCATGATGCTTTGGATGGGCTGGAGCCTGCCCGTCGGCGTTCTGCTGTACTACGATGTGTCTTCTGCCTGGCAGGTTATCCAGCAGATCTTCGTGACGCAGAAGGTTATCGACAAGGCTAAGGCCGATGAGGAGGAGCGCCTCAAGAACGCTCCGCTGCAGGTCGAGGTTACCCGTCGCGAGAAGAAGCCGCGTCCGCACAAGAAGAAGTAGTGGGATAGTATCCTTATTTAGGTACCTAACTTTTGGAGTTCGTTATGTCTGAAGAGATCGTCGAGGATATGCTTGAGGAGGTTGCCCCGCGGGTCGCGGGCGATTATCCCGAGATTGCACAGCGTTACAAGGCTGGTGAAGAGCTGACCGATGAGGAGCTCGACACCATTGCCGATGTGGCTATTTCCATTCTGCGTTCCATCCTTTCGCACTTCGATGCGGCGAACTCACCCATCGATGAGTATGAGGGTGACGAGGGCGAGTTGATCCTGGACGTAACTGCTCCTGATCTTGCTGTTCTCATTGGCCGTCATGGACGTACCCTCGATGCTCTTCAAGTTATGTTCTCCCTGTTGGTGAGTCGCAAGCTTGGCTTTAGGTATCCGGTCGTCGTCGACGTCGAAGGTTATAAGAGCCGTCGACAGGACAAGGTTGCTTCTATGGCCCAGTCCGCTGCCGAGCGCGCTATTCGCACTCATAAAAGTGTTTCCTTGCCGCCCATGAATGCCTACGAACGTCGACTGGTTCATATTGCCCTTCGTGGTAACGATGCTGTCGACACGCATTCTGAGGGCTCTGACCCCGATCGCCATGTTGTGATTGTTGCTCGATAATCTTCTCGAGTCTATGCTAAGGGGACGTGGTTTCCACGTCCCCTTTTTTTGTCAAAAGTTCTCGATACACTGATTTTTGTCAGAAAGGAG
>URTL01000077.1 GCA_900550785.1 uncultured Collinsella sp. | reverse complement strand
GCCATTAGCAGCCAAGGCTGATCCTGCATTAAAGCCAAACCAGCCAAACCAAAGCAGGCCGGCTCCCAGCGCCACAAACGGCACGTTATGCGGACGGTAGCTCACCATGCCAAAGCCGCGACGACGGCCGAGCATTAAGCAGAGAATCAGGCCCGTAAGACCAGACGAGATGTGCACCACGTCGCCGCCGGCAAAGTCGAGCGCGCCGATGATATCGCCAATAAAGGAGCCCTCGCCGCCCCAAACCATGTGAGCGAGCGGCGCATAGACCACGAGCAGCCAAATACCCAGGAAGGCCGTCGTGGCACCGAACTTAACGCGGCCGGCCAGGCTGCCCGTGACGATAGCAGCCGTGATCATGGCAAATGCCATCTGGAAGGCGATGTTGATGATCTGAGGGTAGACGACACCGTCCGCAGCATTGCCCTCAGCCGCCTGCAGCACCTGGTTGAGCACCGGCAGGCACAGCAGCTGGTCAAGGCCTCCAATAAACGGACTCGAACCGTCGCCGCCATAGGCCAGAGACCAGCCGGCAACAATCCACAGCACACCAACCAGACCAATGGCGCCAAAGCACATGAGCATGGTGTTGATGACATTTTTGCGCCTGGACAGGCCGCCATAGAAAAACGCCAGACCCGGTGTCATTAAAAACACGAGCATGGTGCAGATGAGCATAAACGTTGTCGATCCCGTATCGTACATTCGCTCTCCCTTGGTCGCATGAACGTTGTCGGCGCCCATAATGCGGCCGAGGGGCAACTGGTGTAGACCAGATACGGCGTTGTTAAACGCGGCGTTGTCGAATGGAAACGGCGCCGCAATCTTGGAAACGGCGCGGCAACGGACGCGAAACGAACGGGAAATACGCGAGCAAGGAAGCCGTGAGCGCGCCCGTCTCGGCTAGTGGCGGAACAGCTCGCGGGCTCGGTCGCGGAGATTAGTTGCTCGAATGACACCTTCGTAGCGATTGATGCGCAGACGCGGGAAGGCATTGAAAAAGCGCAGGTCACGACGACTGAGTGACACGCTCGGTACCGGACGGCTCATGCGCTTACCGGCAAGGCGACGGCTGAGCGACGGACGCGGCATGCTCGGCGCGGCATCGGCCACGCGGCGGGCAGCGAGCGCCAGGCCGCGAGCACCATCCGCGATAAACGTCGGCATCGAAGCCTTCTCGCGCAGGGCATCGAGCGTCGCGTCGCCCAGCTCCGCCAGCCACGCGTTAACGGCACGGCTGCGGATATGCGTCTGTGCCACCGAGTCGATCGCCGAATCGGGAATACGTTCGAGCATGGAGTCGGACGCATCGGCGAGCGACTCGTTGATGCGGTCGGCAAGGTCGGCCCGGACGCGCTCCAGCTGATCGGACAGACGCCGCCAGCTCGCCAACGAGCATGCCGCGTCGACCATCATCGCGACCGCGACGATAAAAGCGGACAGCCGCACAATCAGCACCGGCAGATGGCCAAGCAGCCCCAACAATGCCGGCTCCACTAAACGGCAAATGCACAACGCACCCAAGCCAAACGCGCATGCCCAGTACAGACAGATGCGTCCGTGCAGGTTAAACGGCAGGTGCGAATAGTCCCAAAAGCGAGCCCCCGTTGTTTTTTCCAGCAGCACGCCTACGCTGTACTCAATCACGCTGCATACGAGCGCTGCAGCGACAAACTGGCTCGAGGCATCCGGAATCCCACGCAACAGCAGCCAGCAGGCAATGCCGCCCGCGCCATAGATGGGGCAGCACGGCCCAAGCAAAAAGCCACTGTTGGCAAATCGTCCGTGATTGAGCATGGCGCATACTGTCGACTCCCATGCCCAACCGCAAAACCCGTAAAAGGCAAACGAGAGCACCAGTGCCGAGAGTGGGCAGGCGGCAAGCGTCGCGCCGCCAAACGCCATATCAATCGCGGTCCCCACCGTCTACCCTCTCCTCTTTTCGCTCGATTCGCCACTCACGTCATCGTCCGCCTCGTCCTTGCGCCGCAGACGACCGGCGACCGTCTCGCGCAGAGCGCACCATTTATCTGCCAGGCATACAATCCAAGCCTCACGACACGTCGGCGGCACTGGCACCAGCGGAAACATATGCCGCACGATAATATTCCGTTCGCGCGGCGTCAGCTCAAAATCTTCCTCCGCACGTGCCAGGGCAAAAAACGGGTGGCGAAAGCCATGCAGCCGATGGCTTGGGTCGGGATCGTGCCAGTCATAGAGAAAGTAATCGTGCAGCAGGGCCCCGCGCAACAACGAAGCACGGTCGACCGAAATGCCGGCACGGCCCAAGCGCTCGGCAAAGGACAGGCTCGCCCGCGCTACCGAAGTCACATGTGCATAGACCGTCACGTCGCCATGCTGGATAAACTCGTGCGTCAGGTCCAAGCGGCCCGCCTGGGCCAGCTGGCGGGCGGCATAGTCGACCTCGTGCGCGATTTTTTCGGCACGAACGGCATCGGACATGCTGCCTCCTTCCAGCGACTCACGGCGACAAGCCACGGCCTGTGCACAATCGATAAAAACATCATGGAACATATCAGTATGGCATCGGACAAAACGTTTTGCCCCACCAGTTGGCGAATTACCGCGCCGCCGTCACATATCAAACGCCAAAATGTGCGAGACTGTCTTGTGCAATTGTGTCGGCCGAGGGAGCGCCGGCGCTCGATTCGCATGGAGTAACCCACAACGATGCTGCTTACGCAAACGACAACGCCCGAGGACGTCAAGGCTCTTAATCGTGCCGAGCTCCCGCAGCTCTGCGACGAGATTCGCCACGCCATCCTCGAAAGCTCCGCCGCCGTCGGCGGGCACGTTGCCCCCAACCTGGGCGTCGTTGAGCTTACGGTTGCGCTTCATCGCGTGTTTAACTCCCCTATCGACAAGATAGTCTTTGACGTTTCGCACCAGACCTACGCCCACAAGGCGCTGACCGGGCGCGCGTATACCTATATCGATCCGGAACGTTTTGGCGAGGCCTCTGGCTTTGCCAATCCCGACGAGTCCGAGCACGACCTGTTCGCCATGGGCCATACCTCCACGTCGGTGAGCCTGGGCTGCGGCCTGGCGCACGCTCGTGACCTGGCGGGCGATACGTACAACGTCATCACCATCATTGGCGACGGCTCGCTTTCGGGCGGCCTGGCGTTTGAGGGCTTTAACAATGCCGCCGAACTCGATAGCAACCTGATCATCATCGTCAACGATAACGACCAGTCCATCGCCGAGAACCATGGCGGCCTGTATCGCAATCTGGCCGAGCTGCGCACCAGCAACGGCACCTGTGAGCGCAACGTTTTCCGCGCGATGGGGCTCGACTACCGCTATCTGGACGCCGGTAACGATGTGTTGGCCCTCGTCGACGCGCTGCAGGAACTGCGCAATATCGATCATCCCATCGTGCTGCACGTCTCCACCGCCAAGGGCAAGGGCTTTGAGCCGGCCCAGAGCGACCCCGAACGCTGGCACCACGTGGGTCCGTTTGACATGGCGACTGGGCGCAAGCTCTGCCCGGGCCATCCGAGCGAGCCCGCGCCGCGCACCTATGCTGACATTACGGGCGAGGCGCTCAGCGCCGCCATCGAGCGCGATCCACAGGTCGTTGGCATCACGGCCGCCACGCCCTACATTATGGGCTTTACACCCGAGCTTCGCGCTGCCGCCGGCAAACAGTTCGTCGATGTGGGCATTGCCGAGGAGCACGCCGTGACCTTTGCCACCGCGCTTGCGCGCTCGGGCGCCAAGCCAGTCTTTGGTGTGTACGGTACGTTTTTGCAGCGCGCCTACGACGAGCTGTGGCACGACCTGTGCCTCAACGACGCCCCCGCAACCATTTTGGTGTTTGGTGCGTCAATCTTTGGCACCACGTCCGAGACGCATCTTTCGTTCTTTGATATTTCCATGCTGGGCGGTCTTCCCAACATGCACTACTTGGCGCCGGCCTGCATGGAGGAATATCTGTCCATGCTGAGCTGGTCGCTCGACCACCGCGAGCATCCCGTGGCAATCCGCGTACCGGGCATCGGCCTGGTAAGCCGCCCCGACCTTGCGCCCGCCGAAGACACCGACTACAGCGCCGTTCGCTACAACGTGGTGCGTCAGGGCCGCGACGTTGCCGTGCTCGCGCTTGGCGATTTCTTTGAGCTGGGTGAGCGCGTGGCAAACCGCTTGGCCGCCGAGTACGGTATCGAGGCCACGCTCGTCAACCCTCGCTTTGCAGCCGAGCTCGACCGCAAGTTCCTCGACAGCCTTGTCGCCGAGCATCGCGTTGTCGTCACCCTCGAGGACGGCATCTTGGACGGCGGCTGGGGCGAGCGCGTGGCGTGCTACCTGGCCTGCACGCCCGTGCGCACGCGCACCTTCGGCATCGCCAAGGGCTTCCCCGACCGCTACGACCCCAACGAACTGCTCGCGCAGAACGGCATGACGGTCGAGAACATGGCCGCCGAAGCCGCAAGACTACTCAACGAGTAAGAAAACCTCCGCAAGGAAAGCACCCCCCTGCGGAGGTTTTTGTTTTCGCGACGCGATTATCTCAATCTGTAACATCTAGGGCCCGAATTCCCGTCTAACTGTTACAGATCTAGACAAGACGTCTTAGTCCCTGACCTTTGTCTCAATCTGTAACAGATAGAGACCTTTTGTCCGTCCAGATGTTACAGATCGAGACATTCGAATTCCCCTGAAGAGAAAATCTCGATCTGCAACAGTTAGAACCCATTTCCTCGTCTACCTGTTACTGATTAAGACAAAACAGCGAGGCGGGCCGTCCGAAAAGCACTATCTCAGCAGCAACAACCGACGTTTGTCCAGATAAAACCTGCCAAAATAAACCTGTCCCTTTTTGGTAGGTAGAATTACCCATAAGGTAAGTATGTTTCTGAGTTATTTCGTGTTGACCCATTTGAGCGCGATAGGGTATAACTCTACTCAACCGCTAGGGATTTTATTGAGAAAGGTGTTCTACCATGAGCAAGAACCTCTCCCAGCAGGTCGTTCTCGACCGCCGCGGCTTCGTTGCCGCCACCTTCGCAACCGTCGCCGGCCTTGGTCTTGCCGGCTGCTCTGACACCAGCGCCGAGGCCGACAAGGGTTCCGCCGCCGGCTCCTCCAAGAGCTCCGAGGATACCGAAGTTTCCGCCACGCTCGATGCCAAGGCATTCGACAAGCTCGTCGACAACGGCCCCAAGGCCGATGACGACGTCATCGCCGCCAGCACCTGGGCCACGGCTGTCAAGGACGCCGGCGTCTTTAAGATCGGTGGCGTTCAGACCTCCACGCTCTTCTCCCTCCTCAACGAGAAAGACGGTCAGACCCGCGGCTTCGATGCCGGTATCGCACAGCTCCTGTCCAACTACATTCTGGGCGAGAACAAGGTCGAGATCACCCAGGTGACCTCGGACACGCGCGAGTCCGTCCTGCAGAACGGCCAGGTCGACGCTGTCTTTGCCACCTACACCATCACTGACGAGCGCAAGAAGCTCGTCTCCTTCGCCGGCCCCTACTACTACACGCAGCAGGCCATCCTGGTGCTCGCCGATAACGACGACATCAAGAGCGTCGACGACCTGGCCGACAAGAACGTCGCCGTCCAGTCCGGCTCCAACGGCCCCGCCATCCTGGAGGAGTTCGTTCCCAAGGCCAGCCAGCAGGAGTTCAAGACCGACGAGGAGGCCCGCCAGGCACTCCAGCAGGGTCGCGTTGATGCCTACGTCATCGATAACAACATGCAGCAGAGCGCCCTGGTCCGCGAGCCCGGCAAGTACAAGATCGCCGGCAAGCCCTTCGGCAGCAAGGAGCCCTACGGCATCGGCCTGCCGCTCGATTCCGACGGCGTCGCCTTTGTCAACGACTTCCTTAAGAAGATCGAGGACGATGGCACCTGGACCGAGCTGTGGCAGATCTGCATCGGCGACCGTACGGGCGACACCAACGTTCCCGAGCTGCCCGAGGTCGGCGCCTAAGCTCGCAAGCTGGGCATCAGCCGCTGCGAAACCATACGGAAACGCACGATTCGCTTTATTGCGCTAAACTGTTTCCTCACTGAGTTGTCGGGGCTTCCGTACACACGGGAGCCCCTTTCCTTATCGGCGGGAGGTCCGCATGAGTCTCTCCGAGCTCTGGTCGCTCTATGGCCAGAACTATATCGACGCGCTGCTAGCAACCTGGGGCATGACGCTTGAGTCGTTTGCCATCGCCATGGTACTGGCCGTCGCCGTCACCGTGATGCGCGTGTCGCCGCTCAAGCCGCTGCGCGTCTTTGGCGACCTGTATGTTCAGGTCTTCCGTAACATCCCCGGCATCGCGTTGCTTATCATCGTCGTCTACGCGCTGCCGCCGCTCAAAGTCGTTCTGCCCTACCGCACCTGCGTTATCGTCGCCACGGTGCTCTTGGGTTCTGCCTTTGGCTCCGAGAACTTTATGAGCGGCATCAACACCGTAGGCGTCGGCCAGGTGGAAGCCGCCCGCTCGCTGGGCATGAGCTTTAACCGTATCCTCGCCAAAATCGTGATTCCGCAGGCGCTGCGCTCGAGCGTACTGCCCATGACCAACCTCTTTATCGCCGTCATGCTCACTACCGCCTTGGGCAGCCAGGTGCCGCTTAAGCCGCAAGAGCTTACCGGCGTGGTGAGCTACATCAACACGCGCTCGCTCGGCGGCGTCGCCGCGTTCTTTATCTCGGCGCTCGGCTACCTGGGCACGGCCTTTGTGGTGAGCCACATTGGCAACTACATCGATAAGAAGGTGAGGATCCTCCGATGAGCAAGCACTCCACCTCCGCGCTCACCATGCGCGATGCGCTCTACGAGGCTCCCGGCCCCAAGATGCGCGCCAAGATTCGCATCGGCACCGCCATCTCGCTTGTTGCCGTCGCCGTGCTCGTCGCCCTCGTGTTGCAGCGCTTTTATGTGACCGGCCAGCTTTCGGTTCACTATTGGTATTTCTTTACGCACCTCACCACCTGGAAGTTCCTGCTTGCCGGCTTTGAGGGCACCGTTAAAGTCGCACTCACCGCTGGCGTCATTGCGCTGGTGCTGGGCTTAGCCCTTATGCTCGGCCGCACCAGCGACATCAAGCCGCTGCAGCTGGTCTGCCGCGTGCTCACCGATTTCTTCCGCGGCGTGCCGAGCCTTCTGTTCATCTACTTCTTCTTTTTGGTGCTGCCCCAGTACAAGATCGCGCTGCCGTCGTTTTGGATGCTCGCGCTTCCCGTCGCGCTCGCCGCGGCCGGCGTGCTGGCCGAGATTTTCCGCGCCGGCGTCAACGCCGTGCCGCGCGGCCAGGTCGAGGCGGCCCAGGCGCTCGGTCTCTCCAAGGCCAAAATCACCTTTAAAATCGTGTTGCCGCAGGCTATTCGGTTTATCATTCCGTCCTTGATTTCACAGCTTGTGGTCGTAGTCAAAGACACCACCGTCGCCTATGTGGTGAGCTACCCCGACCTCATGCAAAATGCCCGTGTGCTCATTACCAACTACGACGCCCTCGTGTCGGTCTACCTGGTTATCGCGGTCATCTACATCCTCATCAACGTCGCGATCAACAAGGCCGCTGTCTATGTTTCGCACAAGACCGGCGCGACCATCATCCGCTAACGCTTTACCATTTCGAGTCATAAGGAGCCGAGCACATGGCACAGAGCACCTCTTCCACCGGCAATCAGCCGCTGATCGAGCTCAGACACGTCGATAAGCACTATGGCGATCTGCACGTCCTCAACGACATCAATCTCTCGGTCGACCGCGGCGAGGTCGTCGTTGTGATCGGCCCCTCGGGCTCGGGCAAGTCGACCATGTGCCGCACCATCAACCGTCTGGAAACCATCGACTCGGGCGAGATCCTCATCGAGGGCGAACCCCTGCCGCAGGAAGGCAAGGACCTTGCCCGCATGCGCGCCGAACTGGGCATGGTGTTTCAGCAGTTCAACCTGTTTGCACATATGACGGTACTGCAGAACGTCATGCTGGGACCGGTCGACGTGCTGGGCGTGTCCAAGGAGGAAGCTCGTGAGCGCGCCATGGACCTGCTGAGCCGCGTGGGCGTGGCCGAGCAGGCCGACAAGGTGCCCGCACAGCTTTCGGGCGGCCAGCAGCAGCGCGTGGCCATCGCCCGTTCACTCGCCATGCAGCCCAAGGCCATGCTTTTTGACGAGCCCACGAGTGCCCTTGACCCCGAAATGATCAACGAAGTGCTCGAGGTCATGGTCCGTCTGGCCCAGCAGGGCATGACGATGATCGTCATCACGCACGAAATGAACTTTGCCCGCCGCGTGGCCGACCGCGTCGTCTTTATGGCCGACGGCCAGATCGTGGAAACCGGCACGCCCGACGAGTTCTTCGACCACCCCCAGACCAAGCGCGCCCAGGACTTCCTCAACTCCATCAAGGGTCACTAGCCAGCCACCCCGTGGGACAAATCCATCGGAAGCGTTGTCCCACGTCTCTCATGCGCCCTGTCACCTTCAGATTCGAAAGCAACACCTATGATCGGAACCCGCACTTCATCGTCATACACCCCGCACGTCGACGTCGCCCCCGCCGACCGCCCACTCATCCTCGTCGCACCGCGCTGGGAAGAGGCAGAGCCGTTTTTAACCGAGATGCTCTCCCCCAACGAGGAAATCGCAAGTGTCTTTGTCGACGCCATTCTTGCCGCCGGCGGTCTGCCGCTGCAGATGTCCATTACCGAAGACGTCGACGTTATCCGTCATTACGTGGAAATCGCCGACGGCATCGCCATTCCCGGCGGTCCGGACGTCAACCCCAAACGCTGGGGCGACGAGCGTCCTTACGACCCCACGCTGTGCTGCGAGATTCGCGACCGTTTTGAGTTTAAGCTGGTTAACGAGGTACTTCGCGCCAAGAAGCCGCTCTTTACCACCTGCCGCGGCACGCAGCTGCTTAATGTCGCCACCGGCGGCACCCTGTGCATGGACGTGCCGAGCCTGGGCGCGCGCGAGGGCCGCACGCAGTGGCGCCATACCCACGTGCTCAACGACCCCGTGCATCCCGTCGAGGTCGTGCCGGGCTCGCTGCTGGAGCGCGCGGTTGGCGGGCACAGGCTGATCCAGACCAACTCCGCACACCACTGCTGCGTCGATCGTCTGGGTAAAAGCACGCGCTTGGTCGCCAAGGCAACCGACGGCGTTCCCGAGGCCATCGAGGTGGAGGGCGAGCGCTTCTGCATGGGTGTGCAGTGGCATCCCGAGTACACCTGGGAATCCATACCCACCGACTTCAAGCTCTGGTGCGCTTTTGTGCGGGCGGCGCGTGGCGAGCGGTGAGTTGGGTCGCCGCCGGCGGAAAGATGCGATTGAGGGCATCCGTTCGCCGCGCCAAGAAAGCTGGATGAGCT
>URTL01000076.1 GCA_900550785.1 uncultured Collinsella sp. | reverse complement strand
TGAATGCTGTTGCCGCCGGTACCGAGCTCGACGCGGCGCGTGACGCGGGCCGCGAGGGCGTGTCCGCGGGCTGGTGCGCGTGGAGTGCGGGCGATGCATCGCTGACGTTTTCGCTGGTTGTGCGCCCCGATGTGAACATGCATGCCTTCCATGGCCTGCCGTTTGTGGCCGCGATGGGCATGATGGACGCGCTCGTGGGCACGGCTTCGACGCCGGGGTTGGGCCTTGCCGGTAAGGTGGGTATCCAGTGGCCGAGCGACATTGTGTGCGGCGCGCCCGCGTTTGAGACGTCGTTCGCGCGCGTCGCCGTCAACGGTGGTGCCGGTGCTGCGGGCATGTTCGGTGCCGTGACGGTGGATATTGAGCATTCGGCGTTGAGCGAGCTTGGTGTGGACGTAGCTGACGAAGCGCTGGTCGAGGCGTTGGCCGTCGCCGTGCTGACCCGTGTGGACACCTGGGCGGTTGTTGCCAACACGCCGCAAGGCGCCGCAGGGCCGCTGGCTCCCGTGCTGGGCGAGTACTTCGATATGGTGCCGCTGCTCGGTCGCCAAGTTGCGGCGGTGTCGCCCAACGGCTTGCCGCTTGCGGTCGGTGTGTTTGCGGGCCTGGATATCTGGGGTCGTGCGACTATCAAGACCGATGCCGGCGAGCAGGAGTTTCCGCCCGAGGCCGTACGAATTCGCGGGCTGTAGCGCGGGGCGCCAGCGCTCAAAGACAACGATGACAACAAGACCCTCCTCGGCCTGTGCCGGGGAGGGTTTCGCCTATCTGGGGAATGGGTTGCCAGCGCCCTATTCCTCAAAATTGAAAATTATTCAGTTTTGAGGAATAGGCTTGGCGAGCATTTGCGGGGACTGTGGCATCGGGCGTGCTCGACTTAAGCCCCTGTCCTATCCCAGCTCCTGCATGCGGCGGTAGATTTCGCAGATACCCTTGATGGTGAGCTGTCCGTCGACCACGTCGAAGGCATCGGTCGAATCGGCGACGATGCTGGCGAGACCGCCCGTGGCGATAACGGTGGCATCCTCGCGGCCCAGCTCGCGCTTCATGCGCGCGACCAGGCCCTCAGCCATGGCGGCGGCGCCCGTTACGGCGCCGACCTTGATGCACTCCTCGGTATCGCGGCCGATGGCGTGCTCGGGCGCCTCGAGCGGCACGCTGGCGAGCTTGGCGGCACGGGCGGCAAGCGCGTCCATGGAGATGCGAATGCCCGGCGCGATCGCTCCGCCAATGTAATAACCGTCCTCATCGATGACGTCGATATTGGTCGCGGTGCCAAAGTCCACCACGATTGCCGGCGCGCCGTAGAAAGTCTCGGCCGCAACGGCGTTGGCGACGCGATCGGCACCTACGGCCTGGGGGCGCGCCGCGCGCAGCTTGGTCACCGCGGCCGTCTGCGGCCCGATGACGATGGCGTCCGCGGCAATGCGGTCGGCCACGGCGTGCCACTCGCGCGAGAGCTGCGGCACCACGCCCGCAAAGGCGATCGCGTCGACCGCGTCGAGCGAAAGGCCGTACATCTTAAAGAAACCCATCAGGCGCACGTGGATCTCGTCGGCGGTATAGGAGCGGTCGGTGGGCATGCGCCACGACTGCACCAGCTCGTCTCCGTCAAACAGGCCCATGGCCGTCTGCGTGTTTCCCATATCGATAGCGAGCAGCATGTCTACTCCCGGTGTCGGCGTAAAAGGACGCGCACCATTGTATACGTGCCGTCGACGGCGCTCGGCTGCGATTCGTTTACGGTGATAGGGGCTGAGGGGTTTAAATATGAAGGAATTATGCTCTGCGAGATTTTCCTTGCCGCTTACCGAACTCCCGCGTAATATTCTTTCTTGCGCACATGAGGCGCCCAGACATTGCGGGGTGGAGCAGTCTGGTAGCTCGCCGGGCTCATAACCCGGAGGTCGTAGGTTCAAATCCTGCCCCCGCGACCAAGAACTTGCAGCTCGTCGGCCTAGCCGGCGAGCTTTTTTGTTATTTCGGGACCGTGTTTTCGGTCCAATTCTCGGCCTCTCAAACAAAATCTCGATCTGTAACATCTAGACCCGATTTGGGCGGCTAGGTGTTACAGATCGAGATATACCGGTGGGTTGGGTCGTGTTTGTCTAAATCTGTAACACGAGGGACGGATTTTGCCGAGTTGTTGTTATAGATTGAGATTTTCTAGCAGGCGGGTTTGGTTTGTCTCGATCTGTAACAGTAAGACCCAGTTTTGCCGAGTAACTGTTACAGATTGAGACAAACCGACGGGCCGCCCTGCCCCATCCACCTGCCGCCACCTGATATTCGCCGATTTTCGTTGTGCCGCTGTGCCCCTATGCCATATCCTCTAGACAACTACGCGGCATCATCGCCGCCGCGTCTACAAGAGAGGAATGTCCATGACCGCACCTGCATCCAAGCTGCTCCAGCCCATTACGGTTGGCTCCCTTGAGCTCAAAAACCGCATTATGTTTCCGCCGCTGACCACCGGCTACGAGGAGCGTGACGGCTCCATCGGCGAGCGCAGTCTGGCTTTTTACGAGCGCCTGGCTCGTGGCGGCGTGAGCTACATCGTCATCGGCGACGTCGCTCCCGTCATGACCGCAAGCCCCACGCCCAAGCTGGCGACCGACGCCCAGATCCCCACGTTTAAGGCGCTGGCCGATGCCGTCCACAAGCACGGCGCCAAGGTCGCGCTGCAGCTGTTCCACCCCGAGTACGATGTGCCCGGTGTCGGCCGCATGGTCATGGGATCCATGGCCACCGCCAAGGCCGCGCAGGAGGCCAAGGCCGCCGGCGACGAGGAGACCTTTGCCGCCAAGATGGCCGAGTCCAACGAGATCCGCAACCAGGCCTACGCCAAGCTGCATCACGACATGCAGCACTTTGTGAACGAGGCGAGCGTAGAGCAGCTCACCCAGATCAAGGAGGCCATCGCTGCCTCGGCCGCTCGCGCGCAGCAGGCCGGCATCGATGCCATCGAGGTCCACGGCGACCGCCTGGTGGGTTCGCTGTGCTCGGCCATCCTCAACCAGCGCACCGACGAGTACGGCGGCTCGTTCGAGAACCGCGTTCGCTACGCGCTGGAGGTCGTCGCTGCCATTAAGGAAGCCGCGCCGCAGCTGATGGTGGAGTACAAGCTCCCTGTGATTATGGAGAACCCCGACGGCACGCCGCGCGGCAAGGGCGGCCTGCAGCCCGACGAGGCCTGCGAATTTGCCAAGCTGCTCGAGGGTGCGGGCATCGACATGATCCAGGTCGCGCAGGCCAACCACACCGGCAACATGGGCGACACCATTCCGCCCATGGGCGCCATGCCCTACAACTGGACGCTGCCCGTGGCCGAGCGCGTCAAGGCCCTGGTCTCCGTGCCGGTGGCAACCGTCGGTCGTGTTGTCTCGGTCGAGGCCGGCGAGAAGATTCTGGAAGACGGCGCGGCCGACATCATCGCCTATGGCCGCTCGCTCATGTGCGACCCCGACATTGCGCTGAAGGCCGCCACGGGCGAGCCCATTCGCGAGTGCCTCAACTGCAATAAGGGCTGTGTCGACGCGATTCAAAACCGCAAGTACATCTCGTGCGTGCTCAATGCTGAGAACGGCGACGAGGCGACCATCGCCATCAAGCCGGGCGAGGGCGACAAGAAGATCGCTGTGGTGGGCGGCGGTATTGCCGGCCTGGAGGCCGCGCGCGTGGCGGCCAAGCGCGGCTACGACGTGACCGTCTACGAGGCGAGCGATCATCTGGGCGGCCAGATTGTGCTGGCGGCCGCGCCTCCGCGCAAGGACGAGATCATGCGCTCGGTCGAGTACTACGAGAAGATTCTGCCCGGCCTGGGCGTGAAGGTCGAGCTCAACCATGCCGCTACCGCTGAGGACCTCAACGCCGCCGACGCCGCGATTGTGGCCGTGGGCGCGCACGACGTGGTCATTCCCGTTCCGGGTGCCGATTCGGACAAGGTCGTCTCGAGCTGGGACGTGCTGGCCGGCAAGGTGGAGCTTACGGGCCGCGTCGCCGTTATTGGCGGTGGCCTGGTGGGCACCGAGACTGCCGAGTACCTGCTGCAGCACGGCTGCGAGGTGGCGATCGTGGAGATGCTCGACAAGATTGCCGCGGGCGAGTCCGAGACCATTCTGCCGCTGATTATGAGCGACTTTGCAGAGCATAACGTGGAGCAGCACGTGAAGACCCGCCTGACCGCCATTACCGACGAGGGCGTGGAGGCTGTTCGCACCACCGAGGACGGCGCCGAGGAGCCGGTGAAGATCGCCTGCGATTACGTGGTGATGGCCGTGGGCTCCAAGGCCAACGCGTTTGACCTGGACGGCGTGACGGTACCCGTGACCTACGTGGGCGACTGCTCGGGCGAGCGCACCGCCGACATCGCGAGCGCCATTCGTACGGCATATCACGCGGCAAACGAGCTGTAGTTGAACATCGCGGCCAGGCGGGGCGGTAGCACGGATCCGTCTCGCCCGGCTGTGTCCCGTCGGGTGTCAACCGGTGCGGGGCCTGCAAGCGTAGCAGGTCCCGCCCTTTTTGTTTTGCTCCGGTGGATGGCAATGCGCGGTAATCATGAGGAGTGAGGACGTCTACTGCCTTTCAGATCACTCAAAATTATTGGGGGAGGGGTTAATAACTATATCCTCTATACCAAAGGACATAAAGAGATGCCAATTTTGTTGACAAGCGAATGACGATGAGCTGCGAGTCAGCTACCAGCGTAAATAATCGATAAAGAAATGTCGTAATTTGGTGCCAAATACCCAGATAACGCCGCGCCTATTTTAATTAACTGCTTTGAGCAAACAGTAAAATGCTACTATCTAACTTGCACGTAAGAAAGCAGATTAACGGTTAAGGCTAAGAAGTGGCAGGTATGTCGGAAGCAACTAGGACTCGCACGCATGCGCCTGAGGTCAGGCAGCGCGCCGTCGAGATCCTCCAAGAGGGGGTCGGTCATCGCGCCCTCGCCGCGGAGCTTGGCATTCCCCAGGCCACGGCTCGTCAGTGGGCCCGCGCGTATGCCGTGGGCGGTGCCGACGCCGTTCTCAATGCCGGTTCGCATCATCACACCTACTCGTACGACGTAAAGCTCGCTGTGGTTAAGGACCGTCTGGAAAACGGCTTGACGGTTCGCGAGGCCATGATCAAGCACAAGATTCCCAGCGAGTCTTCGGTCAAGGCTTGGTGCCGTCAGTACCGCGAGAGCGGTGAGGCCGCACTGGTCGATAAGCCGCGCGGTCGCAAGCCGCGCGTTAAAAAGGCGGAATAGCAAACGGGATGGTGCGCCCACAGGGGCGCATTTTTCTTGCCGCGCCTCTGCTCCAATGCGGACATGCCCTTACCCCGTACGCCTAAAACTCCCCAGTTGACCGAAAACCTGCCGCCGCTGCTCCTCAATTGAGCTATAACGTTAAACAATTGCAGCGTTTTTGCATGGGGGAGTGATGGTATGACGCTACTGTATTTCCTTACCCTGTTTCCGCTGGTACCGGCGCTGGGCATGCTGCTCGCGCGCGGTGACCGCGCCCGCGATGCGGTGGGGCTCATAGGCTCCGGCATTATTATGGCGGTGACAGTTGTAGTCGCCGTCATGTTTTTTGGCACGGGTCCGCAGAGCTTTGAGGTTGCCCCCGGCACCTCGCATGTGCTCTCGATCATCAGTTCCGTTATCGACGTCATCCTGTGCGCCGTCATCCTGTACAACGCGTACAAATATAGGAACGCGCTCACCACGGTGCTCGGCGTAGTCCAGCTGGTGGGCTCGTTCGCCTTTGCGGCCATGGCGTTGCCTGCGGTCGAGGTCGTCACCGCCACGCCGCTCTACCTAGACTACATGAGCGTGATCATGGTCCTCGCCGTCGGCATCGTCGGCAGCCTCATCTGCGTGTATGCCCTGGGCTACATGAAGGACTTCCAGGCTCATGACGAGCACGAGGCCGCGCTGCGCGGGCAGACCGCGCCCGACCGACGCCCGCAGTTCCTGGCGCTTATGTTCCTGTTCCTCTCGGCTATGTTCGTCATCGTGACGAGCGACAACCTTGAGTGGCTGTTCTGCGGCTGGGAAATCACCACCGTGTGCTCGTTCCTTATGATTGGCTACACACGCACGCCCGAGGCCATCAAGAACGCCTTTACCCAGATCATCCTCAACATGCTGGGCGGCATCGCGTTTTTGGCCGGACTCATGTATCTGCACGTTAACGGCATGCCGCTGACCATCTCGGGCATGATCGAGCTTTCCGGCGCCGGAACCGCGCAGTCCGCGCTGCTGGTGATGCCGGTCGTTCTGCTGTCGCTCGCCGCGCTCACCAAGGCCGCACAGATGCCGTTCCACACTTGGCTGCTGGGTGCCATGGTTGCCCCCACGCCCACGAGCGCCCTGCTGCACTCGTCAACCATGGTCAAAGCCGGCGTGTTCCTGATGGTCAAGCTGAGCCCGCTCTATGCCATCTATCCTGTGACCGGCTTTATGGTCACGAGTGTGGGTGCCATCACGTTTTTGCTCGCTGCCCTCATGGCCATATCGCAGAGCAACGCCAAACGCGTGCTCGCGTACTCCACCATTTCCAACTTGGGCCTCATCAGTGCCTGCTTGGGTGTCGGCGCACCCGAGGCCGTATGGGCGGCCATCTTTCTGATCCTGTTCCACACGGTGGCAAAGTCGCTGCTGTTCCTGTGCGTGGGCACGGCCGAGCATCATATCGGCAGCCGCGATATCGAGGACATGGATGGTATGTTTAGCCGCATGCCGCACCTAACGCGTCTGATGATGCTGGGCATCATGGGCATGTTTGTGGCGCCGTTTGGCATGCTCGTGTCCAAGTGGGGTGCCCTGGTGGCGTTTGCCCAGACCGGCAACGTGCTCATGATCATGGTGCTGGCCTTTGGCTCGGCCGCGACGTTCTTCTTCTGGGGCAAGTGGCTTGCCAAGCTTTCGGGCGTCGACCCCACGGCTCAAAACGTTGAGGTCAATGTCCATAAGACCGAATGGATGGCGCTCAACACCATCGCCGCGCTGCTGATTCTGTGCTGCGTGGCGTTCCCGGTTATCTCGAGCGGCCTGGTGTCGCCTTACTTGGCCATGGTGTTTGGCCGCGTGCCGTACGTTATCGGCAAGGACGCCATGTATCTGATGGTGGTTATCGTGGCGTTTATCGCCGTGGTGCTGCTGACTTCATTCCGCGTGAGCAATAAGCCGCACGTCAACGTGTACCTTTCGGGCGTGGGAACCGACAAATATCGCCATTTCCGCGGCTCGATGGGACACGAGGTGAAGGCCGAAAAGCGCAATTGGTACTCGGAGGACGCCCTTGGCGAGAAGCGTATTGGCCCCGCGGGTAGCGTCGTGTGCTGCAGCATTATCTTGTTTGCGCTGCTGTGTTGCGCGTGGATTGGGCCCGAGAGACTTGCCATGAGTGCGCCCTCGGTGCTGCGCGGTAAGTATTTCGAAGGCTCGGGTGTCGTGGGCATATTTATTGGTACCGTGGTGTTTGCCTTGCTGGCGCCGCTTGTGGGCGGCCTGGTCGACGGTCTTGACCGTAAGCTTTCGGCTCGCATGCAGGGCCGCGTGGGCCCGCGTCTGCTGCAGCCCTTCTACGATGTTGCCAAGCTCCTGCGCAAAGCCCCTGCCAGCGTAAACACCATGGACGATACCTACATGGCGTGCGCGCTCATCTTTACCGTCGTGGGCGGCGGCATCTTTGTGTCGGGCTCCAACACGCTGCTGTGCGCTTTCATGGTTACCCTCGCCGCGATTTTTGTGGTGTTGGCGTCCGCCTCGACGCAAAGCCCGTTTGCCCAGGTTGGCGCCGATCGTGAGTTGCTGCAGGTCATGAGTTACGAGCCCGCCGTTCTGCTGATGAGCGTGGGCCTGTATCTTGCCACCGACAGCTTCGATTCCATCGCTGTGACGGGGCAGTCGGCCCCCATCATCGTGTACAGTGCACCCATTTTTCTCGCGCTGCTCGCGGTGCTTACCATCAAGCTGCGCAAGTCGCCGTTCGATCTTTCGTATTCGCATCACGCGCATCAGGAGATCGTCCAGGGCGTCGCCACCGAGATGAGCGGCGGCACGCTGGCCAAGATGACCCTTATGCACTGGTGCGAGACCGTGCTGTTTTTGATGTGGGTAGGCATGTTCTTTGTTTGGGACAACCCCGTGAGCTGGGTCGTAGCCTTGGTCGTGATGGCCGCGACGTATTTTGTCGAGGTCCTGATCGACAACACCTTCGCACGCAGCACCTGGCGCAGCTGCTTTAGGCTCGGATGGGGCGTGGCGCTGGTGTTTGGCCTGCTCAACCTTATGCCCATCCTCGTCGACGTATTTATTTAGGAGGCGGCATCCATGGATCATAAAATGTCGCGCTCGCCGTGGGTCATTCATTACGACGGCTCGAGCTGCAACGGATGCGATATCGAGGTGCTGGCCTCGCTCACGCCGCTGTTCGACGCGGAGCGCTTTGGCGTGGTCAACACCGGCAACCCCAAGCATGCGGATATCTTTTTGGTGACGGGTTCGGTCAATGCCCAGAACCTGCCCGTCGTGCGCCAGATCTACAACCAGATGCTCGAGCCCAAGTGCGTGGTGGCCTGCGGTATCTGCGCGTGTTCGGGCGGCGTGTTCCGCGATGCCTATAACGTGATCGGCGGCGTGGACCGCGCAATTCCCGTGGACGTGTACGCGCCCGGGTGCGCCATTCGCCCCGAGACGGTGATCGATGCCATCGTGGAGGCGTGCGGCATCCTGGATCAGAAGGAGGCCGTGATGCGTACTGGCGGCGATCCGCTTACCGTGGGCGGCGCCGCTACCTGGGACGGTGGCGTTGAGCTGGGCGAGGACGGGTTTGTGGCTGCAGGGACCGGGGCCGGTGTCGACGCAGGCACGGCTGACGGTGCGCCCGCCGCTGCAAGGGAGGCCGAGTAATGCAAAAGGCAATCTATACCACCGTCGGGATCGACGGGCTCCTGTCGCATGTCCAAGCGCTCAAGGGCGTTGGCGCGCGCTTTGTGCAGATGCACGCTGAACGCAACGTCGACGACGGCAAGTATCGCTTGGTCTATACGTTTATCAACGTCCGCGCTGCGCAAGAGCAGATCGCGCAGGACGGAAACTATGCGATTGAGAATCTAGTGGTCGAGGGTATCGACCAGTACCAGGAGATTCCGTCCATCAGCTCGTACTATCCGGCGGTGTTCCCGTTTGAAAACGAGGCGCACGACCTGTTTGGTCTTGCCATCGCCGACATGCAGGTCGACTTTAACGGCTTTTTCTACCAGGTCTCGACTGCAGAACCCATGAGCGTTATCACGCCCGAGGTGAAGGCCGCGCTCGAGAAAGCCATGAAGGTCCGTGCCGCCGCCGAGGCCAAGGCGC
>URTL01000075.1 GCA_900550785.1 uncultured Collinsella sp. | reverse complement strand
CCGCCGAGCCTGTCGTCGAGCCCGAGCCTGCTGCAGAGCCGGAGCCCGAGCCCGAGCCGGCAGAGCCCACGACGGCCGACCTCTACGCCCGTCGTCCCCGCAAGCGCAAGGCCGTCGTCGACCAGCTCGCTCGCGAGCTCGAGGCCGAGGACGAAGCCGCTGCCGCCGACGCCCCGAAGGGAGGCGATGAGTAATGCCTATCGGACCTGCGCGCATGCCGCTCTTCGATCACCTGGGAGAGCTCCGTCGCCGCCTGACTATCGTGGTCGTGTCGGTGTTTGCCGCCGCCATCGTGCTGTATTTCGCCACGCCCGTGGTGCTCGACATCCTGGAAGACCCCATCCGCTCCTTTGTGCCGGACGGTAAGTTCTACATCACCACCACGCTCGGCGGCTTTGGCCTGCGCTTCTCGCTGGCCATCAAGATGGCCGTGGTCATGTGCACGCCCATGATCATCTGGCAGATTCTGGCATTTTTCCTGCCGGCACTGCGTCCCAACGAGCGCAAGTGGGTTGTGCCTACGGTGCTCGCCTCGACGGTGCTGTTCTTCCTGGGCGCAATCTTTTGCTACTTCATCATTATCCCGGCAGGCTTTGAGTGGCTCATCGGCGAGACCTCTGCCGTCGCAACCGCGCTGCCCGACCTGGAGAACTACGTCAACATGGAGCTGCTCTTTATGATCGGCTTTGGTGTGGCGTTTGAGCTGCCGCTCATCATCTTCTACCTGTCCGTCTTCCACATCGTGTCCTACGCGGCCTTCCGCGGCGCCTGGCGCTACGTGTACGTGGGCCTGCTTGTGGGCTCGGCTGTGATTACGCCCGACGGCTCGCCCGTTACGCTGGGCCTCATGTATGGTGCCCTGCTCTCGCTCTACGAGATTTCGCTCGCCATTGCCCGCGTGGTCATTACCGCGCGCGAGGGCAAGGAGGGCTTGTTTGTGAGCCGTCTGGACCTGTTATCGGACGATGAGGACGACGAGGAGTAAATCGGTATGCACGAGGTTGGCATTGTCAACGGCATACTCGATACAGTGATTCGCGCGGCGCGTGGGGCGGGGGCCTCGCGCGCCGTTTTGGTAACGCTGCGTATCGGGGATATGACCGAAGTTGTGCGCGAGGCGCTCGACTTTGCGTGGGAGACATTTCGCGATGAGGACCCGCTCACGCGAGGCTGCGAGCTTGCCGTGGAGGAAGTCCATCCACAAAGCGAGTGTCTGGACTGCGGGGAGGTCTTTGAGCACGATCGCTTCCATTGCCGCTGTCCCCAGTGTGGTGGTGCCAACGTGCGCCTACTGCACGGCCGCGAGCTCGATATCGCGAGTATCGAAATCGAAACCCCCGACGATTAGCCCGCTAGCCATCTGGTGATGGGGTATAAAGGGGCCAAAGTAAGGAGCGCTAAGTATGGCTGAGAAAACGATTGATATCGCGTCGCCGATTCTGTCGCGCAACGAGCGCCTGGCAGATCAGCTGCGTCAGCGATTTAATGAGACAAACACCTATGTGATCAACGTCTTGTCGAGCCCCGGTTCGGGCAAGACCACCACGATCCTGGGCACCAACGAGCGCCTGCGTGACAAGGCCGGCCTGCGCTGTGCCGTCATCGAGGGCGATATTGCCTCGGATGTCGACGCCATCACCATGAAGGAAGCCGGCATGCCCGCCATCCAGATCAACACGGGCGGCCTGTGCCACCTCGAGGGCAACATGATCATGGAGGCCGTTGACGCGTTTGACCAGGCTGTGGGTCTGGAAAACATCGACGTCATCTTTATCGAAAACGTGGGTAACCTGGTCTGCCCAGTCGACTTTGACTTGGGCGAGAACCTGTCCATCATGATTCTCTCGGTGCCCGAGGGCGACGACAAGCCCATCAAGTACCCGGGCATCTTCCAGCACGCTGGCGCGCAGCTGCTCAATAAGGTCGACGTGGCCCCGGCTTTCGATTTTGACATGGATAGGTATACTAGGACACTCGATGACCTCAATCCGCAGGCGCCGCGGTTTGCCGTGAGCGCGCGCAAGGGCGAGGGCATGGATGCCTGGTGCGATTGGCTCATCGGGCAGATCGAGCAAGCAAGGGCGTAAATCGGCCGCCATACGGGCGGGCGTAGCCGCAGAGACACGAGATAGGAGCCTCTTTTGAAGCTCATCATCGCAGAGAAAAACGACGCCGCGCGTCAGATTGCCGAGCGTCTGTCCACGGGCAAACCCAAAAAGGACAAGGTGTACAACACCGCAATCTACCGTTTTGAGTGGAAGGGCGAGGAGTGCGTGACCATCGGCCTGGCCGGTCACATCCTTGCGCCCGATTTTTGCGACAGCGTGCTGTTCGATAAAAAGCTGGGCTGGTATTCGGTTACCGAGGACGGCGAGATGCTACCGGCCGACATGCCCGATGGCCTGGCACGCCCGCCCTACGACACCAAACGCAAGCCGTTTCTTGCCGACGGCATCTCCATCAAGGGCTGGAAGCTCGAGAGTCTGCCGTATCTCACCTGGGCACCCGTCATTAAGCTGCCGGCCGAGAAGGAACTCATCCGCTCGCTTAAGAACCTCGCCAAAAAGTCCGACAGCGTCATCATCGCCACGGACTTCGATCGCGAGGGCGAGCTGATCGGTTCGGACGCCCTCAACAAGGTGCGCGAGGTGGCGCCCGACTTGCCGGTCGCCCGCGCCCAGTATTCTTCGTTTACCAAGGCCGAGATCACGCAGGCCTTCGATAACCTTGTCTCGCTCGACCAGAACCTGGCCGACGCCGGCGAGAGCCGTCAGCACATCGACCTCATTTGGGGTGCGGTGCTCACGCGCTACCTGACGCTCGCCAAGTTTGGCGGCTTTGGCAACGTGCGTTCCGCCGGCCGCGTGCAGACGCCGACGCTTGCCCTGGTGGTCGAGCGCGAACGCGAGCGCATGGCGTTTGTGCCCGAGGACTATTGGCAGATTCGCGGCATGGGCGCCGCGCAAGGCGCTGCCGAGGACGATCGCTTTAAGATCGCGCACAAGACGGCGCGCTTTACCGACAAGGATGCTGCTGAGACGGCGTACGGTCACGTTGACGGTGCCAAGACGGCAACCGTCGCCGCGGTGACCAAGCGCTCGCGCAAGCAGCAGCCGCCCACGCCGTTTGCGACCACCTCGCTGCAGGCTGCCGCCGCAGCCGAGGGTATCTCGCCTGCGCGTACCATGCGCATCGCCGAGTCCCTCTACATGGCGGGCCTCATCAGCTACCCGCGTGTCGACAATACCGTATACCCCGCGACGCTTGATCTGAGCGCTGTGGTGAGTGACCTTGCAAAGATCAACCCGGCGCTGGCGCCCGTGTGCAAAAAGGTCCTCGCCGGCCCCATGAAGCCCACGCGCGGCAAGGTCGAGACCACCGACCACCCGCCTATCTATCCCACGGGCGAGGGCGATCCGTCCACGCTCGACGGCGGCCAGCGCAAGCTCTACGACCTCATCGCCCGCCGCTTCCTAGCGACGCTTATGGGTCCCGCGACCATCGAAAACACTAAGCTCGAGCTCGACGTGAACGGCGAGTCGTTCGTGGCTTCGGGCGATGTGCTCGTGACCCCGGGTTTCCGCGAGGCGTACCCGTACGGACTCAAGCGCGACGAGCAGATGCCGCCGCTGGAGCAGGGCGATACGGTCGACGTGTTCGACATTAAGCTCGAGGCCAAGCAGACCGAGCCGCCCGCGCGCTACAGCCAGGGCAAGCTCGTGCAGGAGATGGAAAAGCGCGGCCTGGGCACCAAGTCCACGCGCGCGAGCATCATCGAGCGCCTGTACGCCGTGCGCTATCTCAAAAACGATCCCGTGGAGCCGAGTCAGCTGGGCATCGCCATTATCGATGCACTGTCGCAGTTTGCCCCGCGCATCACGAGCCCCGATATGACCAGCGAGCTCGATGGCGACATGACCCGTGTGGAGCGCGGCGAGGATACCGAAGAGCATGTCGTGACGCACTCGCGCGCGCTGCTGGCTGGCGTGCTCGACGAGCTGCTCAAGCACACGCAGGAGCTGGGCGACGCCATCAGCGACGCCGTCACGGCCGATGCGCGCGTGGGCGCTTGCCCCAAGTGCGGCAAGGACCTGGTTATGAAGACGAGCGCCAAGACCCGCGGCAGCTTTATCGGCTGCATGGGCTGGCCCGACTGCGATGTGACCTATCCGGTGCCGAGCGGCGTCAAGGTAAGCCCGCTCGAGGGCGAGGCGGCCGTGTGCCCCGAGTGCGGCGCGCCGCGCATTAAATGCCAGCCGTTCCGTCAGAAGGCTTTCGAGATCTGCGTGAACCCCACGTGCCCCACCAACTACGAGCCCGACCTTAAGGTGGGCGAGTGCAAGGTGTGTGCCGAGGCCGGACGTCATGGCGACCTGATCGCGCACAAGAGTGAGAAGAGCGGCAAGCGCTTTATCCGCTGCACCAACTACGATGACTGCGGCGTGAGCTATCCTCTGCCGGCGCGCGGTAAGCTCGAGGCGACGGGTGAGACCTGCCCCGAGTGCGGCGCCCCCATCGTGGTGGTCAACACGGCGCGCGGCCCGTGGCGTATCTGCGTCAACATGGACTGCCCGACCAAGGAGAAGAAGCCCGCCCGCGGCCGCAAGACCACGACTAAGGCGAGCACGGCCAAGAAGACGACGGCGGCCAAGAAGACGACGGCTAAGAAAGCCACTGCCGCCAAGAAGACGACCGCGAAGAAGTCGACTGCCAAGAAAGTAGCCTCCGACAAGTAACGGCGCGGTCGAAACATTGCCTAAAAAACGAGCGAGGACCCCACGATCCTCGCTCGTTTTTTTGACCGGCAGTTAGGGACGTTCCTTTTCTGCCGGCAGTTTAGGAACGTCCCTAACTGCCGGCTCGGGAACGACAAAGCGCTAGTTCACTTCGACGGGTTTGGCGCCGGGATAGCGCTCCTCAAAGTCTAGGCGATACTTATTGTCATTGGTGCCCGCCACGTTGTCGCGCGACAGCGGCGCCACGATCTCATTCTTGTGGTCCGCAGGCTTGGCGTATTTCAGGCTGATCTCCCAGGCATCACAGATTGCGTCAATGCGGTGATCCAGGTCGTCGTACAGGGCGATGATGTCCTTCCAGGAGCTATAGTTCTTGGAGCTCGTCGGGACGTCTAGGTCCTCGACGATGTCGTAATACTGCTCGATGGTGTCCTCTGTGCGCTCGGCGACGTCGGCGAGATTTTGACGGGTGGTCCGATCCTCTTCCAGATAGCTGCCGTTGAAGTTCTGCGCGCAGCCACGGACGTAGTTGTCGAGGTCTTCGAGCAAGTCGTAGTATTCGCTCAGGCGACGGTAGAGGTTCTGCTCGGAGAGCGTTGCTTCGCCGCCATCCTCGTCGTCATCGTCATCATCGTCGTACAGGCTGTTGGGATCGCCGAGAGGCTTTAGGTCATCGTCGTCGACGTCATGGTGCAGCTTAGCTACCTCGGCAGTCGTCTGCGTGGCGGCGCTGTCGAAAGGCTTGATCACAAAGAAAACGACCAGGGCGATGATGATCGCCACCAGCACAACGATAACGGCGATAAGCGGCCCGGCGCCGCTCTTTTTGGGAGCGGGGGTCTGTGGCGAAGCGGGCGCGTATGCGGGAGCCGGCTGCTGTTGGGGCGAGCCGCTCGCGATGGGTATGCGCTGCGTGGTCTCGACGGCCGCGGGGCTTGCGGCGGGGTGGGGGCGATAGGCGAGGGGGTCGTCCGCCTTGGCTTGCGGCGCATCAAGGGAGCCGGTCTGCTCAAAAGCGGGCTGGCTATCGCTCGCGGTTGTTTGCTCAACGGGTGCACCGCACGAGGTGCAGAACTTGGCATTATCTGCAAGAAGCTTGCCGCACGAGGCGCAATACCGAGACATTGCCACTCCTTTCGCCACATTTCAATGCAATACGACGATTATACCCAGCGTCCAAAAATCCCCATCATAAGTTGCGGTGAAATAGGGACTGTTTGGCGGTCTCAGAGCTTCAATCAGTCCCTATTTCACCGCAACTTTGGAAAGGCACCTTTAGCCATTGGGGACGCACCGAGCACTGGGGTATCATGGCTTGGTTGATATATCTGCATTTACGCGCCTTGTAGGAAGGGGCTGCGCCCATGGCTTTTGAGCCCGCTCAACATAGCTTTATCACGCTCGAGGGCGTCGACGGTGCCGGCAAGTCCACGCAGGCGCGTCTGCTTGCCCGCGCTCTTGAACTCGCTGGCTACCAGGTTGTGAGCCTGCGCGAGCCGGGCGGTACCGCCATCAGCGAAAAGATCCGTGCTCTGCTGCTCGACCCCGCCAATACGGCGATGGGCGACACTTGCGAGCTGCTGCTGTATGAGGCCGCCCGTGCCCAGCTGGTGCACGAGGTCATCGCGCCCGCCCTCGCTGCCGGCAAGGTGGTCCTGTGCGATCGCTTCTACGATTCCACGACCTGCTACCAGGCGTTTGCCGACGGCCTCGATCGCCAGATAGTGCGCGACGCCAACAACCTGGCCGTCGCGGGTACGCACCCGGCGCTCACACTCGTTTATCACATCACGCCCGAGCAGTCGGCGCTGCGCATGGCAGCCCGTGGCGCGGCAGATCGCATGGAGGCTAAGGGCATGGCCTTCCAAGAGCGTGTCTACCAGGGTTTTTGCGCAATTGCCGCCGAGGAGCCAAACCGCGTAAAGCTCATCGACGCCACTGCGACCGTCGAGGAAGTCTTCGAGAAGACGGTTGAGCAGGTTCGCGTCTACGGCCTCGACATTTCCCAGGACGCCGTCACCGCCGCGCTTGCCCAGGAGGCCGAGTAACATGGCCCCCGCTCAGGCAAGTCTGCTGGCCAAGCTCGACACCCAACAGCGCGTGCGCCACTTTTTGACCAATGCCGTCGCCAGCGGTCGTGCATCGCACGCCTACCTGTTTTTGGGCGCGCCCGGCGCGGGCAAGCTCGACGCCGCGTGGGCGCTCGCCCAAGCCTTCCTGTGCGAGCAGGATGGCTGCGGCTCATGCGATAGCTGCGTGCGCGTCGCCCGCCATACGCACCCCGACGTGCACTATTACACGCCCGAGAGCGCCACGGGCTACCTCATCGCCCAGACGCGCGAGCTACTCGACGACGTACCCCTAGCGCCCATCCGCGCCAAGGCCAAGGTCTACATCATTGACCGTGCCGAGCAGCTGCGCGCCAACACCGCCAACGCACTGCTCAAAACACTCGAGGAGCCGCCCGAGGGCGTTATGTTTATCTTGCTGGGCACCTCGGCAGACGTGATGTTGCCCACCATCGTGAGCCGCTGCCAGTGCGTGCCGTTTCGGCTGGTGTCGCCCGCCGTCGCCGCGCGGGCCGTGAGCCGCGCCACCGGTCAGGACCCTGCGCGTTGCCGCATGGCCGTCGCAGTAGCGGGAAGCCCCACGCGTGGCATCGAGTTCCTCAAGAGCGCCGAGCGCCAGGACGCCCGCCGTCAGATGGTTCGCGCCATCGATTCGCTTATCGCCGCCGACGAGGCCGACGTGCTCAGCCGCGCCAAGTCACTCATCGTCGCCGTTAAGGCGCCGCTCGCCGAGGTCAAGTCCACACAGGAAAAGGTGCTCGAGCAAAACGCCGACTACCTGTCGCGTGGAGCATTGAAGCAGCTTGAGGACCGCAACAAGCGCGAACTCAACGCGCGCGAGCGTTCGGGTATCATGGAAGCGCTGGCGAGCGCGCGGACGCTCATGCGCGACGTGCTGCTGACGCTTCAGGACGAGGCAGCCGACGTGGTGAACGAAGACGTGCGCGACACGATCGGTCGGCTTGCCGCCGCGACCAATGTTGCGGGTGCCACCCAGGCGCTCGAGGCAGTCGCGACCGCCGAGCGCAACATCGCCAGAAACGTTACTCCCCAGCTGGCCATCGAGGTCATGCTGTTCGATATCAGGAAGGCACTGAAATGCCGTTAGTCGTACCCGTTAAGTTTACCTACGCCTCGCGCGACCTGTGGTTCGACCCGCAGGATCTGGATATCCTCGAGGCCGATTATGCCATTTGCTCCACCGAGCGCGGAACCGAGATCGGCCTGGTCACGGCCGATCCCTTTGAGGTGCCGCAAGACGAGATCGGTCAGCCGCTCAAGCCCGTGCTGCGCGTGGCGAGCGACATCGACCTGCAGCTTGCCGATGACCTGGCCATCCAGGGCGACGAGGCCATGGTCGACTTCCGCCGCCTGGTCAAGGAGCTCGACCTCGAGATGAAGCCGGTGGGCGTCGAGTACCTGTTTGGCGGCGAGAAGGCCGTGTTCTACTTTGCAGCCGAGGAGCGCGTCGATTTTCGTCAGCTCGTCAAGGACCTGTCCTCAACGCTGCATATTCGCGTCGACATGCGCCAGATAGGCGTGCGCGACGAGACCCGCCTGGTGGGCGGCTATGCCCAGTGCGGACAGGAGCTCTGCTGTACGCGCTTTGGCGGACAGTTTGAGCCCGTCTCGATTCGCATGGCAAAAGAGCAGGACCTACCGCTCAACTCGTCCAAGATCAGCGGCGTTTGCGGCCGCCTGATGTGCTGCCTGCGTTATGAGTTCGAGGCGTACAAGGACTTTAAGAGCCGTGCGCCCAAAAAGAAGACACTCATCGATACGCCGCTCGGCAAGGCGCGTATCCAGGAATATGACACGCCGCGTGAGCAGCTGGTGCTGCGCCTGGAGAACGGTAAAGTCTTTAAGGTCAACCTGGCCGATATGACGTGCTCGGAGGGCTGCAAAAAGAAGGCCGCCGAGCAGGGCTGCAACTGCCGCCCCGACTGCGTGACGCGCGATGTGCTCGAGCGCATCGAGTCGCCCGAGATGCGCCTGGCGCTCATGGAGCTCGATCGCGAAAACGGCGTCGATGTGGGCGATGGCCTGTCGAGTGCCGACCGTCTGGCCGGCACGTCGATGCCCAAGCGCCGTCGTCGCGATGCTGAATCCGATGCTCGCGCCGGTCAGGGTCAGGGCGAGGGCCGTGGCCGCGGAAAGGGCCGCGGTAAGGCCGAGACACCCGAGGCCGAGGGGGCGGCCGATAGCCGTCGCCGTCGCAAGCGCGCGGGCTCGGGCGATGCTACCGAGGTTGCAGCCACGGGCAAGAACGCCTCTCGCGAGCGCGAGGTTCAGCAGCCCCAGCAGCAGAATCGCGGCGGTGGCATGAACCCCACACGCCGTCGTCGCCGTCATCTGTCGAGCGAGGAGCGCGAGGACGCCTTCCGCGCCGCAGCTGCTCGCGAGGCCGGTGCCGCTTCCAAGGGCGCCTCGGCCTCCGATGCGCCTGTCGACAAGGGCGGCAAGTCACGTGGCGAGGAGGAGCGCGCGCCGCGTCCGCGCCGTCGCCATTCCTCGGGCGCGCAGCAGAAGCCTTCAGTGCCCTCCGTGGCCGATCAGGTTTCGGACGGTGAAGTCAAGGACACGCACCGTCGACCTGGAGAC
>URTL01000074.1 GCA_900550785.1 uncultured Collinsella sp. | reverse complement strand
TCGATTCCGGCTTGGGCGGTATTTCGGTGGTGCGACAGATCGTGCAGGACATGCCTCACGAGCGGGTCCTGTATTTCGGGGATTCCGCGAACGCGCCATACGGCACGAAGACCCCGCAGGAGGTGCGTCGGCTGAGCTTCGACATCATGGAGAGGTTCATGAGTCAGGGGGTCAAGGCGGTGGTCATCGCCTGCAACACCGCCACGTCCGCGGCGGTGAACGCGTTGCGCGACCATTACGACATTCCGATCATCGGCATGGAGCCCGCGCTGAAGGTCGCCTGCGATCGGGGCGACACCGCCGCGGGAGACGGGCCCGCGCCCGCACGGCACATGCCGCAGCACGTCATCGTCGCGGCTACGCCGCTGACGCTGCGCGAGCACAAGTTCGCCGCACTGATGGACCGTTTCAAGGCGAACAACATGATTTCGCCCCAGCCGTGCCCCGATCTGGTGGAAATCGTCGAAAGCGGAAGGCTTTGCGACCATGACCTGGTGATGCGCACCCTGCACCGGTATTTTGACGGCTATGACCTTCCGTCCATCGACTCGGTGGTGCTCGGCTGCACGCATTTCGTGTTCTACCGCAACTACTTCCGTGAGCTGCTGCCGTCGACGACCGCGATTATCGATGGCAATCGCGGAACGGTCCGGCATCTGGGCATGGTTCTGGAATCGTTGGGGAAGCTTGCTCCCGAGGAGATGGACGGCGGCGTCGAGATCGCGAATTCCGATAGCGGCGAACGCATCGCCGCGCTGTCACGAGAACTGCTGCACAGCTAGATCGGGCGACCCTGGCAGACACCGTGATTGTCCGCATAACGGGCGTACACTTGGACGACACTACGAAAGGGGACGACGATGACGGTGAAGGCGACGGACAACGGTCACAAGGCCACGGCCCACGCGGATACGGGCGCACGGGACGCGGGTGCAGCCGAGACGGTCGAATCGCAACGCACCGACACACAGCGCAGTGATGTATCCGCACAATCGAAACCCTCGCACAGGACGGCGCTGATCGATGTCGGCGGAGGCTTCCGCGCGATATTCGGAGCCGGCGTGATGGACCGCTGCCAGGAGGAAGGCATCACGTTCGACCACTGCTATGGCGTCTCCGCAGGCAGCGCCAACATGGTGTCGTTCCTCGCCGGCCAGCACGGCCGCAACCACAAGTTCTACACCGAATACGCCTTCCGCAAGGAATACGCCAGCTTCGACAGCTATGTCAAGCACCACAATTTCGCGAATCTGGATTACGTATACGGCACGCTGAGCAATCACGACGGCGAATATCCGGTGGATTATGAGGCGTTCGCGGCGAACCCCACCGGGTTCACGGTGATCGCGTGCAATGCGTTGGACCGTTCCGCGAAGTATTTCGACAAGTCCGACGTGCATTACGATGATTTCAACATCATGAAGGCTTCGTCGGCCGTGCCCGTGGCCTGCGAGCCGTATGTGATCGACGGCGTCCCGTATTTCGACGGTGGCATCGTCGATCCGGTCCCCGTGCAGAAGGCCATTGACGACGGATATGACCGCATCGTGCTGGTGCTGACAAGGCCGAAGGACGTGCTGCGCGAGCAGAAGCGCGACATCGCGCCGGCGCGAATCCTTCGGCATTCCTATCCGGCCGCCGCTGAGCGACTGCTGAACCGATACGCCACCTACAACGACGAGGTTGCCTTGGCCAAGGAGTACGAGCGCGACGGCCGCGTGCTCATCCTCGCGCCCGATGACCTGTGCGGGCTTTCGACGCTGAGCAAGTCCTTCGAGGGACTGGAACTCATGTACCGCAAAGGCTACGCCGCCGCCGGCGCGATCGCCAACTACCTGGCAAACTGAGGCGTGGCGCACACCCCCAATTATCGTGCCGGGTAGGGAAGGCCACTCCTCTCCCACCCGACGAAAGTCCCATTCCGACATGTTCGGATGGGACTTTCGCGGATAATGCCAGCGACTGGAATATCAGCCACTAGCTGCGGAGCCGTTAAGCGGGAAGCCCGGTGGACTTCCCATAGGCGACGCCGAGGCACGACAGTGCCGAGGAAACATGACGGTCTGCCGAAGGCAGTCCTTGGCTACTCCAGTTCCACCGCGCCGGTATAGAGCTGGTAGTACTCCCCACGTTGCGCGATGAGGTCGTCGTGCGAGCCGCGTTCGATGATGCGGCCATGGTCGAGCACCATGATCACATCGGAGTTGCGCACGGTGGACAGGCGGTGGGCAATGACGAAGACCGTGCGGCCCTTCATCAGGTTGTCCATGCCGGCCTGCACCACTTCCTCGGTACGGGTGTCGATAGACGAAGTGGCCTCGTCGAGGATCATGGCCGGCGGATCGGCCACGGCTGCACGAGCGATGGAGATCAGCTGACGCTGGCCCTGAGACAGACCAGAACCATCACCTTCGAGCACGGTCTGGTAGCCGTTGGGCAGCATGCGGATGAAGCCGTCCGCGTTCACCAGTCGCGCGGCCTCGATGCATTCCTCATCGGTGGCGTTCAGTCGGCCGTAGCGGATGTTGTCCATCACGGTGCCGGTGAACAGGTTCACGTCCTGCAGTACCACGCCCAGCGAGCGGCGCAGATCGGCCTTGCGGATCTTGTTGACGTTGATGCCGTCGTAGCGAATCTTGCCGTCGGCGATGTCATAGAAGCGGTTGATGAGGTTGGTGATGGTCGTCTTGCCGGCACCGGTGGCGCCGACAAACGCGACCTTCTGGCCCGGCTTGGCAAACACGGACACGCCGTGCAACACCTCGTGGTCGGGCGTGTAGCCAAAGTCGACGTTGTCCATGACCAGGTCGCCGCGCAGCGGTACGTACTCGATCTCGCCGGTTGCACGGTGCGGGTGTTTCCACGCCCACATGCCGGTGTGGTGGTCGGCCTCCTCGAGCTGCCAGGTATCGGGGTTCACCTGCGCGTTGACGAGCGTCACGTAGCCTTCGTCGGTCTCGGGCTTCTCGTCGATGAGCTCAAAGATGCGGTCGGCGCCGGCGAGGCCCATGACCACGGCGTTGATCTGCTGCGAGATCTGGCCGATCTGTCCGCAGAACTGCTTGGTCATGTTGAGGAACGGCACCACGACGGCGATGGACAGCGCCATACCCGAGATGCTCAGGTTGGGCACGCCCAGCGCCAGGAAAATGCCGCCGGCAAGGGCCACCAGCACGTAGAGCAGATTGCCCAGGTTCATAAGGATGGGCATGAGGATGTTGGCGTACATGTTGGCCTTCTGCGAGACCTCGAAGAGCTTTTCGTTGCGCTCGTCAAAATCGGCCTCGGCGGCAGACTCGTGGCAGAATGCCTTGACGACCTTCTGGCCGTTCATGACTTCCTCGATATGACCCTCGACCACGCCGAGCTCGGTCTGCTGCGCAATGAAGAAGCGCGCGGAGTTGGAGCCGAGCAGCTTGGTCATAAAGGTCATAAAGGCGACGCCTGCCACAATGACCAGGCACATCCAAACGCTGTAGTACAGCATGATAAAGAACACCGTGACGATGACGATGGTCGTCATGAGCAGGTTGGGCAGCGACTGGCTGATCATCTGGCGCAGCGTGTCGATGTCGTTGGTGTAGTGGCTCATGATGTCGCCGCGCTGGTGCGTGTCGAAGTAGCGAATCGGCAGGTCCTGCATGCGGTTGAACATCTTCTCGCGCAGCTTCTCGAGCGAGCCCTGCGTGACGATGGCCATGGCGCGGTTCCAGAAGAGCGAAGACAGGATGCCGACGCCGTAGATGCAGGCGAGGGTGGTCACGAGCTGTGCGATCTTGGGCTGTGCGGCTTCCCAATCGCCCGACTGCCACGATTCGCTAATAATCTGCAGAGCGCTCTGAAGGAAGGTCGCGCCGATGGAGTTGATGATGGCGCAGAGCACCACGCCGACGACGACGAGGGGCAAAAGCACGGGGTAGAAGCCAAAGAGCGTCTTGATGAGGCGCGACATGGTGCCACCCTTGCGGTTGAGCGCGCGCTCGGCGGTCGTTGCCTTACTCATGTGCCTCGCCTCCTTCCTGGGTCTGAGCTTGTGTTGCGGATGCCTCGGTGTCGGCCTCGACGGCCCCTTCGCCCTCGGCAGACATCTTGTTTTGCGAGGTAAAGGTCTCGCGGTAGATCTCGCTCGTCTTGAGCAGCTCGTCATGGTTGCCGATCTGCGCGATACGGCCACCCTCCATGACGATGATGCGGTCTGCGTCCTGCACGGAGCTGATGCGCTGGGCGATGATGAGCTTGGTCGTGTTGGGCAGATAGCTTGCCAACCCTGCGCGAATCTTGGCGTCGGTCTTGGTGTCGACAGCGCTGGTGGAGTCGTCCAGGATTAAGATCTTGGGGCGACGCAGCAGGGCACGCGCAATGCACAGGCGCTGCTTCTGACCGCCGGAAACATTGGAGCCGCCCTGTTCGATCCAGGTGTCATAGCCCTTGGGGAAGCCATCGACAAACTCGTCGGCGCAGGCCAGATGTGCCGCCTCGCGGACTTCCTCGTCGGTGGCGTTCGGGTCGCCCCAGCGCAGGTTCTCGGCAATGGTGCCGCTAAACAGCACGTTTTTCTGCAGCACCATGGCCACTTGGTGGCGCAGCGCGTCCAGGTCGTAGTCGCGTACGTCCATGCCGCCCACGCGCACGGTGCCTTCGGTGGCGTCGTACAGACGGGCGATGAGGTTTACAAGCGTGGACTTGGCCGAGCCGGTACCGCCGATGATACCGATGGTCTCGCCGCTCTTAATGTGCAGGTCGATATCGTCGAGCGCCTGGCGCTTCGCATGCGCGGAATACTTAAAGCTCACGTGGTCAAAGTCGATGGAACCGTCGGCAACCTCGAGCACGGGCTCGGCGGGATCGGCGATCGTGGGCTCGGCGGCCAGCACCTCGGTAATGCGGTGCGCCGATTCGTCGGCCATGGTCACCATGACAAAGATCATCGACAGCTGCATCAGGCTCATGAGGATCGCGAAGCCATAGGTAAAGATCGAGGAGAGCTGGCCCACGTCGAACAGCGTGCCCTGGCTCGTGATGATGAGCTTGGATCCCAGGTAGATGATGATGACAAATGCGCCGTTGACGCAGATGTTCATCATGGGGTTGTTAAAGGCGAGCAGCTTCTCGGCGCGGGTGAAGTCCATCTGGACGTCGTGCGCGGCGGTGGCGAACTTCTCCTTCTCAAAGTCTTCGCGCACGTAGCTCTTGACCACGCGCATGCCGGTGACGTTTTCCTCGACGGACTCGTTAAGGGCGTCGTACTTGTGGAACACGCGCGAGAAGATGGGGCGTACCTTAAAGATGATAAAGAACAGTCCAAAGCCCAGCAGCGGAATGATGACCAGGTAGACCATGGCGACGCTGCCGCCCATGATAAATGCCATGGTAAAGGCGAAGATCAAGACCAGCGGCGCGCGCACGGCGATACGGATGATCATCATAAAGGCCTGTTGAACGTTGTTGATGTCAGTGGTCAGACGCGTGACGAGCGAGGAGCTCGAGAACTCATCGATGTTGGCAAAGCTGAACGTCTGGATCTTGTAGAACAGGTCGTGACGCAGGTTCTTGGCAAAGCCGCAACTCGCATGGCTGCAGGTGACGCCGGCAGCGGCGCCAAAAGCAAGCGACGTCAGCGCGATGAGCACCAAAAAGCCTGCGGTGGGAAGCATCTCGGCTACGGTGGCGCCGTCTTTGATGGCGTCGATCAGGTTGGCGGTGATAAATGGAATCAGCATTTCGCAGAGCACCTCGCCAAGCACGAGCAGCGGCGTGGCAACGGTGACTTTCATATAGTCGCGGATGCTGCCCATGAGGGTTTTAATCATCCAGTTCCTCCCAGGTTACACGGATTTTATCGAGCATTTCGGCGAGGTCTTCGCGCTCGTCGTGGGTGAGGGCACTAAAGGCCCGCTCTCTAAAGCGGATGCGGGCCGCCTGGTCGATGCGGGCGTTTTCTCGGCCGGTTTCGGTCAGGCGAATGGTGAGTTGCCGTCGATCTTTGGGGTTACGGCTGCGCTCAATGAGGCCGTTGACCCCGAGCTTGGACAGGATCTCGGAAAGCGACCCCGGCTTGAGGTCAAAGTGCATGCCGAGTTCCTGCTGCGACATCTCGCCGCCGGGCTGCTTGGCCAGCAGGCAAATGATGGGCGCCTTGCCGGACACGCCTCCGCCATGAAAATGCATGTAATGGCCGCAAAAACCCAGGCCGCTCAGGATGCGCTTGGCAAGCTTGTCTTCCGAGCTAACCGCTTCGGGTACATCCGCCGACTGTGACGGGTCGCCGCCGGGCTCGTGCGAACAAAGGTTAAGAAGTTCATCGCACATGAATTAGTGTTGCTCCTTTCTTTAGTTAGGTAGTGGAATTGTTTTGTGCCTAACCAATCTAGGAGCATGAGAAATGAATGTCAAGGTACCAAACTAGTGGTTACGCGGTTTTACCAAACCGCGTAACGGCTCGACGCTGCAAGCGTTCCTAAGCGGCAATCTGTGATTCCGCCACGGTCCGCTTTGGTGCATGTGATCCCTTGGGGACGGAGGAAAAGGGATCATTTTCCGTAACCTTTCCGCAACAATTTACCCTTCGCGCTGCTCGACTCCGCTCACAACGTCCCCTGCGCTACACTTAGTCGCACTGTGGCGCTGCTGTGCCGCGCCCGAACTAAGGGGGGACTCTCATGAAGAACACTCAGCTGCTGCTGATCAACGATATGTGCGGCTACGGCAAGGTCGCGCTTTCCGCCATGCTGCCGGTGCTGTCGCACATGGGCTACCGTATCCATAACCTGCCGACGGCGCTCGTTTCCGATACGCTCAACTACCCCAAGTTCTACATCCACGACACCACCGAGTACGTGCGTCAAAGCCTCGCTATCTGGGATGAGCTCGGCTTTGAGTTCGACGCCATCTCGACCGGCTTTATCGTGACCGAGGAAGAGACGCGTATCATCTCGGACTTTTGCCACCGCCGCGCGCAAAAGGGCACCAAGGTGTTCGTCGATCCCATCATGGGCGACAACGGCAAGCTCTATGCGGGCGTGCCCGAGTCCACGATTGGCCTTATGCGGCATCTGCTGGAGTGCGCAGACTACGCGGTGCCCAACTATACCGAGGCATGCCTGCTCACCGATACGCCTATCGCCGAGCAACTCACGCCCGACGAGGCCCGCGCCCTTGTGGACGCCGTGCGCGAGCTGGGTGCCAAGTCGGTGGTCATTACGAGCGCCGTGGTCAATGGCACGAACGCGGTTATCGGTTACGACCATGTGGCGGGGGAGTACTTCACGATTCCCTTTGAGCTCATTCCGGTCTATTTCCCGGGCACGGGCGACACGTTCTCGGCGGTGCTCGTCGGCCGCGTTATGGCCGGTTGGAGCCTGCAGCGCGCGACGTCCGATGCCATGCGCGTGGTGGCTGAGCTTATCGAGCGCAATGCCGACCAAGAGGACAAGTCGGCTGGCCTTCCCATCGAGGCCTGCCTGGATGTGATTGACCATGAGTAATGCTGGCGAGGGCGGCGCCAAGCCTGCGGGCGAGAACAAGCCGCTCGGCGCGCCGCGGGGCAAGCGTCCGCGCATCCGCGTGAGCTGCGTGGACCAGCTGGGTGCGTGCCGCTGCCACCATGGTCACAAGCCGGGCGACGTTTTTGACTTCGACCGAGACCGCGGCAAGATGTGTGCCATGGCCTGCCATGTGGGCTTTCCCTATATCGATATCCTGCGCTATGGCGGAACCGTGCCTGGCAACGAGCCCGGTACGGCAAAGTTCTGCTGCCCCGAGGTCGATACGCTGAACGTCTGGCTTGCCGAGATCGTCGACGAGTAGTCGAGCGCAATGTGACAAAGGGACAGTCCCTTTGTCACATTCGCCGGGGCTGCCCCTTCTTTTTGCTTATAATCCTAAATCTCTGCATTTCATCCGATTTTAGGTTCTAAAAATCCTACATTTCATCGATAATTAAGCGCATAAAACTTTGCATTTCATTTGATGACACTGAGGGGAGAGCCTATGCTGCGCAGGAAAATAGCGGCAGAGCTGGAGCGTTGGCTGAAGTCTGCCGAGCAAAAGGCCTTATTCATCACGGGTTCTCGCCAGATCGGCAAAAGCTATTCGATTCGCGCATTTGGCAAAGCCAGCCATGCAACCTACATCGAGCTCAATCTCATGGAAAATCGCCAGGCAAAAGATGCTCTTCTCGAGGCGCGGAATGCCGATGATTTCATCAGCAGGGTGACGCTTCTTTCGGGAAAGTCGATTGCACCAGGCAAAACGCTCGTGTTTATCGATGAGGTCCAAGAGGCCCCCGACATCATGACGATGGCAAAGTTCCTTGTAGAGGACGGGAGGTGCCGCTGGGCGTTTTCGGGGTCAATGCTCGGGACCCAGTTCAAGGGCGTCAGGTCCTATCCCGTGGGGTATGTCCACGAGCTTAGGATGTTCCCGCTCGATTTTGAGGAGTTTTGCTGGGCAACCGGGGTGAGCGAGGGGGCTCGCCAAACGATACGTGACGCGTGTATCAGCGAGAGGCCCATTCCTGATTACATTCATGACGCGATGATGGCAAACTTCAGGACCTATACCGTTGTCGGCGGAATGCCGGAGGTCGTGCAGCGTTTCCTTGACACGCAGGGCGACCTTGCCTCTGTTCGTCAGCTGCAGTCAGAGCTCAACGAACAGTACCGGCGGGATATCTCCAAGTATGCAAGCGGGCGAGCCCTGCAGGTGCAGAGCATCTACGATCAGCTCCCTATTATGCTCGAGGGCGAAAACAAGCGCTTCGTGCTCAATTCCATTGACCCCAAGGCTCACTACGAGAAGTATCAGCGAGATTTTGTATGGCTTGTCGATGCCGGCGTTGCTCTCAAAGCCGATATCGTAACCGAGCCAAAATCGCCCCTGCTCAAGACGGCACGGCCATCGCAGTTCAAGCTATATCAATCGGATACGGGCATGTTGATGGCGCGCTACCCCGTTGGAGTCGCCCAAGCGGCGTATCTTGATAGCAAAGAGCCCAATCTGGGCGGCATTTACGAAAACGTGGTGGCCCAGCAGCTAGCTGCCCAAAATCGCCAGCTTTACTACTATCAGACAAAAAAGCGCGGCGAAGTGGACTTTGTGGTCGATGGACCGGATGGGACGGCTGTTCCGATCGAGGTTAAATCGGGCTCCTATTACCACGCGCACGCTGCGCTCGGTCATGTGCTTGATACGGCTGAATATGGCGTAAGGCTCGGGATTGTTTTCTCGAGAGGCAACGTTGAGCGCAACGGAGCGGTTCTCTATTTGCCGCTATATGCGACCTGGGCCCTTTCGGATGTTTTGGGCGACTCCTGCGCCGAGGGGATAAAGCTGGAGGTCAAGCCGGTCTAGGGCCAGTCCCGGATGTGGCAAAGGGGCAGTCCCTTTGTCACATTCATGAGCGTGGATTTTCTCCCGTTTAGAGCGCACTCGAGCG
>URTL01000073.1 GCA_900550785.1 uncultured Collinsella sp. | reverse complement strand
CTGCGCCGTAACACGCGCCGATGGGAGCGCTGTCCCCGTCGGCGTCGCACCGGTCGAGCTCTCGCGCCCGCTGCGCATCGTCTACCTGTATCCCGATGCCCTTAACCTCTACGGCGACGGCGGCAATGTTATCGCGCTCGAGCGCCGCTGCGTCTGGCGCGGCATTCCCGTGCACGTGGACGAGGTCCGTATGGGCGAAACGCTTGATTTGACCGATGCCGATATTGTCATGATGGGTGGCGGCTCCGACCGCGACCAGCTAGCCGTGGCACACGAGCTGCTCGCCCAAAAAGACAAGGTCGCGGCCTATGTTGAGGATGGCGGCTCGCTGCTTGCCATCTGTGGCAGCTATCAGCTGCTCGGCCGTTCGTACTATATGGGCGAAAATCGCATCGAGGGCCTGGGCGTCATTGCCGCCGAAACCGTACGTGGCTCCGATCGCCTGATCGGCAACGTAGCCGTCAAAACCGATCTGGCACCTGAGCCCTTTGTGGGATTCGAGAACCATGGCGGCCGCACGCTTTTGGACGCCGATGCCACGCCGCTCGGAACGTCCGTCGTCACGGGCACCGGCAACAACGGCGACGATGGCTTTGAGGGTCTGATCTACAAGGGCGTCATCGGCACGTACCTGCACGGGCCGGCGCTGCCCAAAAACCCCGAACTCGCCGACTGGCTGATCGCCCATGCCCTCGAGCACCGTAGCGATGCACAGGCCGCCGCCCTGCTGCCGCTCAAGCCCCTCGACGACACCTACGAGCACGCCGCCCACGACGCCGCCATGAAGCTCCTCCCCTAGCACCTCACCACCACAAAGGGGACAGGCACCTTTGTGGTAGTTTTTCAGTTTGCCAACGATATGTGAACGGCTAAAAAAGTCTGCTATACTCTTTCCCGCTGTCCCCATCGTCTAGCGGCCAAGGACGCCACCCTTTCAAGGTGGATATCGCGGGTTCGAATCCCGCTGGGGGCACCATTTGAATTGAAGAGCCCGTTACCCTCGCGGTAGCGGGCTTTTTGCTACCCATGCGCCGGGATTCGAACCCCGAGGGCATTAAATCACACTGTCGTCCAAGGGCCTGTGGGCAAAAAATAGCAAATATGAGTACTGTTACCAATTTAGTAACAGCGATTTCATGCCATCAGAAGGCGATTTAGACGCCAGGGGTCCTACGGCGGAAGAATTGCAGGCGTTTATCAGCTATGTACTTGGACATATGTTGCGTAACAACCCATATTTTGTAAATAGATAATGCTACAGGACTTGTGACAGTACTCATATTTGACGTTTTTTGTCCACAACCCTTTATACCTAGGCAAGTCGGCGGCAAAACGGGCTTCAAAGCGTCCTTCGCAAACAAAAACCGGGGCCCGCACGATGCGGACCCCGGCTCAATACCGTGACGATATGTCAGTTACGCTCTACACGTAGAACAGGATGTCGTCGTAGGTCGGGACCGGCCAGTAGTCGGCAGCCACGATCTCCTCCATGGCATCCACGGCGGCGCGCAGCGTATCCATAGCGGGAACGACCTCGTGCGCGTACACGTTGGCCTGCTCCTGACCATCGAGGCCCTCGGCCTTCTGATGCACGGCGTCGAGCGCCTTGATGGAGTCGTTGATGGTGGTGATGCCGTTGCAGAGCTTGTTGAGCGTGTTCTGCTCACACTGCATGGCGGCCTCGGCGCCGGCGGCACGAATAGTCTCAAGGCCCTTAGCGACCTTGGTGGCATAGGCGGTAATGACCGGGCGATAGGTACGACGCGCCTCGCGAACCATCGTGGTAGCCTCGATGTTCATGAGCTTGTTGTACTTCTCGAGCTTGCAGTCGTAGCGGCACTGAGCCTCGGCCTTGGTCAGGACACCCGTCTCCTCAAAGAGCGCGATGGCCTTTTCGGAAACAAAGGCGGGCAGGGCGTCGGCCGTGGTCTTGTTGTTGGCAAGACCACGCTTCTCGGCCTCAACGGGCCACTCGTCGGAGTAGCCGTCACCGGAGAACAGGATGCGCTGGTGGTCGGTCAGGACCTTCTTGCAGTACTCGAGCGCGGCGTCCTGGAACTCATCCTCGGGCGTACCCTCAAGCGCGTCGGCGAAGGACTTGAGCGACTTGGCCACGGCGGCATCGAGCACCAGGTTGGAGTCGGAGACGTTCTGCTCGGAGCCGCAGGCACGGAACTCGAACTTATTGCCGGTGAAGGCAAACGGGGAGGTGCGGTTGCGGTCGGTGTTGTCCTGCATCAGCTTGGGCAGGGTATCGGCGCCCAGGTCGAGCACGCCGCGCGTGGCATGGACGGAAGCCTTGCCATCGATGATCTTCTCGACGACCTCGGTAAGCTGGTCGCCCAGGAAGATGGACATAATCGCCGGAGGAGCCTCGTTGGCGCCCAGACGATGGTCGTTACCGGCCGAGGCAACGGAGGCACGCAGGAGCTCCTGATAGCTATCGACGGCCTCGATCACCGCGGTGAGGAAGACGATGAACTGCAGGTTGTCGAGCGGAGTGTCGCCCGGATCGAGCAGATTCTCGGACTCGGTGCCAAGCGACCAGTTGTTGTGCTTGCCCGAACCATTGATGCCCTCAAAGGGCTTCTCGTGCAGCAGGCAGACCAAGTCGTGGCGGGAGGCGATGAGCTTCATCTTCTCCATCATGACCAGATTCTGGTCGATGGCCTCGTTGACTTCGCCATAGACGGGGGCAAGCTCATGCTGGCAGGGAGCAACCTCGTTGTGCTTGGTCTTGGCGGGAATGCCAAGCGCCCACAGTTCATCGTCCAGGTCCTTCATATAGGCCGAGACGGTGGGGCGGATAGCGCCAAAGTAGTGCTCCTCGAGCTCCTGGCCCTTGCAGGGAGCGGCGCCAAAGAGGGTGCGGCCGGTAATGACCAGGTCCTTGCGCTTGCGGTAGGCGTCCTTCTTGATCAGGAAGTACTCCTGCTCGTCGCCCACGGAAGGAACGACCTTCTTGGGGGTCTTGCCAAACAGCGCCAAAACGCGCTTGGACTCACGCGAGAGCGCGGTCATGGAGCGCAGCAGCGGGGTCTTCTTGTCCAGGGCCTCGCCCGTGTAGGAGCAGAAAGCCGTGGGGATGCACAGGACGTCGTCCTTGATAAAGGCGGGGCTAGTGGGATCCCAAGCGGTGTAGCCACGGGCCTCGAAGGTGGCGCGCAGGCCGCCGTTGGGGAAGCTGGAGGCATCGGGCTCGCCCTGGATGAGGTTCTTGCCCGTAAACTTGGTAATGGCGGTGCCGTCGTGGTTGGGCTCCAGGAAGCTGTCGTGCTTCTCGGAAGTAATGCCCGAAAGAGGCTGGAACCAATGTGCGTAGTGCGTCGCGCCCTTGGAGATGGCCCAGACCTTCATGGCATGGGCAACGGCGTTGGCCACATCCAGGTCGAGCGGCTCACCGCCCTCGAGGGTTGCAGCAAGGCGCTTCCAAATGTCCTTGGGGAGGTAGTCCTTCATGACTTCCTCAGAGAACACCATGGTCCCGAAGCGGTCAGTAAGTTCGGCCATACGGAACTCCCTTCGTATCGGCACCGCGTGAGAAGCGGTGTTGATTACTAACGAACGAGTCATAGCTTAGACTCGCCGTGTTTCCGCGACATTACCGTTATGTTGCTGTCGCGAAACCAATCAATGAGGTTACCCTATCGAGGCGGCGTTGCCACCCTCAACAGCCAATCAACTGCATAAATTGCAGACCTCTCCCCATAGTTTAAGGGTAGTCAATTTGGGATGGAGCTCTATTAACTGGTATTTTGCATCAGATACCAGTCTTTATAGTCCGTGCCTAGATTAGCCGCTCTGTTATAGAGAAAGCCGATAGCAAGGCATCTTTGATTGGTATCCTCAAATAGCGAGTGAAACTCCACCGTGGCACAGTGGTGCTGTAGAATCCTTACAACACATCACACTATTACGTATCTAGAGGAGCACGATATGCGCGTCGACGAGGTTTTTAAGCAGGCAGCATCCCAGGGCACCGCGCCCGTTTCGTTTGAGATGTTCCCGCCCAAGGGCGAACTGACCCTCGACACGGCTCGCGAAGTGGCAGGCAATCTGTGCAAGCTTTCGCCGAGCTTTGTCTCGGTCACCTGCTCGGCCGGCGGCTCGGGCAACGGTGCCGCCACCGCCCCCATCGCGCATATGATTACGAGCGAATTCGACACGCCCTCGGTGGCACACCTTACCTGCGTGGGCCGCTCGCACGCCGATATCGCCGCCAAGATCGACGAGTATCGCACCGCCGGCGTGGAAAACATCCTGGCCCTGCGTGGCGATCTTCCCGCTGGCGCGACCGAGGACGACAAGCCCGCCTCGGACTACGCCTACGCCCGCGACCTCATCCCCGAGCTCGTCGACGCCGGCTTTTGCGTGGGCGCCGCAGCCTACCCCGAGGGCCACATTGCCTGTGAGGATCTCAACCTCTCGGTCGAACACCTCAAGCAAAAGCAGGACGCCGGCGCGAGCTTCTTTGTGACGCAGCTCTTCTTTGATAACGAGTGCTTCTACCGCTTCCGCGAGCTTGCCAACAAAGCCGGCATCACCGTGCCCATTACCGCGGGCATCATGCCGTTTATGGGCAAGTCGCAGATCAGCCGCATGGTCTTTATGTGCGGCGCGTCGCTGCCCTCCCCCGTCATCAAGATTCTCGCCAAGTACGAGAATGACCCCGAGAGCCTGCAGGCAGCCGGTGTAGATTATGCTGCTCGTCAGCTTTGCGACCTTAAGGAACACGATGCCGCCGGTCTACACCTGTACACTATGAATCGTCCTGCGATCGCCGCAACCATTATGGAGCGCCTGGGGTAATGGAAAAACCGCACATCGATACAACCGTTGTCGAAGTGCCGGCCGACCTTGCGTCGCCGGCGCTTTACCGTGTCGATGCTGCGCACCATCCCCGTGTCGACCGTGCCGAGATGCTGCGGTATCTGGGCTACGGCGGCCAGCAGATTGAGCCCGAGCTGTCGCAGCGTATTGAGCTTGTGGTCGAGCGCCTAGAGCTGGATATCGAGCCCCGCGGCGTGCGACGCGTGTTTGCCGTCGATGCCACGGGTGTGGACGAGCAGGGAAAACCTTGCATCCGTCTGGTTGGCACCAACGTTGAGCTGCGAGGTCGCGATATCTATCGACATCTCAAAGACGCCCGCTTTGCCGCGCTCATGGCATGTACCCTCGGCATGGACGCCGAGCGTCGCCTGCGCACCACGGGAGCCCAACATCCCCTGGAGGGCGCCGTGCTCGACGCCGCGTGCTCCGCTTACGTGGAAGCCGCCGTTGAGCAAATGGACCAGCAGGTCAAGACGGACGCCGCCGTTCATGGGCTCGCCGGCAACTGGCGCTTTAGTCCCGGCTACGGCGACTGCCCGCTCTCGGCCCAGCGCTCGATCGTCAATGCGCTCAACGCCACGCGGCTCATCGGGCTTACCGTCACACCCACCAGCCTGCTCATGCCCACCAAAAGCGTGACCGCGGTGATCGGCCTGTTCGATGGCGAAGTCCACGACGCCCAGAGCCGCCCCACCTGCAATATCTGCCGCATGCGCGAGAACTGCCGCTTCCGTGCCGCCCACACCACCTGCTATTCCAGCCATTAGGAGCCCCCGATGTTTACTCCGCTTATCACTCATGATTCTGACGGCACTGCATTGGCGGCACCCGTTGATGCCGCACGTCGCAACGGTGCCACGTACAAGACGCGCACGATCGACGACCTTCGCATTAAGGACGATCGCCTGCGTGCGGCCATCGAGGGCACGGGACACCTGCTGTTCGACGGCGGCATGGGCACCATGCTGCAGGCCGCTGGCATGAAGGCGGGCGCCCTGCCCGAGCTGCTCAACTTTGAGGAGCCCCAGGCTATCACTGATATCCAACGTCAATATGTCGAGGCCGGCTGCGACGTGATTACCGCCAACACCTTTGGCGCCAACGCCCACAAGCTCGACGGTGCCGCCACCGTGGCAGACGTCTTTGCCGCGGCCGGCGCCTGTGCCCGCGAGGCCGGCGCCCGCTACGTCGCCGGTGACATCGGCCCCATCGGCGCGCTGCTTCGCCCCTTGGGTACCCTCAGCTTCGACGAGGCCTACGACCTCTTTGCCGAGGAAGTGCGCGCAAGCGTCGCCGCGGGCGTGGACCTCTTTATTATCGAGACCATGACTGACCTGGCCGAGATCAAGGCGGCCGTCCTCGCCTGCCGCGAGAACTCCGACCTGCCCGTCTTTGCCACCATGACCTTCGAGGAAGACGGTCGCACATTCCTGGGTACGAGTCCCGAGGTGGCCGCCATCACGCTCGACGCCATCGGCGCCGACGTTTTGGGCATCAACTGCAGCCAGGGACCGGCCGAGCTCCGAGGGCTCGCCACACGTATGCTCACCGTTACGGACAAGCCCGTTATGGTGCAGGCCAATGCAGGACTCCCCCACGTGGACGACGACGGCAACACCGTCTTTGACATCCAGGCCTCCGAATACGCCAAGGCCGTCGCCGGCATGATCGAGGACGGCGTGAGCGTTGTGGGCGGCTGCTGCGGAACCACGCCGGCGCACATGGCCGCCCTGCGCACGCTTATCGACAATCACACGCCCAGTCCGCGTCACCGCAAGCCCAGTATGTCGGCCACGAGCGCCCAAACGGTCGTGGACCTTCCCTGCGACGGCCACAAGATCGCTGTCATCGGCGAGCGCATCAACCCCACCGGCAAAAAGCGCCTGCAGCAGGCCCTGCGCGACGGCGACCTGGACTACGTCGTGAGCCAGGGTATCAGCCAGCAGGAACAGGGCGCCGACATCCTGGACGTCAACGTGGGCCTGCCCGAGATCGACGAGGTCAAGATCATCCAACAGGCCACCGAGCAGCTCCAGGGCTCCACGCTGCTGCCGCTGCAGATCGACTCCACCGACCCCGCAGCCGTCGAGGCCGCCGTGCGCCGCTACGCCGGCAAGCCCATCATCAACTCGGTCAATGGCAAGCAGCAGATCATGGATGAGATCTTTCCGCTGGTCGCCCACTACGGCACCAACGTTGTCGGACTTACGCTCGACGAAGGCGGCATCCCCGATACCGCCGAGGCCCGCTTTGCCATCGCCGAGCGCATCGTGGCCGAGGCTGCCCGCTACGGCATCGGACCGGACCGCATCCTCATCGACTGCCTGGTCATGACCGCCTCGACCAATCAACGCCAGGCCGAGCAGATCCTGCGCGCCATGTCCCTGTGCAAGGAGCGTCTGGGCGTCAAATGCGCGCTCGGCGTGTCGAACATCAGCTTTGGTCTGCCTGCCCGCCCGCTGCTGGGCTCGGTCTTTTTGGCCGCCGCCTTCGGCGCGGGCCTGGACGCCCCCATCATGAACCCGGGCTCCAAGCGCTTTATGGATACCGTCTACAGCTATCGCGTCCTGAGCGTTGAGGACGAGGGCTCGACCGGATACATCGAGCGCTACGCCGGCTGGACCGATCCGTATAAGATCGCCGCGAACCCGGCAGCAGCTCAGGCCGCATCGACAGACACCGTTCCCGCCGCCGGCACCGCCAGCTCCGACGGCAACGACGACCCCATCCGCCACATGGTCGTCTCGGGCCGCAAGGGCGAAATCGCGGCCGAGACCGAGCGTCTGCTGGCAGACCACGACGCCATGGACCTCATCAACAATCACTTTATCCCCGCCCTCGACGAAGTTGGCGTCCTCTTTGACCAGGGCAAGTTCTTCTTGCCGCAGCTTATGGCCTCGGCCGAGGCCGCACGCGTGGGCTTCGACACCATCAAGCGCCTGATGCCCGCCGGCGAGATTGCCGACAAGGGCAAGATCTGCGTGGCCACCGTTAAAGGCGATATCCACGATATTGGCAAGAACATCGTCAAAATGCTGCTCGATAACTACGGCTACACCGTCTTTGACCTGGGCCGCGACGTCGACCCGCAAGAGGTACTCAAGACCGTCAAGGAGCGCGATATCAAACTCGTCGGCCTCTCGGCGCTTATGACTACCACCGTCGTGGCCATGGAGGAGACCATCAAGCTGCTTCATACTGAGGTGCCGGGCGTCAAGATCATCGTAGGCGGCGCCGTACTCACCCCCGAATACGCCAAGCAGATCGGCGCGGACTACTATGCCAAGGACGCCGCCGAAAGCGCTCGTATCGCCGAAGAGGTCTTTGGGCAGTAACACAACGGAAACAACCGAGCACCAAAACGTGCCGCATGCGCCACTTGGCACGTGCGGCACGTTAGAATAGATAAGACTATGCTCGTTTTGGCAGATAGGAGCGCAAGGATGGCGATCACGCCCGCAGAAATCGCGGAAACCCGCGGCATGGTTGAGAAGCAGAACCTCGACATCAGGACCATCACCATGGGTGTTTCGCTCATGGGTTGCGGCGACGAGAACCTCGACCGCATGTGCACGAAGATCTACGACCACGTGACGCACACGGCTGAGCATCTGGTCGAGACCGCCGAGAACCTCGAGCGCGAGTACGGTATCCCCATCGTCAACAAGCGCGTTTCCGTCACCCCGGTGGCGCAGATCGCCGCGTGCTGCAAGGATGAGGACCTCACCCCCATCGCGCATGCCCTCGACCGCGCGGCCGAAACGCTCGGCATCGATTACCTGGGCGGCTTCTCCGCACTCGTCCAGAAGGGCATCGGCGACGCCGACCGCCGCGTCATCCAGTCCATCCCCCAGGCGCTCGCTACCACCAGCCGCGTCTGCTCCAGCGTCAACGTCGCCAGCCTGCGCGCCGGTATCAACATGGACGCCGTGCTCATGGCCGCCCAGACCATCATCGATGCCGCTAAACTCACGGCCGACCAGGATTCCGTCGGCGCTTCCAAGTTTGTCTGCTTTGCCAACATGGTCGAGGACTCCCCGTTTATGGCGGGCGCCGTCCACGGCGGTGGCGAGGCCGACGCCGTCATCAACGTTGGTGTCTCGGGTCCCGGCGTTATGGCTGCTGCCTTGGAGACGCTCCCCGACTCCGCCTCGATGATGGAAGTCGCCGAGAAGATCAAGCAGACCGCCTTTAAGATCACCCGCGCCGGCGAGCTCATGAGCCGCGAGGCCGCCCATCGTCTGGGTATCGAGAAGGGCATTGTCGACCTGTCGCTGGCTCCCACGCCTGCCATCGGCGACTCCGTTGCCCGCATCCTCGAGATCATCGGCGTGGGCACCTGCGGTGGCCCCGGCACGACCTGCGCGCTCGCCATGCTCAACGACCAGGTGAAGAAGGGCGGCATCATGGCGTCCTCCTATGTGGGCGGCCTGTCCGGCGCGTTCATCCCGGTCTCCGAAGACAAGAACATGATCGACGCGGCCACCAACGGCTGCCTGAAGATCGAGAAGCTTGAGGCCATGACCTGCGTGTGCTCCGTCGGCCTTGACATGATCGCCATCCCCGGCGACACCACCGCGGCCACCATCTCCGGCATCATCGCCGACGAGGCGGCCATCGGCATGGTCAACCAGAAGACCACCGCCGTGCGCGTGATCCCGGTGGAAGGCAAGGGCGTGGGCGAGATGGCCAACTTCGGCGGCCTCATGGGCTACGCGCCGATCATTCCGGTGAACCAGACCAGCTGCGAGGCCTTCGTGACCCGTGGCGGCCGCA
>URTL01000072.1 GCA_900550785.1 uncultured Collinsella sp. | reverse complement strand
GTAGATTCCGCACGAGCCGAAGAGCACTTAATGTGCTCTTCGTGCGAGCCAGGACTTGACCGAGCGAAAACCTTGCGCCTGGCCTTCGGCGGCGCGTGCCTGCCTTGACTTTGGGCAGCCCGGTTTTTCGTTGGCTGACGCCCCCGCTCATAATGCTTGGGTCGGTGGGCTGATGTGTTGCGTCCCGTTGGGCTATAAGGTTGAAATGAAGGTGGACAGGCGATTTAGGCCTTCGTCCAGGTTTTTGTCGGAGACGCAGTAGCTTAGGCGGATGTGGCCTTCGGTTCCGAAACAGTCGCCCGGGACTAGGGCTACGTTTGCCTCTTTGATGGCTTTGATACAGAAGTCTTCGCTGGTTAGGCCGAATTGTTTGATGCTGGGGAAGGCGTAGAAGGCGCCTGCCGGTTCCACTACGTCGAGGCCCATGGCGTCTAAGGCTGCGAGTACGCGTTCGCGACGGGCTCGGTAGACTTCGAGCATGGGGGTTGGGTCGACGGTCAGGGCTCGGGCCGCGGCGTCCATCTCGAAGGAGACGGCACTCGATACTAAGTATTGGTGGGCTTTTGCGATCTCGGAGATGACGGGAGTCGCTGCTGCGAGCCAGCCCAGGCGCCAGCCGGTCATGGCCCAGGGTTTGGAGAAGCTCTCGATGACGACCGTCTGCTCGCGCAGCTCCGGGTATCGCTGGGCGAAGCGCTCGTAGCCATCCACATAGACCAGGCGGTTGTATACGTCGTCGCAGACCACGTAGATGCCCGCCTGCTCTGCCACGTGTGCCACGGCGTCGAGCGACGACGCGTTGAGGATGCAACCCGTGGGATTGTTGGGCGAGCAGATGACGATGGCCTTGGTCGCCGGCGTCACGCAGGCACGAAGCGCTTCCTCATCGATCTGGAATTGCGCAGGCTCCGTATCCAAAAAGACCGCTTTGGCGTGATTGGCCACGACGATGCTCTCGTACAGGCCAAAGGCCGGCGTGGGGATGATGACCTCGTCGCCGGGGTTGAGCATAGCCATGAATGTTGCCGACAGGGCCTCGGTCGCGCCGTCGGTCAGGATGACCTCATCGGCGGAAAACGCCAGGCCCGCGTCATCCATATATCTGGACAGTGCATCGCGCAGGGCGGGGCGACCGTTGTTGGGCGGATAGTGCGTGTCACCGCGGTCCAGTGCGGCGGTCACCTCGGCACTAATCACATCGGGCGTGGGAAAATCGGGCTCGCCAAGCGCAAGCGCGATGCACCCCGGGTGCTGGGCGGCGAGCGCATTGATCCGACGGATGCCGGAGGGCTTGAGCGTGGCAAGCGAGGTATTCATGGGCAGACGCATGGCGTTCCTTTCGTAAGGGTTGCACTAGGATAGCGCGGCGAGGCGTCGCCAGACGGTGTAACCTAAACGGAAACCAACCGGAAAGGAGGCGGCATGGAGACGACCGCACGCGGCGATGTACCAAAAACACTGCATAACATCGCGTTTGTCAGTATTCCCGAGAGCGCCGATCTTGAGTTTTTGCTCTGGGACCTGCAGGATGCCATCGCCGCCTACGCTCAGCTTTCTGGCACCGCGCTCCCCCGCCCGATCGATTTGAAGGCAAATGGCACCGGTGCAGCCGATGGCATGGTGCTGGCCATTGAAGATGTGGCTGACGATGAGACGTTGACTGCTATCGAGCAGGCGCTTGAGCGCTTTGGCAGTACGGGAACGCGTGTCTATGCCGTGATTCGAGCCGCACAACAGGACGCTGAGCGGGCGCGTGGGACCGCCGTTCGCTTGCACAAGGCATGCGAGCGCCATGACCAATTGTGGTGTGGCGGCGTTGTCGTCTGTGCCGGCAGCGGTATTGCGGCGCTTCGCCACTCCCCGCGTATGGGCCTCTTGCGGCGACCGTTTTCGGAAGCGATGGATAAGCTTGTAGGCGCCGTGCGCATGGGCTGCTCCGTTGAACATGCGCAGCTGCTTGGCGGCAGCGATGCCGATAGCGTCGATGCCGACGGCATGGTGCGTGTCGAGCCCGCGCTGCCCGCGCCGATCTGGCGCGCCATCATCAAACGCCTCGGCGCCCATGCTCAATCAGATATCTAAATTACAGAGCGGCCCAGTCAACGGCTTCGTGCCAACGTTCAACAAGGCGCTCCAGACGCCATGCCGCATTGGCGGGACTTGTCGAGGGCAGGACGATGGCGGGCAGCCCGGTGCGTTCTTGTAGATAGCGCTTGTAGAGCCGGCCAGCTGTACCACCGTTACATATCACCTGCTCAATGGGGGCTGCGTCGGTAATGTGCTCGATATGTGCCGGCACAACGTTACGAATGCTCGCATCGCTCGAGCCCTTAATGTCGCAGCTCTCGATCACGTCCCACAGGGCCACGCCGCCGTTCAGCAGCATAGCCCGCTTGGCGGCAATCGAGGCGTCAAGCGTCACGGGCTCGCCGCTCGCCAAAGAGTCTCCCTCGTTGGGCGGCACGGGCGCACCAAGGCACGCGGCCATCACGCGCCAAAAGCGGTTCTGCGGATTGCCATAGTAGAAGGCATTGGCACGCGAGAGCACCGAGGGAAACGACCCCAGCACCAAAACGCGCGAGCGCTCGTCAAACACGGGCTCAAACCCATGCTCAATATGCTGATAGCCCTCGTCCGGCGCAGTCATGAATTAGGCCCTCAGCAGATAACGCACCTCATAGGGCGCAAGTTCAAGGGAGCCTGTCAGCTCGACCGTGGGCGCATCGTCGGCAAGCAGGTCGACGAAGGAGCCGTTGAGTTCGCCGGCTCCAAAGGTATAGGGCTCGTTCACGGCATTGACCGCCACGAGCACCGTCGCGTCGTCGCAGGCACGCTCGAACAGCAGCTGCTTGTTCTGGATCACCACGTTGCGATAGGCACCGTAGTTGAGGGCACGGGCCGCCGCGTCGTTTGCCGAGCGTAGGTGCGCAAGCTGCTCGATGAAGGCCGTCAGCTCGTTGGGCGCAGGCTCATCGAGCGCAGGGCGCAGCGCCCAGTCGCCATCGGGGCCGCCCTTTTCGCCAGCAATTCCCCACTCGCTGCCATAGTAGACGCACGGGATGCCTGGCATGCCAAAGAGCATGCCGTAGGCGGGACGCAGACAGGACTTGTCGGTGAGGATGCTCGCCAGGCGCGGCACATCGTGGTTGTCGACAAACGACAGCAGATGTTTGCCGCGGTAGATGCACCAAGGGTCGCCGCCAAACTGACGGTGCAGCGAATGGGCGATCTCGAACATGTTGACCGAGTTAAAGCTGGAGTACAGGCCCTTGTAGCACTCGTAGTTGGTGCAGGAGTCGAGCATCTCGTCGTTGACGATTTGGTTGTAGTCGCCGTGGAGCGTCTCGCCGATCAGCACAAAGTCGGGCTTGAGCTCACGGGTAAAAGCGTGCAGGCGGCGCATGAAGTCGCGGTCGAGCATATAGGCAACGTCCAAGCGCAGGCCGTCGACGCCAAAGACCTCGGCCCAGCGACGCACGGACTCGAGCAGGTAATTGACCACGGCGGGGTTTTGCAGGTTGAGCTTCACAAGCTCAAAATGGCCCTCCCAGCCCTCATACCAAAAGCCGTCGCCGTAGCACGAGTCACCGTCAAAGCTGATGTGGAACCAATCCTTGTACGGCGAATCCCACTTGCGCTCCTGCACATCGCGGAAGGCCCAAAAACCGCGGCCGACGTGGTTGAAGACGGCATCGAGCACCACGCGGATGCCATGGGCATGCAGTGTGTCGCACACGGCGGCAAAGTCGACATCCCCACCCAGGCGGCGGTCGATATGGCGCAGGCTGCGCGTATCGTAGCCGTGGCTATCGGACTCGAGCGGCGGGTTGATGAGCACAGTGCCAACGCCGAGTTCCTGCAGGTAGTCGGCCCATTGGGCAATCTTCATGATGGGGGCATCGGGGCTGGGTGCAGTGCCGGCAGCTTGAGAGAGTTCGTCCTCGGCAACGGGTGCGGCGTTCTCACGCGGAGCTCCGCAAAAGCCCAGCGGATAAATCTGGTAGAACGTCGTCTCGTATGCCCACATAGCAACCTCCCGGTAAGCTCAACATAACGACATCCATTGTATGTCCAGCTTGTATCCTCTCCCCCAAAATAAGTTGCGGTGGAATAGTTCCTGCCTGGGCCTTCAGAGGCCTTAAACAGGAACTATTCCACCGCAACTGATGAGGGGACGTGATTAGGCGACGGGCTTGGCGCGGCGTATGGCCGGGAACAGCACGGTGATGGCGAGGATGACGCCCACGACGGCAATCGCCCCGCCCGCGAAGCCGATCCAAGCGATACCGGGACCCGAAACCACGGCGCCGCCGATCGCGGTACCCGTGCCGATACCGAGGTTGAACAGGCCCGAGAAGATCGACATGGCGACGGCCGACGAATCTGCCGACGTGCACTTGATGAGCTCGGCCTGAAACGCCACGTTAAAGGCCGTGGCGCAGCAACCCCACAGTGCGCAGACGGCAAGCACTGTCACGAGCGACGATGCGGCCGGCCCCATGAGCAGCAGGGCCACCGGCACGCCGGAGAGCGTGATAGCCAAGAACGGGAAGCGATGCCCATCGAACAGGCGGCCAAACAGCCAGCTTCCGAGCAAACCAGAGCAGCCAAACGCCGTCAGCGTCATGGTAATGGCGCCCGCATCGACGTGCGCGACCTGCGCCAGGAAGGGCTCGATATAGCTGTAGCTTGCGTAATAGCCGGTCGCCATGAAGACCGTGACTGCGTAGAGCGCGATGAGGAGCGGGTTCTTGAGCAGCTCGGGCAGCTGTTTGACAGTAAAGCGCTCACCCGCCGGCATGGCCGGGAACACCGCTGCCTGGTAGACGACCGCGATGGCTGAGAGGCCCCCGACCACGGCAAACGTCATGCGCCAGCCCACGGCCAAGCCAATGGCGCGACCGAGCGGCAGGCCAAAGATCTGCGCGATGGACGAGCCCGTGGCGATCATGCTGATGGCGAGCGCGCCGTGGCGAGTGTCGACCAGGCGCGAGGCCATAATCGAGGCGACTGACCAGAACACGGCATGTGCGCAAGCGACCACCAGGCGCGCGCAGACCAGGATGGGATAGGTCGGCGCCACGGCGGACAGGAACTGACCGAGCGAGAACACGGCCAGCACGCCCAGCAGCATCCGCTTGAACTCAAAGCGCGAGGCGAACACCATGAGCGGCAGCGACAGCAGCATGACGCCCCAGGCATAGACCGAGATCATGATGCCCGCCTGGGCCTCGGTGAGCGAGAACGACGCGGCGATATCAGTCAAAAGGCCAATGGGCATAAACTCCGACGTGTTGAACACGAACGCACAGCAGGTGAGCCCGATAAGCGGGAGCCACTGCCTGAGTGCGATACCACCTTGCTTTGTTTGAGCCATATAGGAAAACCTCTCCGATTATCTTGAGCGGTGGGCGATTATAGCAATGAGAAGTCTATAAAATGAGCAACAAAAGAATTCTTGGAAAACGATTGTTAACAAACGGCGCGCCAATTCTGCTTAGAAAGCAAGGTACGCAGGAACTCAATGTCGAAAACGCGGCTTCATCTTCGGGCTATCGATCCTGCTCGGATACGCACAAGGACACCCCCATGAGCACGTCAATTTCGAGCCAACTCGCAACCGCACAATGAACTAGCAAAAGCAGCATATAAGCAAACGCCCCATAATAAAGTCCCTCATGCACAAGCGCCGTCACTGAAAGTGTCGACGGCAGCGCCGCACTCGAAACTACCCATCCAACAAGAACCTGGATAGCGCAACTTGCAACCAGGTTCCATGCCACCAGCAGCGTTGCGGGACGCGCGATTTCTCTCCAGGAGGAACGAAGCACCGTGACCGAACGCATGATGTAGCGTGGTGCAAACCGAATGCCTCGTAGTCCCCTCTGCTCCACGTCCGCATCTTCAATTAACACGAATACGAACGACGCGGAAAGAAGCGTCACGATTACTGCCACCACAAGCGAGCACAACACCCCGAGCTGACTGCTCGCAAGCGAGGCAAAGACTACAATTGCCGATAAAATCAAGTGAACCAAATAAATTAGCAGCGCCCCAGAAATCTGGAGGGGAACCGTCGAGGCCAAGAGATAAACCGGAGGGGTTCGAGCAGGTTGCACCGTCTCTTTGGACCGGTCGACGGCAAATAATGAAAAAGCCACATTCGATAGAAGCAGGTTTAAAAAGGCCGCGACCACAGTGCAAATAAGCGTAATGGACGGATTGATATAGGCGAGCTCAGTTGCAACGTTTGATACACCAATTTGAAGCGCGCTCATAACAAACAAGGGGATATATAACGCCATCGTGCAGCCACTCCGGCATTCCTTCGCCCGATCGCCCGATTCCAGAAAGACATTGAAGTTCTCTCGCAAGTTCACTCTATACCCGTTTTCTTACTAAGCAGGGCGAACGGGCGCCAATATAAACGCCGGTCCGCCCATCCATAATTTCTAGTTTTAACGTCCAGACTAGTCTGTCCAGCCGTCGATGTAGTCGCGGTTAAGCTCAAAGTACTGCGCGGCGATATCTTTCGCCAAGGAGTACGAATTAACGAGCGGGTGCATCGCGAGGCTCTCGACAATGTCGCGCTTCGATCGGTTAACGATGCCACGCGCCACGGTGCGCTCGTAGTACTTGACGCGACGAATCAATTCGAGGTTTCCCGCGGGCACAGAATCGGCTTCGACGCGATGCGGCACGCAGCCATCGGTGGAGATATCGCACGTTGACTCAATGACATCTGTATCGAGAAGGCCGGGGATGGCGCCATTGTTGGGGGTGCACAGGATCATCTGCTGCGTCTTGCCAGAGCGAGCAATATCCATGAAGCGGAGCGCGACACCTGCGTATCCGCCAGCATCTTTGCCGTACACGTCAAACGTCCACGGCTTGTCGCGATGAATACCCGTCTCGGCCGCCATGTAGTTGTTTTCGCGCATTCCGTACCACTTCTCAAAGCACGCGAGGCCTTTTTCGAAGTCGTTCTCAATATCGATAGATGCAAGCTCGCTCGTCATTTCTCGATTAATTTCTTCGATTAGTTCACCGCGCGTCTGGGGCGAAGAGAGAACGTTGGCAACGGCGCGCTCGCGATAGTAGAAATAGTATAGGTACTCATTTGGCACGCATCCGCGATTTAGGACGAGGTCCTTCTCGAAGAACCTAAGATCTGTATGAGCATATGCCCCGTCGTCGTGGATCAAGTCGGACATGATGTCCTCGCCGTCAACCGTCACATTGCGGAAGAACGAGAGGTGGTTGAGTCCATAGCACTCGCCCTGTACCGATGCGGGATCAACGCCTTTATACTCGGCAAACTGATGCAACATGCCCGAGGGGGCATCGCAAATGCCATAAGTAAAATCATAGCCCATATCGCGTAGGGCCTGAGATACGACGCCAGCGGGATTAGTAAAGTTAAACACCTTGACGTCCGGCTTTGCGTACTTCTTGATTAACTCGCAATACGAAGCAAGCGCAGGGACGGAGCGCATGGCAAAAGACACGCCGGCTGCGCCAGTCGTCTCTTGGCCAAGAACCCCATGCGAAAGAGCAATGCGCTCATCGCGAACGCGCATATGGTCCCCACCGACGCGAATCGTCGTGATCACGTAATCGGCGTCCTTAACAGCCTCGACTGCATCGCCCGTCAGTGAAAAATTAAGCGTGGGGCAAAGCATGCCCGAGACATGGGCGGCAAGGCCACCGTAGATGCGCAGCTTCTCGGGATCATTGTCCATAAACACAAGTTCGTCGATTCCAAGCGATGACGCCTGCTGGGCTATGCTCTTTGCCAAAAACATGGAGCGGACGCCACCGCCACCTATGACCGTAAGTTTCATATCGAAACCCCCAAATAGCACATTCAATATTGCACGGTTCGCCTGTGTTTGGATATTGTATCCAGCATGAAGGGCCGCTTCCCGCCCCGGCTGCAAGGCGGGAAAGGAATTCCCCAAGGAGTTATTATTTACGCAACGGAAGCGGCCACACACGTCCGGCGGGAAGGAAGCACCGATGGTTGATAAAAAGCAGATTTCCAAGCTCTACTCAGCCGCAAAGCTATCCGAAACCGAGCAAAGCGTACTCGAATACCTACTCAACAATATCGACACCCTCGATGATATTGGCATAAAACCCGTCGCCATGGCATGCTTTACCAGCATGACGACAGTCATCAGGCTTTCGAAAAAGCTCGGCTACCGTGGCTACCGCGAAATGATGTACGATCTCAAGCACCTTCAGCATGTCTCCCGCGAAATGAATCAATCACTCAAAGACAGTAGCGTCCACTTCGTATGCCACACCGGAGATGTAGACGTATTCATCGCCGCACTGCATCGCAACAGAATGATCGGAGTAAACGGAGAGGGCTTCTCACGCATCGTTGCGCAGTACATGGCGACCAAGCTCGTTGGACTTGGCTTTTTGGCCGTCATACAGGACTTCCTAGAAACCGATCAGTTTGTCGAATCCAACCGAAATACGCTCAGCTGCATGATGCTCATATCCAAATCGGGCCAGACAGAAGCCATCCTGGAAACCGCAAGGGCATGCCACGACGCGGGCATTACGACCCTCGCGTTTACCGGCAACGAAGACAGCGAGCTCGCCAAGACGGCAGACGCGATCTTTACGATACATGACGATCACCCAATGGATCTTAAGAACGTTAAGCCTAACTGCTTTACCGGAAGTTGTATTCTCGCATTCGAAGAACTATTGAGTATCTGCCTTGACAATCTAAAACAAGAAGGCTTGGCCCCCTAAATCATGCGATAGGAAGCCAAGCCCTGGAATTGCGCTATGCAATTGAAAGCCACTTGCGCGTTTTACTCGTCACCGAGAACTTCGTGCACCTCAGAAGCGACTTCGCCGACACGAGGACCGTAAATGACCTGGATTGCCTTGTCGCTCAGGCGGATAACGCCCATAGCTTCAAGATTCTTGGTGAACACCTCGTCGTCTGCAACCTTAGAACCATCCTTGACAATCACGCGAAGACGTGAGATGCAGTTGTCAAGATCATCAATGTTGTCGGCTCCACCAAGCGCTTCGACAATGCCGACAGCAAGCGCGCTGTCCTTGGTCGCACGGTCCTGGACCGCCTTCTCGGGAGTGCTACCAGACTCGCCCTTTGCCTCAGCGGCCTTTGCCTCGAACTCGGCTCTGCTGTTGATCAACTCAATATCGTCACCATCGTCTCGACCGGGCGTCTTGATATCGAACTTAGTAATAAAGAACCGGAAGAGGAAGAAAGCTGCCAGGAAAAAGGCGGGGAGCAGAATAAGGTACGGAAGCAGATTAAGCTTCTCGGGGCGGAATAAGAATGGGATAAGGTCCTTGATATTTCCCTGGTACACCGAAACGCCCATTGCCTCCGAGAGAACTTCACCCAGTCCGGAAAGCGGAGCGTAAACGCCAAAGTAGAGCCAGGGGGCGGCAAACAGGAACGTAAAGAGAATAGGCTCCGTAACGCCAAAGAAAACAGTCGAAATCACTGTGGGGATTAAAAGACCAGCAACCTTCTTGCGGTTCTGGGGCTTGGCACAAGACCACATAGCAAGGGCGATGCCCGGGAACAACGCGTAATCGTTAATGCCATAGCCAGCCATGAAGGCCCTAACCAAGAGCTTGTCACTGCTGGGAGAAGCGAGCTGT
>URTL01000071.1 GCA_900550785.1 uncultured Collinsella sp. | reverse complement strand
CAGGACAAATCGTTTGCTTTTCATCGATCGCTCCTTCCGGGTGAATCTTATATGCAATTATACAGCAGTCCTTTTTCAAAGGATCGCGCAGTACTAAATAACGTGCACTTTCGCTGGAGGGTCGCTGTTTGGCGACCCTCTTTTTTGCACTTGCGCGGCGGGATGGTAATATCGTTACGTTTGAACTGTTTCGATGTGAAACCGAGGAGATTCCCTCTATGAGTGCTGACTACCCGTCAATGACTACGGCCGAGATCCGCTCCAAGTTCCTCAACTTCTTTGAGGAGCGCGGTCTTAAGCTCTATCCTTCTTCGTCCCTCGTCCCCGACGATCCTTCGCTGCTGCTTGCCAACGCTGGCATGAACCAGTTTAAGGAGTACTACCAGGGCAAGAAGACCATGAAGGAGATCGGCGCTATCTCCTGCCAGAAGTGCGTCCGCACCAACGACATCGATTGCATCGGCGAGGATGGCCGTCACCTGTCCTTCTTCGAGATGCTCGGCGACTTCTCCTTTGGCGGCGTCTCCAAGCAGCAGGCCTGCGCCTGGGCCTTTGAGCTCATCACCAAGGAGTTCAAGCTGCCGCTCGACCGCCTGTACTTTACCGTCTTTACCGAGGACGATGAGACCCACGACGTGTGGCGTTCTCTGGGCGTTGCCGAGGACCACATCTCCCGCCTGGGCGAGGACGACAACTTCTGGGCTGCTGGCCCCACCGGTCCCTGCGGTCCGTGCTCAGAGATCTACTTTGACATGGGCGAGGAGGTCGGCTGCGGCAGCCCCGACTGCAAGCCCGGCTGCGACTGCGACCGCTTCCTGGAGTTCTGGAACCTCGTCTTTACCCAGTATGACCGCCAGGAGGACGGCTCCATGCCGGAGCTGCCGCACCGCAACCTCGATACGGGTATGGGCCTTGAGCGCATGGCCGCCATCATGCAGCACAAGACCGCCAATTACGACGGCGACTTGATGCAGCATCTCATCAAGCTGGGCGAGGAGATCAGCGGTAAGACCTATGACGCCGACGATTACTCCGGCGCCAGCCGCTCCCTGCGCATCATCGCCGACCACTCCCGTGCCGTCGACTTTATGATCTCGGACGGCATCCTGCCCGGTAACGAGGGTCGCGAGTACGTCCTTCGCCGTCTGCTCCGCCGTGCCGTGTTCCACGGTCGCCTGCTGGGCATCGAGGGTGCTTTCCTGACCAAGTTCATCGACGAGGTCAATGCTCAGATGGGCGAGGCCTATCCTGAGCTGCTCAAGAACGTCGCGCTCGTCAAGGGTATCGTCGCCTCCGAGGAGGAGCGCTTCTCCACCACGCTCAACAACGGTCGCGTCTACCTGGATGAGGCCCTGGCAGCGCTTGCCGAGGGTGCTGCGCTTCCGGGCGATGTTGCCTTTAAGCTGCACGACACCTTTGGTTTCCCCATCGACCTGACTGTCGAGATCGCCGGCACCGCTGGTCACGACGTCGACATGGACGGCTTCACTGCCTGCATGGAGGACCAGAAGGCCCGCGCCCGCGCCAATGCCAAGGGCGACGCCTGGGGCAGCTTCAACGACGTGTGGGTCGAGCTTTCCGACAAGGTCGCAGCGTCCGAGTTCGACGGCTATGACAACGATGTGATCGAGGGCGCCAAGGTTGTCGCCATCGTGCGCAACGGCGAGTCCGTCGAGTCCGCTGCCGCCGGCGAGGACGTCGAGGTTGTGCTCGACCGAACCCCGTTCTATGCCGAGATGGGTGGTCAGCAGGGCGATGCCGGCAAGCTTTCCGCCGAGGGCGTTGTTCTGACCGTTGCCGACACCAAGAACCACAACGGCCTGTATGCCCACGTCGCGCACGTTGCCGATGGCACGCTGACTGTCGGTGCCGCTGTTACCGCCGCGCTCGACGCCGAGCGCCGTGGCTTCCTGCGCCGCAACCACACCGCCACGCACCTGCTCGACGCCGCCCTTAAGCAGGTCCTGGGCGAGCACGTCTCCCAGGCCGGCTCGCTGGTGACGCCCGAGCACCTGCGCTTTGACTTTACGCACTTCGAGGCCCTGTCCTCCGAGCAGCTCAAGGCTGTCGAGGACCTGGTCAACCAGCAGATCTTCGCTTCCAAGCCGGTCGTGACCCGTGTCATGGGCATCGACGAGGCTAAGGCTGCCGGCGCTGTCGCCCTGTTTGGCGAGAAGTATGGCGACGTCGTCCGCGTTGTCTCCGTGGGGGCTGAGGACCAGCCGTTCTCCCGCGAACTCTGCGGTGGTACGCACGCTGCCAACACCGCCGAGATCGGCCTGTTCAAGATCATTTCCGAGTCCTCCACGGGCTCCAATGTCCGCCGTATCGAGGCCGTGACCTCTAAGGGTGCCCTCGACTATATGGCCGACCGCCTGGCACTCGTTGACGCCGCTGCTACTGCGCTCAAGTGCCGCGTGGATGAGGTTCCCGCTCGCGTGGAGAACCTGCAGGCCGAGCTGCGCGAGACGTCCAATAAGCTCAAGAAGGCTCTGACCGGTGGCTCCTCCGACGCCATCTCCAGCGCCATCGAGGGCGCCGTCGAGCTCGACGGCTATAAGCTCGTTGTCGCTGAGCTCCAGGGCCTTGAGGCTGCCGACCTGCGCAACGTATGGGATACCGTTCATCAGAAGGTCGCCGGCCCTGTCGCTTGTGTCGTCGCCAGCGTGACTGAGAAGGGCACTCCGGCCCTGCTCGCTGCCGGCTCCGATGACGCCGTCAAGGCCGGTTTCCACGCCGGTAACGTGATCAAGCGGATCGCGGGTCTGGTCGACGGTCGCGGTGGCGGTCGTCCCAACATGGCCCAGGCCGGTGGCAAGAATGCTGCCGGCATCGCCGATGCCCTCGCGGCCGCTAAGACCGCGCTCGGCGCCTAAGAATCTAAGAAGTCGCTGTGGTTGCGCTCGCGCTGGACATAGGGGAGACCAGGATTGGCATCGCCGTCTCGAGCCGTGATGGCAAGATGGCGATGCCTGTCAAGGTGCTTCCGGCTGCCGAGGTCACCGGTATGGCCAAGACGTTCCGCTACCTGGTTGAGGACTATGAGCCCGACATCCTGGTAAGCGGACGTCCCCTGACCATGGCCGGTGAGCCCGGCCCTCAGGCCGAGCGCGTTGCCGCTGTGGCGCAAAAGATTGCCGACGAGCTCGATCTTCCGTTGGAGTTTGAGGACGAGCGTCTGTCCTCGCAAGAGGCTAAGCGTATCCTGCGCGAGCAGGGACTCAACGAAAAGCAGATGAGGGGCAAGATCGACATGATTGCCGCCAGCCTGTTTTTGCAGACGTGGCTCGATCGTAAAAACGAGGAGGTTTCGCATGCCTAGCGCTTCCGATCCGCGCCAGCAGAATCGTACACGGCAGCCGGCGTCGCGTCCTGCCCAGCCTGGCCAGCGTCCGGCACAGCCGACGCAGCGCGCAGCTCAGCCTGCCGCGCGCCCGCCGCAGTCCTTCTCTCATTCGGCCCAACCTGTTCAACGGACGGGTCAGCAGCCTTCTGCTCGTTCGGTTCAGCATTCGGCTTCTCACGCGGCTCAGCAGCCCACTGCTCGTACGGCCCAGCCTGCAGGCGGCACCCGCTTTAAGCAGCAGGCACCTACCCAGCGAACGCAGGCCCCCCAATCGCATTCGCGTCACGCTCGTGGTTCGCATGGCGTTGCTCCGGCGACCCGCTCGAGCTACAACACGCATGCTCGTCGCGGTGCTCAAAAGAAAAGCTCCCCGGTGCCTATGATTATCGGTGGCGTTGTTGCCGTGCTTGCGCTTGTCGCGATCGTTTTCTTTGTCGTGCCAGCCGTCAAGGGCTTCTTTGGCGGTGAGGGTGCGAAAGTCGTTGCAGGCCAGCAGGTTACTATCACGATTCCCGATGGTGCCTCGGGTGACAGCATCGCTTCGATTCTCTCCGAGAACCATATCGTCGAAAATCCCAAGGATTACTATGCGGCGGTGAAAAAGCTCAACGCCGATATGTCGCTCAAGCCTGGTGATTATTCGTTCACCACGCTCATGGATGCGACCAAGGTTGTTCAGCAGCTCATGGAGGGCCCCAACGCGGGCTCCAATGCGCTGACTATCCCTGAGGGCTTAACGGTCGATCAAGTCGCCGACCGTGTGGCCCAGGCCTACGACAGCATCTCTAAGGAAGACTTCCTCAACCAGGCCAAGGCCTCCAACTACGTTGACGACTATAGCTTCCTTAAGGGCGCCGTCAACGACTCGCTCGAGGGTTTCTTGTTCCCTAAGACCTATTCCTTGGGTGATTCGCCGACGGCCGATGGCGTGATTCGCGCTATGCTCGATCAGTTTAAGACCGAGTACAAGTCGCTTGACTTTGCGAGCTGCGAAGCCAAGATCAAGGAGCGCTATGGCGTGGAGATGTCCGACTACGACATCGTCAACTTGGCCTCTATCGTTGAGCGCGAGGGCCTCAACGCCGACCAGCGCGCGCACGTTGCCTCGGTCTTCTACAACCGCCTTGCCGGAAAGCTCGACGGTTTGCGCTATCTCAACAGCGATGCGACCATGATGTATGTCACCGGCGGCGAGGTTACCGCCGACGACCTGCAGAGCGATAGCCCGTATAACACCTATAAGCACGAGGGCCTGCCGCCCACGCCCATCTGCTCTCCGTCGCTCGAGGCGCTCAAGGCCACCCTTGAGCCGACCGACTCCGATGACCTGTATTTCTACATTACGCAGGACGAGGAGTATTTCTCGCAAACCTACGAAGAGCACCAACAGTCTTGGAATTAGCATGAGGATTTTTAGCCCCAAACGATACGTTGCCTCGGTCGATCGCATCGACCTCGAAACCCTGTGGGCCGACGGCAAACGCGCCATTCTGCTCGATCGCGATAACACCCTGGTGCCGCGTGACACCGAGCAGGTTCCCGCTGCGGTTTCCGCTTGGCTCGATACCGCCCGCGCCAAAGGCTTTAAGCTGTGCATGGTGTCCAACAACTGGCATCGCGACCAGGTCATGAGCTCTGCACGCGAGTTGGGGCTCGAGGCCATCAGCCACGCCATGAAGCCGGCGCCGTTTGCCCTCAAGGCGGGTCTTAAGCGCCTCGGCGCCACGGCCGACGAGGCGGTGCTGATCGGTGATCAGCTCTACACGGACGTGTGGAGCGGTAACTTCGCCGGCGTCGATACCATCTTGGTTAAGCCGCAGGCGACGCAGGACCTGTGGTATACGCAGATCTTCCGTATCTTTGAGCGCCGGGCCCTGCGCGACCTTCCCTGCGAGGAATAGGTCTCGCTATGTCCCAGCACACCAAACACGGCTGCGACCATATCTTCTTTATCGGCTTTTTGGGCGCGGGCAAATCGACGCTCGCGCGCAACGTCGGAACCATGTTCAAGCGGCGTTTTATCGATACCGACCGCCTGGTCGTGCGCCGTTGCGGCAAGTCGGTGACCGAGATATTTAAGACCGAGGGCGAGGATCGTTTTCGCGAGCTCGAGACCTCGGCACTCCGTTCGCTTCAAAGCGAGCGCAGCCTGCTGGTATCGTGCGGGGGTGGCATCGTCGAGACGCCGGTAAACATTGAGCTGATGCACGAGATGGGTACCTGCGTGTACCTCGAAGGCGACTTTGAGGATTCGTTGCGCCAGATTCGCCGCTCCGATACCCGGCCCGATTTCCGCTCGCCCGAGCATGCTGCGCGCCTGTTTGAGCATCGCCGTCCGCTGTATCGCCAGGCCGCCGATATTACCCTTGATATTCGCAATAAGTCCTTCGAGGACGTTTCCTACCTTTGTGCCGAGATGCTTTTGGAGCGTGGATTGCTATGATTCGCCGTCAACTTATCAATTTCCAAAACCGCAGTGTCGATGTTCGCGTCGGTCTTGGCGCGTTTGAGGAACTGTCGCGCATGTTTGCCTCGGCTGTGGGCAAGCCTAAGCGCGCGATGGTGGTTTGGAACGACGTCACATCCGAGCGTTTTGGCGAGGTCGTCGAGCATGCGCTGGTCGACGCCGGGTTTGCCGTGTCGCTGCTCGTCCTCGAGGTTTCGCCTGCCGGTGCTACGCTGGCCGATGCCGATACCGTCTTTGGCGCCCTGTCTGCCAACGGCGTTACCTGCGACGATCTGGTTGTCGCCGTTGGCGATGCCGCAACCTGCTCGGTTGTTAGCTGGTGCGCCAACCAGTGGTGCGGCCGAACCGAGTGCGCGCTGCTGCCGACGACGTTCGACGCCATGCTCACGGTCGCGACGACCATGAAGCCGCTCGTCGCCTCGTCGGCCAATGCGCTTCCCGCCATCGCGTTCCGTCCCGAACCGGGCTTGGTCGTGTGTGACCTCGACCTTGTTCGCGAGGCGGACCCCGAGGACCTCAAGCTCGGCTATGTGGTACTTGTTGGCACCATGCTTTCGAGCAGCAAGTCCCGCTGGAATCAGTTTACTGAGACCGTCCCCGAGATTCTCGCGGGCGAGGAGGTCGCGCTCGTCAATGCCGTTCAATGGTCTCAGACTGCCCGTAAAGACGTACTGATGGCCACGAACCCGAGCGCCCGCCATGCGCTCGATTTTGGCACGACGGGGGAGCGCACCCTGCGCACCTGCTTGGGGGATGCCGCTTCGCAGGTCCCTGCCTACCAGCTGTTGTCCGAGGGCATGCGCTTTGAGGCGCGCCTAGCCCACGATGCCTGCGACTTTGATATCGATTACGTCTTTGAGGTCGATGACTGCCTGGAGGACTTTGGTATCGAGGAACTTGCCTTCGATCTGGAGTCTGCCGCATATATCGAGGAGTTCCGCAAACAGCAGTTCGCCCGCTCGAACCGCAGCATGCTGCCGCTGCCCGCAGCGCTCGGCGCCATTCGTCTAACGAGCGTTGAGGACGAGGTTCTTGTGCGCCACGCTCATGCCTACTTGGCTTCTCGCAAAGAACTTCTCTAAGATTTATTGACATCCATCGTCTTTCGTATCATGTTGAGGGGCGGGTTTTCAATCGGTTGCGGATCGCGTGCGAATCTGTCTTCCGATCGAGGCCCGTCCCGTCTTTATAGAGACAACAAGAAAGGAATCTGCATGTCTGAGTTTGCTGCCGGTCCTGCCGGTCGTATCGAGCGTGTCCGTGCCCTGATGGTCGAGCGTGGCTACGACGCCATCGTGGTGCGCGACGAGGCCAACCTTCGTTGGCTTACGGGCGTGAAGGGCGTCTTCGACTACACCTTCGAGTTCCCGCACGCTGCGTTTATTACGGCTGACCAGTGCCTGTTCCATACCGACTCGCGCTACCTCAACAGCTTTGAGGAGAACACGCCCGCCGGCAGCCCCTGGGTCTACGACATGGACGAGGGCACCATCCCCGGTTGGGTCGCCGGCAAGATCGCGGCCAACAAATGTCGCGTCTGCGCTGTCGAGGACGATATGCAGATCAACTTCTACCAGGGTATTCAGCGTGGTCTGGAGGATCGTTCCGTCGCCTGCATGTTGCCGCTGATGCATGACGACATTCGCAAGATGCGCGCCATCAAGGACGCCGAGGAGATCGAGCTCATGCGCCATGCGCAGTCGATTACCGACGCCGCCTTCCAGCATATGCTCGGCTTTATTAAGCCCGGTATGACCGAGAAGCAGGTTCGCAACGAGCTCGAGAACTTTATGTTCGCTAACGGTGCCGACAGCCTGGCCTTCGGCTCCATCGTGGCGAGCGGCCCCAACACCGCCAATCCGCATGCCGTGCCGAGTGACCGTGTCATCGAGAAGGGCGACTTCGTCCTCATGGATTACGGCGCGGGCTACTGCGATTACCGCTCCGATATGACGCGCACTGTCGTGATGGGCGAGCCCACCCAGGAGCAGCTCGACCTGTACGCACTCGTGCGCCGCACGCACGAGGAGTGCGTCGCTGCCATCCATCCGGGCGTCGAGGGCAACGACATCTTCAAGCTCTCCAAGAAGATCATCGGCGATGCCGGTTATGGCGATTACTACAACCATGGTCTGGGTCACGGCGTGGGCATCGACATCCATGAGCTGCCCAACTTCAACCGCAGCAAGAACACCATCGAGGTCGGCTCGGTTATCACCATGGAGCCCGGCGTGTATCTGCCCGGTGTGGGCGGCGTGCGTCTGGAGGACTACGGCGTGGTCACCGAGAACGGCTACGAGCCCTTCACCAAGACCCCGCACGACCTGCACGTCATCGATTGCTAGCCCATTTCGATAGATTTTTGGGGCGGGGCGTCCGGAGCAATTCGGGCGCCCCGCGTTCTCTTTTTATGCGCTCGCTGCAGGCGCCGTCTGCAAGTGTATAATTTCGGTCGTATGTAATTTGGACGCTTGTGCGTTCTGCCCATAACAAGAAAGGTCGCTATGCCTACCATTTCTACCGCCGACTTCAAGAACGGCCTCGGTCTCCGCATTAAGGACAAGGTCTACACCATCGTCGAGTTCCAGCATGTCAAGCCGGGCAAGGGTGGCGCGTTTGTGCGCTACAAGACCCGCGACATCAAGAGCGGCCGCGTCGTCGAGAACACCTGCAACGCCGGCACCAAGTTCGAGAGCGTCATGCTCACCACCCGTGAGTTCCAGTACCTCTACAACGATGGCGCTGACTACATCTTCATGGACAACGAGACCTATGAGCAGGTTCCCGTTCCCGAGGACATGGTGGGCGAGAACTCCAAGTGGCTGCGCGAGAACGACATTTGCCAGCTGCTCTTCGCCGACGATGAGCTCATGGGCGTGACTCCGCCGATGTTCATCGAGACCACCATCGTCCAGACCGACCCGGGCTTTAAGGGCGACACCGTCCAGGGTTCCACCAAGCCGGCCACGATCGACACCGGCGCTGTCATCCAGGTCCCCATGTACCTCAACGAGGGCGAGGTCATCAAGGTTGACACCCGCGACGGCAAGTTCGTCTCCCGCGTCTAGCAACCAACTCTTCTAGGAGGACTCATGCCCCAGGAAATCAAGATTGACGGCATCGGCATTTCGCCCGATGTTCTGACCGCCATCGTCTCGCGCGCCGTGTCGGATGTCGAGGGCATCGCCTCCGTTGGCGTCAAGGACCTTGCCACCAACCTTGTCTCCATGATGCTCTCGTCCAAGGCTCCGGCTTCCGAGCCGGCGGTCGAGGCCAAGGTCGTCGGCGACAAGCTCGCACTCACCGTGCGTGTCGTGGTGTTCTTTGGCTATCCGTTCAAGAAACTCGCCGAGGCTGTTCGCGCCGCCGTGGTCGCCGCCATCGATGCCCAGGTGGGCGTCGAGGTCGAGCGCGTTGACGTTTGCATCGACGGCCTCGTTTTCCCCAAGGAGTAACCTTTGAGCCTTAAGGTTTATCGCGGGCGTACGCTTGCCCGCAGTCAGGCGCTGCAGCTGCTGTTCCAGGCCGAGGCCACGGACAGCCCGCTCGAGCGCGTCCTCGAGGGCGATTTCCTGATCTCGAAGGGCCCCCTCGACCCCTATGCGCTGGAGCTTTGCCGCGGTGCCTACGAGCATATCGATCGCATCGACTGTGCCCTGCGCGCCGTCGCCAAGAACTGGGATCTTATGCGCATGCCCGGCGCCGACCGCAACCTGCTGCGTATCGCCGTCTACGAGATGCGCTTCCTCACCGACGAGGAGGTCTCGGACGCCATCGTGATCAACGAGGCCGTCGAGCTTGCCAAGGCCTATGGCACCGACCAGTCCGCGTCGTTCGTCAACGGCGTGCTGGGTAAGATCGCTCGCAGCGAGGAGCTGCCGGGCGAGGACTGGCGCACCACGGGCATGGTAAACGACCGGGGCACGATCGTGCAGGACGGCGTGGAAACGCCGGTCTGCGTCTGCATCGGCAGCGAATGGACGACATTTTATTACGACGAGGCGGAACAGATCTGCTTTGACAGCGTCACCTATCCCGTTGAAATCCCGAACGCCGCGTCCGAT
>URTL01000070.1 GCA_900550785.1 uncultured Collinsella sp. | reverse complement strand
CAGCCGTCAAATTAAGGCCCACGCCGCCCGCCTTGAGCGAAATCAAGAACACCGGCACCTCGCCCGCCTGGAACTGCGCAACCATCTTGGCGCGACTCTCCTTAGACGATGCACCCGTAAGCTTAAGAAAGGCGATATCCTCCTTGACCAGGCGCTTGCCAATGATATCGAGCATGCCCGTAAACTGGCTGAACAGCAAGATGCGGCGACCGCCGTCAAGCGCGCCGTGAACGAGCTCCATGCACGTATCGAGCTTGGCGCTTCCCGCCTTGTAGTCCGCATAGTGCAGATGCGGGTCGCAGCAGATCTGACGCAGCTTGGTGAGCTCGGCAAGTACCTTGAGCTTGTCTTTCTTAAACTCCCCGGCCTCGCGGTGCTGCACTTGCTGGGCAATGCGGTCCTGGTTGGCCAGGTAGAGCTTGCGCTGCTCGCCGGTAAGCTGCGCCATCACCGTATCCTCGATCTTCTCGGGCAGATCGGCCACCACCTCTTCCTTGACGCGACGCAGCACAAACGGCGATACGAGCGCCTGCAGACGAGCGGCACTATCGCCCTCAGCATGCTCGACGGGACTTTCAAAGCGCTTGGCAAATGAGTCGCGCGTGCCCAGAAGGCCCGGCATCAAAAAGTCGAAGATGCTCCAGAGCTCGGACAGGCGGTTTTCGATGGGCGTGCCCGTCAGGGCAAAGCGCACGCCGGCAGGCAAGCGCTTTGCGGCGCGCGCCACCTGGGTGAGCGGGTTTTTAATGTACTGGGCCTCGTCGAGCACCACGCGGGTAAAGTCCTGCTCGATGTATTCGTCGATGTCGCGGCGCATGAGGTCATACGACGTCACGACCACGTTGTGCTCGGCTGCGCCGGCAATTTGCACGCGACGCTGGGCTTTGGCGCCCACGATGGCGCACACATCAAGCGAGGGGGCAAAGCGCTCCAACTCGGCAGCCCAGTTGTACACGAGCGACGCGGGGCATACCACGAGCGTGGGCTTGGTATCCCCCGCCTCCACGCGCGCCAGGATATGTGCGATCATCTGCAGCGTTTTGCCCAAGCCCATATCGTCGGCCAAGATGCCGCCGAGGCCCAAGTGCTCAAGCGAGCCGAGCCACTGATAGCCGTCGACCTGGTAGCCACGCAGCGTAGCCTTGAGCGAGGCGGGCACCGTAAAGTCCATCTTGCCGAGCGTGTCCAGACGCTCGACGGTGCGGCGGAACGCGGCGTCGCGATCGGCCTCGAGCGCCGGCGTGCGCGCGAGCATGCTGTCGACAAAAAGGGTGCTCGAGGCGGGAAGCGACACGCCGTCGAGCAGGTCGACGGCATCGACGCCCAGGTCCTCGGCAAGACCAAACGCGGCACGAGCGCCCTCGTCCAGGCGAACGATGTCGCCGGACGTAAGGCGCGCAAACGTCTGGTGGCGCTTATACGAATCGAGATAGATGGCAAGGTCAGCCGCTGAAAGCCCGCTCGCACCCAGCTCGACGTCGAGCAAGTTGCTCTTGACGGTCGCACGCACCGAAAGCTTGGGCGCAGGACGGACCGAGATCTGGCGCAGGCGATCGCTGAGCATGATCTCGCCCAGTTCGGACAGGGCAGACAGGCCCTCGGTCAGCAAGTGGAACAGGCGGGCGTCATCGCGCTCCTCAAATGCCAGGCCGCCCTCGTAGAAATCGAAGTACAGGGCAGCCGTGTCCATAACGCGAAACTCCGCCACCGTATCGCGGGGCGGAACGCCGGGGCGTTGTTCTTCGAAGGGACTGCCCGGAGCACCAAGACTAAAGAGATCTGCCGACCAATCGCCGTAGGTCACCGTAATCTTGCAGGTCACAAGACCATCGTCGACGCCGATCGCCATGGCAAAGCTCGGCTCGGGCGCCACGGCGTCGAGCGCGGCGGGAGCGGTCAGGTCGGTGTAGTCGCGCAAGATAGGCAGCGCCATGCGGCAGAACTCGCCCACCTGGTCGGCGGCGATATGGACCGGCGTGCGGCAGGGCAACAAGTGCGATAGGAACGGTGCCGCATGCTGGGCAAACGCCGTGTCGCTACGGCGTGCGCGGCGCGTATCGACCAGATAGGCTGCGTCACCAGCGGCAAAGCAGTACGTATCGGCCGGCAGGCGCAAGTCGTAGCTGCCCCCAGCTGCCGGGGTAATCTTGGCGGCAAGGAGCGGCGGGCGCTTGGCCGGGACTTCGCCCTCCCCCTGCGGCGACGGCTCGACCGCCACCTCGTAGGCGCGATGCGTCGTCGTCCCCCGCGACCAAGCAGGCTCAAAGGACAGGGTCCTGCCACGCAGCAGGTCCAGCACGGACACGACGGAATACTCGGATACCGGCAACTGACGCTCGGCGACAAAGCCGCTGCGGGCAAAGTCGTACGATGCCGAGCGCGAGCTCGTAATATCACCTAGGTAGGCGACCGTCATTGCAACAAAGTCAAGCAGCTTTGTCGACACGTCATCGAATGCCTCGGGCACATGGACAAACGTAAGCTTCTTGCCATAGGAGAACGTACCGCCGCGCACATAGGCATCGGCCATGCCGTCGATATCCTTAACCACGTAGGACACCGAACCGCAGCGAATGCGAAACTCGAGTGCCCAGTTAAAACGATCGGCAAACAGCGGATTGTAGTACGGCACCAGCGAGGGCTCCAGCACTGCCTTGGGCGCATCGGGGTCAATGGTGCTGGCGAACTTGCGACGCATAGCCACGAGCTCGTCCATGCGCGCGTCCGAAAGATCGGAAAGCGCCGCCACAAGGCTCGGGCTCGTGGGGACGGGTGCCGGGAAGGGAAAATTGGGGTTGACCGCAGATGCGGTGGGCGCGGGGTGTGTGGGCTGCTTTGACTGTGCGGGCGGTGCCGTAAACGTGCGGACCGGCGTACGCAAGCCCTCGACGGGCTCGGCGCCACTGGCATCCAGATACGCCAGCGCCGTGGCGATAGCGTGCTTGCACATGCCGGAATAGCGGAAGGCGGCGGGGCAATCGCAGTCGTAGTCGACAACCTCGTGCTCGTCCATGTCGAGCGCCACGTGCGTCTTGTACAGGTCGCCGCGCGAGCCGCGCACCGTGCCCTCAATAGTCACATTTTTGGAGAAGCGCGAGCCGGAGTCCTCAAACGACAGCACGGCGCCGTTGAGCATGAGCGAGCGGCCCTTCATAAAGGTGCCGCTCAGCGCCGCCTCTTTCCGGAGCGCCTGCACAAACGTCCCCTGCGCCATCACTTCCTCCAATCTCGCACCGAGTACCTCTCAGCAACGCCGTCCCTAGATAACCGTCACGCGGCCCTGGTTGCCCACAATGGCCTTGGCCTCGGCCAGCAGCGGAATCGAGCGCGCGTTGACCTTGGCAGGCACCTCGGCGCGCAGTACGCGCCCGTCCACCTGCTCGATAAAGATCTCCACGCGGTCGCCGCCCGGGTTAGCGGTGAGCACCGTGGCCAGGCGCGCCATATTGCCCTGGCTAAAGCGGCTGTTGGGCACCATGACCTCAAACACCTTGGGCTTGTTGTTCTCCTCGTTGAGCTCGAGCGGCACGATCTCCTGCGCGATGATCTGGTCGCCGCGGTCCGAGCGCTCGAGTTTGCCCTTGATGCGCACAAAGGCGTCGGACAGCTGCGCACCGGTCTCGGGATCGACCTCGCCGTACAGGTACCCCTCGGCCTCTTTATAGGTCTTGGGGAACACGACGACGGTGGCCTCGCCTTCCATGTCCTCGAGCTGCACGATGCCCATGGGGTCGCCGTTTTTGGTCACGCGCTTGGACACGCTCGAGACCATGCCGGCCCACCACAGCGCTTTGCCCTCGGGGATCTCCTGGTTGATGGTGCCGCCCGTGGGGTTTTGCACTTCGTAGCCGGTATCGATCTGCGAGAACGAGAAGTCGCGCGCTTTGCTGAGCGCGTACTCAAACGGGCGCAGCGGGTGGTCCGAAACATAGATGCCCAGGACCTCCTTCTCCTGGCTCAGCTTGAGGTGGCGGTCCCATTCCTGGCCGTCCGGATCGGGCACGCTGACCTCGAAGCCCGAGCCCTCAACGTCGCCAAACATATCGAAGAACGAGGTCTGGCCGCTCGCGCGGTCCTTCTGGCGCTTTATCGCGGCGTCAATGATGTTCTCGGGGTTGTTCTTGTCCACAAAGTGCATCATCTGGCGACGCGGATACCCCGTGGAGTCAAAGGCGCCTGCCTTGATGAGCGATTCGATCACGCGACGGTTGGCCTGGCTCGAGTCCACGCGCTCGACAAAGTCGTGCAGCGTCTTAAACGGACCGCCCGCCTCGCGCTCGGCGATAATCGCCTGCGCCACGCCGGTACCCACGCCGCGGATGCCGGCCAGACCAAAGCGCACGCCTTCCTTGGTAGCCGTGAACTCGGTGCCGGACTCGTTGACATCTGGCGACAGCACGGGGATGCCGTCGTGACGGCATGCCGAGACATAGTGCACGATCTTGTCGGTCTTGCCCGTATAGGACGTCAGAACGGCCGCCATGTACTCGTGCGGATAGTGCGCCTTGAGCCACGCCGTCTGCATAACCAGGATGGCGTAGCCGGCGGAGTGCGACTTGTTGAAGGCGTAGGATGCGAACTCGAGAACATCGTCCCAAATCTTCTGGGCGACCTCGCGCGTGTAGTTGTTCTTGATAGCGCCGTTCATCCAGTGGTCGTAGGTGGTCTCGTCCGAGCCATCCTCCCAGTGGAGCACCGTCGACGTGAGCAGCTTGATCTTTTTCTTAGCCACGGGCTTACGGATACGCGAGTCCGATTCGCCCTTGGAGAAGCCGCACATCTCGACGGAGATGAGCATAACCTGCTCCTGGTAGACCATGGTGCCGTAGGTTTCGCCCAGGATGTCGTCCAGACGGTCGTCGTAGGAGACGGCCGGCTCCTTGCCGTTCATACGGTTGATGTAGGACGAGACCATGCCGGCGCCTAGCGGGCCCGGACGGTACAGGGCGATCAATGCCACGACGTGCTTGTACTCTGTGGGCTTCATGTTCTTGATCGTGGCCGTCATGCCGGCGGACTCGACCTGGAAGACGCCGGCGGTGTGACCGGAGCCCATGAGCTTAAAGATCTCGGGATCGTCAAAGGGAATATCTTCCTCTTTGATGTCGATGCCAAAGTTCTTCTTGATGTTTGCCTTGGCCTTGGAGATAACCGTCAGCGTACGCAGGCCCAAGAAGTCCATCTTGAGCAGGCCCATGTCGGCGACGGTATGGCCCTCGTACTGGGTGATCTCGACTCCGCCCTTGGTGTCGAGCTTGGTGGGTACGTGCTCGTTGACGGGGTCGCGGCAGATCAGAACGGCACACGCGTGTACGCCCTCGCCACGGGTGAGACCCTCAATCGAGAGCGCCGTGTCGATGATGCGGCGGGCGTCGTCGTCCTTTTTATAGGCCTCGGCAAAGTCGGGGTTAAACAGATCCTCTTTGCCGGGTTGTTTGTCGAGCACCTGCTTGAGCTTGACCTTGGGGTCGCTCGAGACCATCTTGGACAGGCGCTGGCCCATGTAGACCGGGTAGTCCAGAACGCGCGCGGCGTCGTTGATGGCCTGCTTGGCCTTGATGGTCGAGTAGGTGATGACGTGGGTAACCTTCTCGGGGCCGTAGAGCTGGCGAACGTGCTCCACGACCTCGAGGCGCCGCTCATCGTCGAAGTCCATATCGATATCGGGCATCTCGGTACGCTGCGGAGACAGGAACCTCTCGAACATCAGGCCGTTCTCGAGCGGGTCGAACGCGGTGATGTTCATGGCGTAGGCGACGATAGCGCCGGCGGCCGAGCCACGGCCGGGGCCGACGCCGATGCCGTTGTCCTTGGCCCATTGCACGTACTCGGCGACGATCAAAAAGTAGGCGGCAAAGCCCTTGTCGCAAATGACCTTGTATTCGTACTCAAAGCGCTCTTTGATGTTGACGCCGCCGATCTCGCGTGTGGCCCAGTCGTCACCGTAGTGCTGGCGCAGGCCTTTCTCGCACTCGCGGCGGAACTGGCTCTCGTGCGTCTCGCCGGGATCGAGCAACGGGAAGCGCGGCAGGATGATGGAGTCCCAGTCCAGCTCCACGTAGCACTTGTCGGCAATCTCGAGCGTGTTGTCGCAGGCCTCGGGGCAATACGGGAACATCGCCCGCATCTCCTCCTCGGTCTTCATGTAAAACTCCGAGCCGGTCATGCGCATGCGGTTGGGGTCGTCGACTTTGGCGTTCATGCCGATGCACATGATGACGTCCTGCACGGGCGCGTCCTCGCGGCGCAGGTAGTGGAAGTCGTTGGTGGCGATGACCTTGACGCCCACCTGTTTGGCAATGTCGATGAGCGTGCGGTCCATCTGCTCGTCGGTCAGGCCGTTATCGGTGGTAATGCCGTGTTCCTGAATCTCGATATAGAAGTCGCCGGGGTCGAAGGTGTCGCGGAAGGTCTCGGCCCACTTGATGGCGCCTTCCATGTCGCCGCGGTCGATGTATTTGGGGATGATGCCCGCGATGCAGGCGCTGGTGCAAATCATGCCCTTGGCATGGCGGCGCAGGTTGTCGAGCGTCACGCGCGGCTTGTAGTAAAAGCCCTGCACGGCGGCCTCGGAGACCGTCTGCATCAGGTTGACGTAGCCCTCCTGGTCCTTGGCCAAAAGGATCATGTGGTAGAGCTCGGGCTTATGGTCGCGGGCGAGCGTCTCATCCGGCGTAAAGTAAACCTCGCAGCCAAAGATGGGCTTGATGACCAGAGGCGGCTTGAGCTCGTCGATGTTGCCCTTCTCGTCCCACATGGCCATGTCCTTCACATACTGGGCATGCTCGCGCGGGTTTTCCTCGGGATCGGGCTCCACCAGCTCGTCGCGGCGGTCCTTTTCCAAGAAGGCCTTGTCGTGGCTCCAGGTTTTGTACTCGGGCGTGTTGTGATTGACGGCGTCGCAGGCCAGCGCCAGGTCGGGCACGCCATACATGTAGCCGTGGTCGGTAATGGCCACGGCGGGCATGCCAAGCTCAACGGCACGGTTGACCATATCCTGGATACGGGTTGCGCCGTCAAGCATAGAGAAAACAGTGTGATTGTGCAGATGGACGAATGCCATGTGATGAGCTCCGATGCGGGTTCGTGTTCTGACTGAACGATTTTACCGCACGGCACGGACAGCACCCGAACCTAGCCAAACCCACACGGGTAGTCTTTTTGGGACCTTTAAAAAGGGGAGAGGGCATCCAGATATATCGAGTATTACTGGAACCCCGGCGATGCGCGGAATGATTTGTGACGAATAGTCATGTCCATCCAGAAGGCTCGACGCTTCGGATAGCTCGTCAATCGATATATCAATTCTTGGAGACCTGTATTCCTACCATTTTTAATGAAACAACGGCGGTAATTGCTATCGCGATTGCACCAATAATACCGAGCGCTATCTGAATGGGATATAACCCCAACACATGTCCAAATATGGAGAAAAACATTGCGGAAAAGAGAGCCCTTACCAGAGACGCGACGGAAAGGATCGTCGCGCGGAGATCGTCCGCTATCGCGTCTTGGATTAAGTTTTCCGAAGTGATGTACACCACTTCTGGGAGAAAACAAAGCACCATGCTAAGGCCAAACAAACACAGCGGATTTGAAGCGAACCACGGAAGAATCATGAAAAGGCCAGCCTCGATTAGCATCGAGCCGAGCATGGTATTTCTTTTCCCGAAACGCGATGAGAAGAAATCTGCTGCAATGTAGGCCATCGCATTTACTGCATAGGATGCACCGAAAAAGATTCCTATTATGGAGACGGGAGCATCAAATGCGTCGAATACCAACTGATTCAAGTTGTAATAACTCCCATAGAATCCATCGAGCATGCTTGTGCCGATTAGAAGAAGCAATACCGCAAAAGCGGATTCTCCAATGCACCAGGTTTCGCGTCTGAAGATCTTGGCTACGTCAAACCTTTCCTCCCCAGAGTTTTTGGAATGGGTCGCTTCCATCCTCTCAATGGGATACAGAAGGAAAAGCTGCAGAAGATAGAAAACGGAAACGCATACGTAGAGTGCACTCCAAGATATTTGGGCAATGAATGATCCAAGTACGATTGCCACTCCCGTCGCGATTGATTGCGCGGCGAGCAGCTGAGCGTTGATGGTGAGGAAGCGCTCTCCTTGACCGGCATTTCGGGCAATTTCATATAAAAGTGCTTGTTCGGATCCCGATTGAAGGGAGTAGGCGAGTGCCTCAACAAGGGAAAGCGCGACGAGAAAGGGGCCTGAGAGCAGCAGCATGCCAGCCGTATGGAAGAAAAGAAGCAGAACGCCCACTTGAATCGAGAACTTCTTTCCAAAGAAATCGCCTACCAGCCCTGTTGGTAGCTCGAGGGCGACCGTTGCAATGTTGTACAGGGCTTGATAAAGCGCGATTTCCGTGACAGACATTCCTTTATCCGCAAGGAAAAGTAGAAACACTCCCCGATTTAAAACAAATCCCGCGAGAACGAAAAAGGCGGAATAGATGTGCAGCTGCGCAGTGGCATTCTTATTCATTTGGCACTTCCATCAACTAATTTTGTCAGGTCGCTCGCTACTGACTCGAAGTCTGAAGTGTTTACAGTTGATGTGAAGAGCGGTAAAGCTTTTGCACAGGGTATCACTGGAATACATCCGAAGCGTTTTCGGCAGTATCATCGGCGAAGGCGGGATTAGCCTTTACGCGGTGCTCACCCTCGATGTATTTGACGATTTGATCAATCGTCTGGTTGGCGTGGCTCTTGAGCTTGCGCTCATAGAAGAAGAGGCCGAGCTTGCCGCGCGTGCCAGACGTGTTGCCACCCACACCCTGAAAATCCTCGGTATAGGTGAGCTCGCAGGCACCATCGCCAGCAGGTGCAGCCTCATAGCGCATGGTATTGATGCCCGCCGCATACTGAAAACGGACCTCATAGAGACACGGGTAGTCAAAGTGCTTAATCTTAACCTTGATCGCCGTGCCCTTGGCCTTGCCTTTTGCGGACTGGGCGCGCTTCTCGTACTTATAGCCGTTGAGCTTGTTGCGGCTGGGACGCTTGCCCGTGGCGTTCTCGATATCCTGCATGATGGACCCCGCCAGAGCGTCAAAAAGCTCCTCCGGCGTCACCTTAAGCGTTTTGGTGAGCTGCATGATGGCTCCTTATTCGTTTGAACCGTTCGAGCCATTGTACCGCCCCAGGCTCTCCCATGCGTTGCGGTGAAATGCGGACTGTTTGGCGGCTTTTTTGGCCAAAACAGTCCGTATTCCACCGCAAGTTATCTGAGGGCTAAAGGTTGTAGGTGACTACTTGAGGTTCGGCGGGTTCGACGAAGATGGTTGGATCCGGCTGTTCCACGCGGACGAACTTGACGGTCACGGCCTCAAAGCCCGCCTTGTGCAACACATCGGCGTAGACGCGCGCCTGCAGGGCGTGCTTCTCCTGCAGCTGTTCCGGCGTCTCGTCCGGCGTGCCGCCCGTCTTGTAGTCGATGACCAGCACGTGTGACGAATCCGCCGGGTTCGTCGCCAAAGCGTCGATGGCGCCTTCGGCATACGCACCGTAGCGAGCGATGTCCTCGTCCTCGCAGCCCAGCGAAAAGAACGGCACCTCGGCGCGAACGCACGGCCACGCGAGCAGGTCGGCACGAACAGCCGACTTGAGCCAGCGGTCCAGGGCAACGTCGAAGCGTTCGCGCTGCTCCGGCGTCAGGCGCCACAGGCGCGCCAGCGCATCGGCACGCGCGGCGGGCAGCGCATCGGCACCCATCTCGATAAGCCACTGGCAGGCAGCGTGGAAGGCCGAGCCCAGTGCCATGGGGTTGCCGGTAGGCTCAACGGCGGCCACGTCTGCATCCGTCATCTCGGAACCATCCGACTCCGCATCATCGCCGGCCTCGTCCATGGGCACGCGCGCCTCGGCGGCACGGTCCTCGGACTCGGCATGCAGCGCCGCGGCGATTGACGAGTAGCTGTACGAATCGCGCGCCGGATACGGGC
>URTL01000069.1 GCA_900550785.1 uncultured Collinsella sp. | reverse complement strand
CCGCGCCTGTGCAAAAAAGAGGGCCGCCAAACAGCGACCCTCCAGCGAAAGTGCATGTTATTTAGGACAGTCAAATTCTTTGAAAAACAAATGGATGCTGTAGAATTACAAATAAGAGTCACCCGGAAGGAGCGATCGATGAAAAGCAAACGATTTGTCCTGAATGCACTTCTGGTACTAGCACTTTTAGCGCTCTTGGCCTTCTCCTGCTGGTACGCAAACCAACCAGCATTTGGCTACGTATTGTATGCAGTAATGTCCGGCGATAAGGCTTATTACACTCTACGCGCAATTGACGTTCTCTTTTTCTATGTAGCCGGCCCCTTATCAATCGCTTTGCTCGCGTTTCTTGTCATTTACAACTTCAAGAAACGTTAATAGGGCCTATTTAGAATCCGAATCGTCCATGGAGCCGTCGATGCCGGTTTTGGTATCGTCGTCCGAGTTGGAGTCATCGTCCTTGGCGAAGGGATTCTTGAAGAAGCCCGTGGCATCGGGTTGCAAACCCGAGAGCTTGATCCAGGGATTATCGAACTCGGGCTTAGGCATCGCTTGGGCCTCGGGCGCAGTCTCGTTGCCGATGAGCTCGGACTCGTAGATGAAGGTGTCGTCGCCGAGCGCGTCGTAGGCGGCGACCGGGTTGCCATCGGCATCGCGGTACGGCGTGCCCTTAAACACGGCGCCGTCATAGGCCACAAGCTGGCGGCCGGTCTCATTCTCGAAGTAGAACACGAAGATACCTTTGAGGGCCGCACAAAGCGGGATGGCAATAATCATGCCGATGGGGCCCATGAGTGCCGAGCCAATAACGAGCGCCGTGAGGCTCATGATGGGATGCACCTGCACCGAGCTCTGCATAACCTTAGGCGAAATCACGTTATCGGTGACGTTTTGCGCGACCATCGTCACGACGAGCGTCCATAACGCCAACATGGGGCTGAACATGAAACCGAGCACTGTGGCGATTGCTGCGCTCACCCAAGGACCGACGACTGGAACCAAATGCATGATGCCGGTAAAGATAGCCATGAGCGCCGCATACGGATGGCCGATGATCATAAAACCGATAAAGGCGAGGAAACCACCGCAGATGGACGTCACGACCATACCGCGCATGTAGCCGCCGACAGAGCGAGAAAGGATGGCGACCATAAAGCGGTACGAGGTCTCCTTCTCCTGACCGATGATGGTGCAAATCTCGTGGTGCATGCGAGGGTAGTCGCAGGCCATCCAGTACGCAAGCACCAGACCAAGGAAGATCACGAACAACTGCGAGGCCGTATTGGTGATGAGCGGGAACACACCGCGGCCAAGCTCGGCAGCGATCTGAGACACGTACTTTGATGCCACAGTAACAAGCGACGAAAGATTATCGTCCAAATACTCCTTGAGCGGCGTGTTGTTGAGCGTCTTGGCATGCGAAATCATCTCGTTGAGATCGCCACCCGCAACACGAAGCTGCTCGGGCAGACGGCTCAGGACTTCCATGATCTGACCAAAGAGAATCGGCGACAAGATGCAAACGACACCGACGAGCACGGCAACAACAACAATAAGCGCGATAAGCGAACCGATGCCGCGATTCACGCCATGGTGCTCGAGCCAGTTGGTGATCGGGGACATCACAAAAGCAATGATGGAGCCGACGGCAAGAAACTCAATAACCGGTGCCAGGATGCCCATAAGGTTAAAGATGACAGCAGCAATAACAATGCAGCCGACAACAGCCCAAATGCGCAGCGTCAGAATGCGGGTGTCGCGCAGCACGCGATCGGTTTGTTGGGGGTGCTCACTCATGAACGAATCATCACTCCGTCGGGGTCGATCTTGTCCTGAATCTTCTTAAGCGTGCGGCGCAGCAGACGCGAAACCTGCACCTGAGAAATACCCAGCTTCTTGGCGATCTCGATCTGGGTCATGCCCTTCACAAAGCGCAGCTCGATCACCTCGCGCTCGCGCGGCGAGAAATCGCGGATGGCTTCCTCGATCACCAGGCGGTCATCGGTAAAGTCGAGCTCGTTGTCATCGTCGGCGTAACGGTCGAGAATCGACGGCGCATCGTCGGAATCGGACGCACCAGGAGCCTCGATGGGCACCGAGGTATAGGCCGAAGACGATTCCATAGCCTCGAGGACCTCATCGACAGTCACATCTAGATACTCAGCGATCTCCTCAACCTTGGGCGAACGCTGCAGCTCGTTGGTAAGTTTGTCAGTAGCCTGGTTGACCTTGGCCGAGAGCTCCTGCAGACGACGCGGTACGCGCACGCTCCAGCCCTTGTCGCGGAAATGGCGTTTGATCTCGCCCAGGATAGTGGGTGTCGCAAACGTCGTGAACTCGAGTCCGCGCTCGGGATCAAAACGGTCGATAGCCTTGAGCAAACCCAGATAGCCGACCTGCATGAGGTCGTCGAGCGGCTCGCCGCGGTTCTTAAATTTGTTGGCAAGAAACCTTACCAGGTTCATATGGGACATGACGAGCTGCTCGCGGGCGTCCGGATCACCGGTCTCCTTGTAGCGACGAAACAGCTCGCGGGTTTTCTCCTTGTCCCAAGCGGTCTTGCCGCTCCGGGAACGTTCGGTCATATTAAATATCCGCCTTGAGGTCGAGGGAAAGCGTCAGGGGCGCCGCAGTCTTTTCGTAGGAGTCGCACACGCTCGCGAGGATGAGCTCGGCATACACCGCAGCCTGGTCGTCTTCATCGACCGTAGCCTGGTCGCCAAAGGTAATAGTCATGCCAACGTGGGTCTCATCGACATCGAATTTGATGGTGATGTCATCGCAGTCGACCGCGGTGCAACCAAAGATGAAAGCCTCCTCGGCAGCCATGCGGATGTCCTCAATGCGATCGACAGACATAGAGCACAGGGCACCAACGTTGGCTGCCGTCATGCGCACAAGGCGAGCGAGACGCGGGTCACCGGCAACGGTCAGCGTGATAGGGCAGGTTGCTTCGCTACTCATCGCAGGACTCCTCGGAGGTCTCGGCGGGCGTATAGGTGTAATACTGAGCCGGCTTGGATACAGACTTCTGACCATCATCGTCGCCCGCGGCGGCCTCGTCCTCGCCAATTAGGATGCGCTCGGTAGGCTGCTCGGCCTCCGCAGCGGCAGCGGCGAGCTTGCGATCGGCGTCGGCTGCAGGAGCCTTCACCTTATTGAAGAGCTTCTGCACAGCACCGGCGGCAGAGTCGGTCACGCTCGACACAGCATTGCTGGCCTCGGCCATGCTGCCCGTAACCTCGGAAATGTCGCGAACCACGGCTTCGACCTCTACGAGATTGGAGGTAAGGGCATCAACTGCCGTCTTGCTCGACTTAAGCAGCGGCTCCATCTGGGCAAGCGCCGGCGTAAGCTCATCGACAGCGCCATCGAGCTTTGCCACCACAGGCTGAGCCTCGACGATGGTGTTGTTGAGGTCGTTCACGGTTTTATCGAGCGAGTCGACAACATTGCGGGTCTTGCGCAGGGTAAGCGCGAGCTCAGCGATGGCCCACACGCCGGCAACGGCGAGCAGCAGCAGGGCGATTTGAATGGGACTCATACAAGCCTCCCGGAAGAATCGAAATACAGACGCTTTTCATGGTACCCCAAAGGGGACCGAACATGCCAAGAGCAGCAACGTGGGACAAAATTATCAGCAGCTACCTCGGTGCATTCCCGCTGCGGTCTCGTTCGCTTTGCTCTACGCGCCACTCTTCCCAGCCGCGCCCGGCAGGCTGCCAAAATGCACCGCGTTCCAAGCCTTCGGGCAAATAGCGCTGATCGACCCAGCCTTCGGGATAATCATGTGGATACTTATACACACCGTATTCATCGCTGCCCGGGCGATGGCGATCGCGCAGATAACTCGGCACCTCGCGAAGCCCACTAGAATGGATATCGGCCAGCGCCGCATCGATCGAAGCCTCACACGCGTTGGATTTTGGCGCCAAGCACACATAGAGTGCAGCCTGAGCCAGGTTAATGCGGCACTCGGGATAGCCAATGACCTCGGCAGACTTAAACGCGGCATGCGCCACCAAAAGCGCCTGCGGGTCGGCGTTGCCAACATCCTCAGAAGCGTGAATCATAATGCGGCGAGCGATAAACTTAGGATCCTCCCCAGCATCGATCATGCGCGCGAGCCAATAGATCGTGGCATCGGGGTCACTACCGCGCATGGACTTGATGAACGCACTGATGATGTCGTAGTGCATGTCGCCGTTTTTGTCATACGTAAAGCCGCGACGCGGGTTGGCAATCTTCACGTCATCCACGGTGATGGGATAGCGCTCCCCCGCCGCAGGCGCTGGCGTTCCCTCGGTATCGGGACGCGTGACGGCAATCTCGCTCGCAAGCTCGAGCGTCGTGAGCGCCGAGCGAGCGTCACCCGCTGCCAGCGTGCAAATGGTCTTGACCGTATCCTCATCGGCCGAGAACTTTCCGTTCAAGCCCTGTGGTGCCTCGAGCGCACGCTCAATAAGCGTGGCGATATCCTCATCCTTCAGATGTTCAAGCTCCACCACGCGCCCGCGCGACAACAGTGCCGAGTTGACCTCAAAGTACGGGTTCTCTGTCGTAGCGCCAATCATAATGACGGTACGGTTCTCAACTGCATGCAGCAGGGCATCCTGCTGCGACTTAGAGAAGCGGTGAATCTCATCGATGAATAGAATGGTGCGGCGGTCGTACGTATTCAGGCGCGTCTTGGCCTCATCAATCACGCGGCGCAAGTCCTTCACGGTGCCTGTCACAGCGCTGACCTCGACAAACTCGCTCTTAGTATGGTTGGCGATAATATGGGCCAGCGTCGTCTTGCCCGTACCGGCCGGCCCATACAAAATCACACTGGAAAGCACGTCGTGTTCGATCGCGGCACGCAACCATGAGCCCTTACCGACGGCCTTTTGCTGGCCCACATACTCGTCGAGCGAATTTGGCCGCATGCGCACCGCAAGCGGCGCATTCTGAAAGGAACGCTCACGCGTCGAGGCAGAAAAAAGGTCGTCCATAGCCATCCCGTGCATCAATCAAAAACGTTTTCCACTAACAGTATACCGAATATATACGAACTACCGTTCGTTAATATAGGTACGGTGCGGAAACTCCAGACCAGGGAACAGCTTGCTCGTCAGTTCGCAGAAATAACCGTCCGTCATGCTCGCGATATAATCCACCACGGCTTGATCCTTGTCGTCCTGCCAGGCATAGGTGCGATCGTAGTAGAAAAGCTGCTGCTCAATGCGCGAAATATGGTGCTTAAAGATGTACGAAGACTCGTCGCCTTCATTTATGTCCTGCAGGCAACGGTCGTAGAGCTTTACGAACGCCTCGCGCAGCTCCGCCTCGGAATCGCCTTCGATACCGCCCTTGCTATAGATCTTCTCGTAGTTCTCGCGCTTGGCTCGGCGAATTTCCTCAAACAGGTCCTCGCTCATCTCGATGCGCGGCTTACCATAGCTGTGCTCAACGATATCGATGGAGGCATGCGTGAGGATCCAACTGTTGTAGGCACCGCCCCGGCCATCATCAAAAGCGTCGGGCGAAAGCAGGCCCGCCGCAATGGCGTCTTGGCGATCACGACCGACGTAGGCAAGAATATCCGAGATGCGAACGACGCAGCCCTCGAGCGTCATGGGACGCAGATGCTCAATTGCGCTATAGCCCGTGGCAATGCAATCCTCAACCGTCTGGTCAAACTGGTCAAAGGAGCCCATGTCCGAGAGCTCAAACACACGCTGCTCGTACTCGCCGTTATGGCATAGCACGCCGTCGAGCGTCTGGAGCGACACGTTGCGGCCGTACAGCGCGTCGAGCACGCGGACCGACTGCACGTTATGGAAAAAATAACGCCCCGTACGCTCATGATAGATATCGTTGAGGAAGCGCTCGCCGGCATGGCCGAAAGGCGTGTGTCCCAAGTCGTGACCCAGGCCAATCGCCTCGATCAGATCGCAATTGAGCCCCAGGGCGCGACCGATATCGCGCGCAATGCGGGAGACAAGCTGTACGTGCAAACCGCGGCGTGAAAGATCATCATTGCTACGGAAGCTAAAGACCTGCGTTTTGCCTGCATAACGGGTGTACGCCGGAAGATGAAGTATCTTTTCGGTATCGCGCATAAACGCCGGACGCATAAGCGTGCCTTTGTCGGCGGCGCGATCAATACGACGAATGACCTGATCATCGTTGCAACGATACGGGTTGACATAGCCCGAAGCACGATCGGCGGCAATGCGCTCGACAAGCTCGGGCGACAACGCCGAGGGAATACGGTCCATGCGCGCCTTAATGACGGCCGTTTCTTGATTAGTTGCCATGGCATGCTCCTTAAAAAGGATGCGCAATCGGTTACAAAGTGCAGCCCACGACCTCGATTATGGCAAAAATCGGCACTAAAAACGGGAGCAATGGCAGGGAGCGCGATTTTGCGATGAGGCAAGCGACGGCAAGGGTCAGGAGCGCAACCGCAAACGCGACAACGCCGCCCAGGGGATCGAAGGTACAAAGGGCAAAGAGTGCCTTGACGTCCCCCATGCCAATGCCAGGAGCGTGGCGAACTCTACGCCAGAGCGACTCGGTAAGCACAAGGCCAAGGTAGACGATGACCGCAAGACCGGCGTGGTCAAGCGCTGTGTTCAAACCGAGATCGAGCCAAACGCCCGCCAACGCCGTCACGGCACATGCGCCGGCAAGCCCATTGGGAAACCGTCGCTCTCGGGCATCAATTGCCACGCCGGCAAAGATGCAAATCCAAAACGGGATATAGGCCATCGGACTCCTCCTCGAGCTGCATCGCAAAAGCAAAAACCACCACAAAGGTGCCTGTCCCCTTTGCGGTGGTTTTGGTGATGGTTATTTGGCGCCTTGCATGACCTCGTCAAGGGTAACGTTGACGGCGTGCTGCGTCGGCACCCAGTCGACCTTCAGGAACAGCGCGGCCACCGTGATGGGGATATAGCTGAACATAAAGATCGGGAAGGTAAACAGGTTAGTCACCAGACGCCACTTTTGCGCGCAGTGAATGTGCTTGTACTCAAAGATAGTCGTGAGCAGCGCCAGGATAAAGAAGGTCTGATACATCATGGCGAAGGTCATAATGAGCGAAGCGGCGCACGCCTGCATCTCGACTTCGGTAGCCAAGAAACCATGCGAAAGGCCACCCACAATCAAGAACGTCGCATTAGCGAGCATCGAGATCAGCGATAGCAGCATACCCGGGGCGATCGTCATGAACATGTCGTAGGCGGCAAAGCGATGATAGCGGAACGTCGACTTGACCAGATGCTTACCGTAGGTAAAGAACACCTGGTAAAAGCCCTTGGTCCAGCGCATACGCTGCTTCCAGGATGCCTTAAACGTCACGGGTTGCTCGTCAAAGAACTCCGCCGGCGCATAGCCAATGCGAATACCGTGAATAGCGCAGAACGTAGTGAACTGAATGTCCTCGGTCAGCGTGTGGAACTGCCAACCGTGCATGCCCTCGATAACGCTTGACGAGATAAGGTAACCCGAACCCGAAACAGCGCAGGACGTCTTGCAGATATTACGCGCGTTGTTGAGGAAGCGCGCCTCGCGTAGATACCACGTGGCATTAGCAGCCGAGATCCACGAGCTGCCGAAGTTCTTGGAATTGCGATAGCTCGTGACCACATGGAAGCCCTGGTCAAAGGCATCATTCATCTTGGAAACGTAATCGCGGGAGATAACGTTATCGGCATCGAAGATAAAGTAGCCCTCAAACGTGTCGGGATACTCGTTGAGAATGCGGTCGAAGCCATAGTCCATGACCCAGCTCTTGCCCTTGCGGGCCAGGTCATTGCGCTCGTAAACAATGGCACCGGCCTCGCGCGCGAGCTGCGCGGTGTTGTCGGTGCAGGCGTCGGCAACGACAAAGACCTCGATAAGCTCGGACGGATAGTCCTGGTCCTTGATGGAGCGTACGAGATTGGCAATTACGGCTTCCTCGTTATGCGCAGCAATGAAGAAGGCATAGCGGTGAAGTTTTTTGGCCTTGGGAGGCGCGACCTCGCCACGAAGAGCGCCAATGACAAAGAAGACCACCTGGTACAGAAAGCAGACCGTGAGCAGCGTGACAACAATCTGGTTGAAGATCACGATGGGTGTGTTGGTTTGTAAAAAGGCGAGCATACAGGCTCCCGAGAACGCGTTACGTAAACAACCGTATATCTTACCGCAGGCTTACCGAGTTCAAGAAACCACCTAATACTGGCTAGGCTTCGAGCAGACCGAGCTGCGGAACTATTTCGTCGCCGGCAGCGGTGCGGCCAAGCGAGCGCGGGGCCAGGTCGTCAAGAACCGCGGCGAGATCCCACGGTAGCTCGTCGCGGCACTCAATGCGCTCCCCCGTCACGGGATGGTCGAATGCAACACGCCAGGAATGAAGGAATTGCCTGGTCAGACCCTGATCGGCGCGTGCATCGCACTTGCCGTAGAGCGGATCGCCCACGCAGGCGTGGTTGATATGGCGCATATGCACGCGAATCTGATGTGTGCGGCCCGTAAACAGGTGGCACTCGACGAGCGTATAGCCGTCGTCAAAACGCGTGGAATCGAAGCGCTCAAGGACCTTAAAGGTCGTAATGGCCTGGCGCGCAAAAGGATCGTCCGAAACCGCCATCTTGACACGGTCACGGGTAGAACGGGCAATGCCGGTGTTAATGGTGCCCTCATCCATAGCGATATGACCGTGAACGAGCGTGATATAGCGACGGTCGAGCGTGCGCGTACGGATAAGATTTTGGAGCGCGCGCTGGGTGTCGTCGTCCTTAGCCGCAAGCATAAGGCCCGAGGTATCGCGATCCAAACGATGCACGATGCCGGGGCGGTCCTCACCCTGCACGGTGCCCAGATGGTCGATACCGCAGTGATAGACCAGGGCATTCGCGAGCGTACCGCTCTCATGACCATGCGCAGGATGGCACACCAGGCCGCGCTGCTTGGAGAGCACAATGAGATAGTCGTCCTCATAGCGAATGTCGAGCGGGATGGCCTCGGGAATCACATCGGTGGGATCGTGCGGCTCGGGCAAATCGACCGAAATACGGTCGCCGGCTCGCACGGCGTACTTTTTAGACAGGCAGGTCTCGCCATTGACACAAACGGCACCGCCCTCAATCAGATGCGCGCAGGCAGAACGCGTGGGGCAGCCGTCATTGGCGCCCAGATAGGCGTCAAGACGCTGACCGGCGGCATCGTCGGCAACAAGGATATGGATGTCGGCCATTAGCGTTCATTCCTTTCGCGAATCTTGCGGGCACGCTCCCCACGCTGCTGGGCTTTGCGCTTAGCGCGGGCCTCGTCACGGGAGTTGAGCTCAGCGGTCGCATCGACCTCACGGGCAGCGGGGCTCAAGAACATGTAGCCAAAGAGGGCGAGCACGACGCCCAAGGTAATGCCGATATCGGCCACATTGAAGACAGGGAAGTCAATGAAGGTGGTGGCAATAAAATCGGTCACGAAGCCAAAGGCCAAACGATCGATAGCGTTGCCGATAGCACCGCCCGCAACCATCGCCATGCCCACAACCTCAAGATGGGCGAGCTGGGGTGCACGAACGAGGTACACGGCAATAGCGATAATGACCGCCAACGCCAGCACGGCAAACGCGATGCCATGGCCCTCACCCATGCTAAAGGCAGCACCGATATTGCGGACAAACATAAAGTCGATGACACCGGGGATGACGGTCACATGCAATGCGTCGCCCACGGCACGAACCGCAAGCTTGGTCAGCTGGTCAACGAGCAGCACAACCAGTGCCACACCACCAGCAACACCCAGCCGCCAACCCAAAGGCGTCGTCATATCCCCAGCACGACCCAAATCAATCCCCTACCCTCAGAACAATCGAATTCCGTTTAACGCAAATCAATATCTTATATTGACCAGCAACGAAATAGCCGATGATTCGTTACCGACAGCGAAAACCCGCCAGAGCGAGCAAGGTGCCTTGAAGCGAGGCGGCATAGACCTTA